>CAZNCK010000063.1:0-21180 GCA_964571545.1 uncultured Treponemataceae bacterium | reverse complement strand
GGGTTTGCTTGGCTGCAATATTGCCTACAAGGTGAACGACACATCTACTCGACTTGGAGCAATCTCATGACGCATACCACTCCTGAGTCAACGACAGTCGCTTACGCCCGACATAATGAGCCCTTCATCTTCGACAAGAACCACGATTCGACCTGATTCCTCGTGTCTGATTGGAAGACAAAGGATGAAGATCTTTCTGAACGTATCGACGCGCTCTCCAGAGGGTCGACAAATGGTTCCGAGATCAAGCGGTATGAGTTTGTCACTTTTCACCAGTCTTACGGCTATGAAGAGTTCGTAGAAGGTCTTCGCCCCATTTCTGAAGATGGAGTTATCCGCTATGAGGTTGTTCCAGGAACGTTTCTGCGAGTATGTCGCAGGGCTCAGCTAGATCCAATGAATCACTATGCGGTCTTTATCGATGAGATCAATCGTGGTAATATATCTAGAATATTTGGCGAGTTGATCACCCTTGTTGAAGGTGACAAGCGTGTTCGATATGATAATGAGGGCAAGCGACTTCTGGGAGACACAGGCATCGAAGTCACGCTTCCATACTCTGGGGCTCTCTTTGGCGTACCAACAAACGTTCATATTATCGGGACCATGAACACAGCCGATAGAAGCATCGCACTTCTTGATATGGCTTTGCGGCGGCGCTTCGATTTCGAAGAGGTTGTTCCTGACCCGGACATCATCAAGGGCAGTGATGGTCGAGGGTGGATCGAGACTGATGACGGTGAACCCTTACAGCTTCCGGAGCTCCTTCGGACTATTAATAAGCGCATTAATTATTACCTGGGGCGCGATCTCATGATAGGTCACGCATGCCTAACAAAAGTACGCAGTATGCAGGATCTTCATGTGGCCTTTGCTAAGAAGATCATTCCTTTACTACAAGAGTATTTCTACGCTGACTGGGAGAAGATACGCCTTATCTTGGGCGATCACCCTGAGCAGAGGAAACACTATCCCGATAAAGTTAGGGCGGCGTTAGACGGAGTTGAAGACAAGGATTATCATTTCATTATATCCAAGAAGCTAGCGCATTCCAATGTCTTCGGTTTTGGATCGTCAGACCAAGAAGATCCTTGGGAGTATCAGGTAAACCCTGCTCTCTTTGAAGGCAGGCTTTCCCCATGGGCTTACCGTAAGATCTATAGCTTATGAAGAGAGTAGTTGTCCGGGAATATGACTGGCTTGGTACACAGCCCGAGTCAGGCTATCCGGTCAATCTTTCCAATGCCCAGGTTTGTACCCTTGCTTCGATGGAGCGTACTTGGGCAAGGGGTGTACTCGAATGGGGAAGGGATAGGGTACGCTTCGCTGGATTTTGTGGGACCATTAAGCTTGGCACAGACTATTTTGACATTCTTCCTAAGATAACCAAGGAGGAAGATCCGTCGATCGATCGATTGTTATTTATAAGGATGCTACGGATCGTCTCTAGCTTGCCGATTTCAGTTGGTGAAGATACCCAGGCTTCAATGCAAGATACTTGCATCCTTGATATTCTTATTAAGCTATTCTGTAGGACAATCCGCGACTCTGCCCGACGGGGATTACCTCATGCCTATACGATGCATTCAGACAACCTTCGAACACTTCGGGGCAAGATATGCGTGAGCCATCAGCTACGACATAATATCTGTCATCCAGAGAAGATCTTCTGTGACTTCGAAGAGTTTCAGGAAGACAATATGCTTAACCAAGTTCTAAAGGCTGCGTTAATAATCGCTAGCCGTCACGTGGGATCACACAGGACACGTATTTCTCTGGAATCCCTACTTGATCTTTTTATCGATGTTTCTGATGTACCGGTATCTATGCTACGTTGGGCGGGGCTCGAAGAAGATCGCCGATATGCAATCTGGAAATCTGCTCTTTCTCAAGCTCGCTGGTTTATCAATGGGGAATACCCAAATATATATTCCGGAAAGAATGACTCGATCTGTATACTTTTTAATATGTCAAAGCTCTTCGAGCGCTATGTGGCCATCGAGGTGTCCAATATCCTTAGCCCTACAGGATATTCAGTTCAATGCCAAGGTCCGCTTTCGTGGCTTCTTTCAATTGAGGACATGTATCGTTTCAAGACGATACCAGACATATTTGTGACTAAGGGTGAATTGCCTATAGCTATCCTTGATACTAAATGGAAGGTGTATGATGAGCCCTTCTTTCAACACATATTTGTCCGGGTGATAAGGTGGATTGAACCTTTCTTGTGTTTCTATTCAACTGCACGTAGCTCGGTCTCTTTTTCCTGTAATTAGCTCTCGTACATTTGATAGTGCGTCATGTAATCATATTATAACTGGACGCAAATTGGACGTAGATTTCTAAATTTGCGTCCATACGAGGTGAAAACAGGTGCAACTAGGTGAAATTGACAATGATGCTAAAACATTGTATAATAATGAATAAGGGCATTGCCAATTACTAGGTGAAACTTGATGAAAGCGCTCCCGAGCCACTGTTAACCACTGGGTCCGTGGTTCAAATCCGCGCGGGGGAGCAAAAGAAAAGGTCGTCCTTCGGGACGACCTTTTCTTTTGCGATAGACCCCCTCGCGGATTTGAACCGTAGGCTCTGGCCCGAGCTAGCGAGGGCGAGGCGCAGGACGCGCCGAGAAGAGCCGGAGGCGGGCTGGAGCGAGCGGCCACGATGGCCGCGAGTAGAAGCCAAATCCGCGCGGGGGATGCAGTCCGAGCAGTGCGCAGGACTGCAGGGGTGAGATCGGCGGTACCCCGACGATCGAGGGGGTACCCCCCTGTATGTGAGGCCCTTCGGGACGACCTTTTCTTTTGCTAGAGACCCCGCGCGCCAACGTGCGGGCAGGACCGCGGGGGGAATTCTATAGTGGACCCCGTTGTCAACATATAGAGTATGCCCTTTCTGAGCTTGCTTAAGCGGGGACTTTGACCTCAAAACTTGAGATGTAAGTCGTCAGTGGCGGTTGCCCGGCGCAGGCCGTATGAGGCCTCTCGGTGTTGTATTTGTGAATGAATTTGCAGAGCGAGCCCCTTTTCCACCCATGCTGATCTTGCCCCCGCGTTCAAGAGGACTGTGGTGAAGTCCGAGCTCGTGAAGGTGGCACATTGATCGGTGTTGAATATCTCTGGCGCACCATAGACCAGGAGGGCCTCTTCCACGGCCTCGATGCAGAAGAACCGGTCACAGGTGTTTGACAGGCGCCAGCTTAGGGCGGCGCGGGTACTCCAGTCCAGTCCAGCCACCAGATAAGTCCACCCTCGGTGCAATCGGATGTAGGTGATGTCCGTGCTCCAGACCTGGTTAGGCCGGTTGATAGCAAGCCCTCGTTGCAGATAGTGATAGACCTTGTTTCCCTGGTTGCGCTTGGAAAGGTTCCTGGCAGTGTAGATGGTCTTGATCCACAGGATGGCCATCAGGCGTTTGATTCGTGTACGGTTGACCGAGTCCCCTTCCAGAGCCAGCCGGTCGCGAAGCATTCGGCTACCCCAGGTGGGGTTCTCGACGTTGATCTCGTCGATCCGCCGCGGCAACCGCGGGTTGAGTTCAGTCTCCTTGTTCCATCAGCTGTCGTTTTCAGTTGCTGATCAGGGTCTGATGGACCTTGAACTCAAACTCCTTGGTGTAGTGGTTCCTCGTGCGTTCTCCCAACTTCAGGCCTCTTCACAACAGCAAGCCGACAAGCTTACGTCATTGTCCAGCCCTGTGGGTCCGCTATAGATAAACTGTGGATGATGGCAGGTCAACGCATTGGCCGAGGCTATTTTCGTCTGGGAACAAGGTTTGAGGAACCATTGTTGTTTTCTTTACTTATTCAATATTACAATGACAATAGCATTTTCGTGATATACAATATCAAAGATACAGAAAAATCGGAGGAACATTCTTGATAACCAGCATTATTTATTTAATTGGTTGCATTCTCCTTTGTATCATCGTAGTGACAGTTTTAATCGTTCGAACTCGACATCATGATGCTTTTATGCGCCAACGCCTGGAAGCAATAATGCTAGGCGATCTGCCCGCAGACGCGCTCCTAGGGAAAATGGTTTCAGATACACGTCATTTGGCCGACACTTCGCGCTCAACAGCAGCGGGCCTATCGGGGAAACTAGAAGAAGTTCTACGATCCATTACCGAGATTAAAAGCGGTTCTTCGAACATAACCAAGGCGGGGCTCCTATTGACTCAGGAAATCGAGGAGTCCGCGAGCGCCGCGGAAGAACTCGGCGCGAGCGCCTCCAGCCTCGCGGTTCTTGCGTCCCGACAGTCCGCGGTTGTGGTCCAGTCCTCCGCCGCACTTGAACAGATGTCCGCTTCCGTCGCCAGTATTGCTCGAGTCATAGCCGACCGCAAAAAGGCGAATCATGATCTAGCCAGCAAATCCCGCGAGAGTGCGAATACAGCGGCGAGCATCTCCATGGTAATCGATGAGTTTGCCAAACGGGCTGCGCAGATGGCTGAAATGGTCCATGCGATTCATGATATTTCTGAGAGAACCAATCTACTAGCCATGAATGCCGCCATCGAAGCTGCTCATGCAGGTAATGCGGGGCGTGGCTTTGCGGTCGTAGCGGACGAAATCAGGAAACTGGCAAATACAGCCGGAGAGAAGGCTTCCGCGATAGATGCCTTGCTTGTATCAATAGACGACGCGATTTTTGACGCGCATGAAGCTGGAAACAAAGGGGCTCAGTCGTTCACCCAGATAGATGCTATCGTAGGTAGTACGCTTGCTTCCTTTGATGAGATCGCGTCAGCGATCACTGAACTATCTGGCGGTGCCGCTGAGATCGTCATTGCAGTCGGCCATACGAAAGCGGCGACCGACGAAATCGAGGCTGGCTCCAAGGATATTTCCTCGGCGGTGATATCTATCCGGAACGGTATAACAGCCACGAAAATTAGCGCTACAACCACGGAGGAGGCTATTAAAACGCTTGATGCCGGTCTCATCCAGCTGAACCTTCAACTCCTGGAAGCGTCAAAGTTGAACGCTAATGGCGGCAAGTCCGCTGACACGATCATAAGGACGCTATCGGGAATCATCTCCCATGGTTCGAGCGACATGATCAAGTACGGCGAACTTGATACCGCCACCGCACGTCTCCAGCACAAGCAATGGGTTTCTAAGGTTCTCCTGCATAAATCAGGAGCGCTTCATCTCGATCCTGCGGTGGTCGCTGATTCTCATGCGTGTGACCTCGGCCTGTGGTTGTATCGCGATGGCGGAATTGCGGCTCTTGAGGGCCGTATCGATGTTGATAAGCTCCAGAAGAATCATGATCGCTTGCATGTAGTGGCTGCAAAAATGATCAAAGAGAGCAAGGTGACAGACGACGAGCAAGAGCGATTGATGATTGAGGAGCTGGATACACTGTCGAGCAATATCGCCAGTTGCCTCGCTGATCTAGATAGCAACGCCAATGGCAAGATGAAAGATGGTAGCCATGCATGAGAGCTATGATATTACATATACCCGATTTGTACCGGAAGCCGCTCTCCGGTTGCTCGGAAGGAGCGACGCACGGGATGTTCGCGCGGGTGACATCGCGGAGGCGGTAGCCACCATCGCGTTCATCGACCTTAGAAACTTCACAACGCTTTCGGAAGAACTGACGCCAGAAGGAGTAGTCCGGTTCCTTAACGATTGGTACGGTACTATAGAGCCTCTGATCGCGGAGCATAATGGCTTCATTGACAAGTATATCGGCGATGCGGCACTGGCTGTCTTCATTGGACCTGTTGACCGTGCGGTTCGATGCTGCACTGAAATAGTCAAAGCCGTCGATGGGTTGAACCGAGCCCGCATTGCGGGGGGCCTGCCGCCGCTCAAAGCCGGAATTGGCATGAACACCGGCATAGTCGCTTTTGCCGCAGTAGGTAGCTCCCACCGCATAGACATTACCGTCATCGGCGATACGGTCAACGTGGCAGCGCGCCTTGAAGCAATGACGAAAACGTATGGTGTTGACATCATACTCAGTGAGCAAACGTATGCCAGACTCAAGAACCTTGAGTCCTTTGATCTCCGCTTCCTCGACCGAATCGTCGCTCGCGGTAAGAGAATTCCGTTATCCGTGTATGAGGCCTACGATGGTGATACGGAAACGCGGCGGGAAACAAAGAAGCGCCTGCATCCTGATTTCGACCGGGCTGTCGCCTGGTACCATTATGGAAGGGTAGGCGAGGCTCATCTTCTCTTCGATCGTTGCGCCGCCATGTTGCCGGACGATGGTGCAAGCCTCGAGTATTTACGACGTTGTGCCGAGTTTGAACGGACCGGGTTTCTCGAACGGGCCGCAGAGATGAACGTCTACCCGGTATGGGGACCAGAGTTCTCTGTCGGGCACGAGACCATCGACCTCCACCACAAGAAACTCTTCGAATCAGTCGCGATCCTGATGCGCATGATCGATGCCGAAGACTTCAGCCGTATTGGTTCAGTGATCGAGTTTCTCGGTAAATATGTGGATGTACATTTCCGTACCGAGGAAGGTCTCATGAAGTCGTGCGCATATACATTTTTTGATGATCATAAGGCTCAACATGACCGGTTCGCGCTGGTCTTCGCAGACTTGGTCCGTGAACTCGAGGCGGGTGGGCACGGAGGTGTCTATGTCGCGTTCCGGGTCCGCATCCTGATTGTCGATTGGCTACTCAACCATACAACTAAGGCGGATCCCCACCTGGCTCGCTTCTTGGCTAAAGCGGTTTGCTGAAAAACACTCTCGCCAAAGGATGTATCTAAGTAACGAGGTTCCACATATTAGAGACGCCTCAAGGCTACCAAAATCATCGAACGTCTTGTTGCGCGCGGTTTCGTCGCAAGCTTGGTACGCTTCTGGAAGCCTCGCGTGTTAGACAGGTCCCGGAGTCCGCAGGCCCTTCGGAAGAGCCAGGTTTAGGGCTACTCGCCATACTCACGAGGGATCGTCACGGTACGCTCTCTGGCGCCTTGAACGCGTGGGAAGCCGCACTCGGAGAGCCATCATGCCGTGTTCTCGGGGAGAAGCTGGATCGCTCCGACGCAATTCCTTCCGATCTCAACTAACAGGTCGAAGGACGAAAGGGGGGCCGCTCTGTACTGGTTCCTGATCCTCTGTCGGATGTCGCTTGAATCCGGGAGCATATGCTCGAAGTAGGAGGACACCACGTCTCCATGATACGTGTATCCAGCCTCTGCGAGGGCGGAGAGACGGCTGATGAGGCTATCTATGGTAGTGGAACCCGGATGATTCTCCAGTGCCGAGATGGTCTTGGGGAAGAGTCCTCCAGCTTGCCCATACTGTCCTGGGTCAAGCCTCGGGCCTTGCGAACGCTCCGAAAAGCATGGGAGAGATGGACGGGGTTGAGATCAGGTATTTCCTGGAACTTCCTCATTACTGCGGGTAAAACACCCGATAGGGTTTATCTTAAAATAATACCCCATCGGGTATATACCAAAGAAATGCCCTATGAGGGAAGAATCGAGCAGAAGGGTGCAGAGGCAGTTCGGTGCGGCATCATGGGATTGAGGTACCCTTCAAGGGCTAGCCTAAGATCCGTTTGCCTTGGGTGAGGATTGTCTCCGATAAACGCTCAAGCAGCTCGGACGGCCGATTCCAGCTATACCAGAAAAGCGGAGTTTCAAGTCTTCCTCGCGGATCGAGCTCAACGAGCCTTCCCTTCTGTATCTCTGTTGCCGCTTGTACTTCCGGCATCATCGCATAGCCCAACCCGCGCAGCACCGCCTCGGCGAGCTTCTCAGCGGAGGGTATGTAGTGGGCTGGAGGGGATAATTGAGGCGAGCCGAATACCTGGGATAAGGCGCGGTATTGAAGCTGGTCATCACGATTGAAATGAATGACGGGCGTTCCCGCCGCTGAGACTCGGTCAAAGCCGTTCGGGAACCATCGTTGAGAAAAATCCGAAGCGGCAACCAGCCGGTAGCGAATCGCGCCGATTTTCGTGGAGTTGAAGCCCTGCACATTCAACTTTTCTGACGCGATGCATCCAACCACGGTCCCGGCTTTCAGGAACCTGATGGTTTTTTCCTGATCGTCGACGAAAATCTCGAGCGTGATCCTGTTCTCAAGCAGAAAAGGTGAGATGGCGTCGAGAAACCATACTGAAATGGAGTCGGCGTTCACGGCGATGGGGAGATGGCGAAACTCCGCTTCCTCGCTGATGCCGAGGTCGGCTATGGTCTCCTCTTCTAGTCCTGCCACCTGGCGGTAGTGGCGGAGGAGGCGTTCCCCCGCGGCGGTGGCTCGTGGCGGAGTCTCGCGCAGTATGAGGATTCTGCTCATCTCATCCTCAAGTGAGCGGATTCGCTGCGATACCGCTGGTTGCGTGATGCCCAGATAGGTGGCGGCGCGGTCGAATCCGCCTTCGTCAAGAACGGCCGCAAGCGCTTCGAGCAATCGATAATCGATCATGTTATATATTAACACAGCTAATCATGCATTAAAAGTATTCATTGTACTAATATTATAGATTTTGATATGGTTTACATACAAATGCTACGGATCGAAGAGTCACGAGCCGCCATGCCTCGTGTCAGCGCTGAAACCGTGTAACGATAGTAACGGAGGGTGAGGATGTTCCTGTTTTTCGCGATCGCTTCGGCCATGTTCTATGGTTTAGGGGACTTCTCCGGTGGTTACGCTACCAGCAAGAGCAAGGTGATCCCTGTCCTGGTCGTATCGCAGGCTTTTGGGCTGGCCACGGCAGCGCTAGCCTTGATAGTTATGTGGCCAGGCCCGCCAGGCAGCGCTGATCTTGTATGGGGGCTCGTCGGAGGCCTTGCCGGGGCCTTCGGGATTGTCACGCTCTATCGCGGCATAGCCAGAGGAGTTGTCGCTATCGTTTCACCGACTGCTGCCTTGGTGAGCTCGGTCCTTCCCCTGGCTGTGGGATTGTTTCTTGGTGAGCAGCCCGGAATTCTGGCATTCATCGGAATAGGGCTTTGTGTGCCTTCCATACTACTGCTCTCCTCAAGTTCCTCAAGCACTGGAATCGACAAGCAGCGTACCAAATCTTCCTTGCTTCACGGTTTTGTAGCAGGTATAGGTTTTGGGCTCTTCTATGTGGCTCTTTCGCGCCCAGGCGTGCATTCTGGATTTTGGCCGCTAGTGGCTGCCCGCACGGCCTCGATATCCATGGCGCTTATTGTCATGCTGGCCAAGCGAGAGTCGCTGGTTATACGCAAGGGCGGTCTCATGCCTGCAATTTTTGCGGGCATTCTGGATATGGTCGCCAATATCCTTTTTGTGCTTGCTTCCAGTTCAGGGATGCTTTCAATTGTGGCAATAATCGTATCTCTGTATCCCGTGCCTACCGTTCTGATGGCCAGAATAGTATTCAAGGAGCGTATCAGCCTCGTCAGGGGTATTGGCCTAGGCCTTTCTTTGGTCGGGCTTGGCTTGATCAGTCTGAACTAGTGATACCGTTACGCGGGGTATTAAGGCTGTCATGCTCATCGAGGGCGGGGTCGTAGATGCTGAAGCGGTTGCGGCCTTGAGCCTTAGAACGGTACATCGCCGCGTCTGCGCGATGAGCCAGCTCGTCGCCGTCGGAGCTGTGCTCGGGGAACAGTGCTATGCCTATGCTAGCCGAGACCCGGGCCTCGCGGCCCGCCAGCAAGAAAGGTGCCTCCAAGGCGGCGCGGAGCTTTTCGGCTCCGAGTTCCGCCGCGTGGGCGTTTTCTATTCCCCGCAAGAATACGACGAATTCGTCGCCGCCGATCCGCCCCACGTTATCGGATGCGCGTATGCAGGAACTCATTCTGGAAGCGGATTCGCGCAGGAGTTGGTCGCCCGCGTCATGCCCCAGCGAGTCGTTGATTTCCTTGAACCAGTCGAGGTCGACGAACATGAGCGCGAGGCCGACGTGTTCACGACGGCATAAAGCCAAGGCCTGGGCGAGTCTGTCGAGGAACAGGGCACGATTGGGGAGTCCCGTCAACTGATCGTGCTGGGCGAGGTGGCGATAGCGCTGTTCGCTTTTCTCGAGCTCCTTCTCGGTGTTCTTGAGCTCCGTGATGTCGACCGTAACGCCGAGCAGGGCCAGTTCCTTTGTCCACGGGCGTCGATATGGAACCTTTGTTGTCTGAAACCAGCCTGGGCTCTTGTCAAAGCGATAGCCCGGATGCTTGGCTATAAAAAGCGGTTCTTTCGATTCCAGCACCGCCTGGTCTTGCGCCTCGTATTCGCGTACGGGCGCTGAATCTCCCTGAAGGTCGGTGTCTGTCTTGCCAAGCATATTTTTGGGTTCCAGGCCGTAGAACGCCGCCATGGAGCTGTTGGCCAGGATGTATCGGCCCTTGGAGTCCTTGGCGAAGATGTACGCGGGCATTGTGTCTATGATGAGGCGGAGATGACTGTTGTACCGCCTGAGGTATCGATACCAGAACCCGGCGGCGGCGGCGAGAACGACGACGACGAAGGCGAGTCCCGCGAACAAGCGAGCGTCGAATCCGGTCTGAGCGACGATGGGAATATGGTCGTTGATAGTCCTCTGCACGTCCATGGGCGTTATGGTGCGTACGCCGCGGTTCAGGATATCCCTCAACAGAGGGTAGTCCTTTGAAACGCCCATCCTGAAACTGTTGTCGTAATCGGCAAGCTGTCCGGCTATTCTCAGGTTGAAGTAACCTTCCTTTCGTATCGTGTAGGCGGCTACGGCGAGCGAGCGGAGCGTCAGGTCCGCCCCGCGCTCGGATACGGCGTCCATGGCCGATCGCTCGCTGTCTGTCAGGATGACGGTGAGCCTGGGATAGTCCCGCCTGATCCGTTCCTCGATGCTGGTACCTTGGGGCAGGGCCACCGTGACGTTGTCGAGCCGGGACAGGTCCGCTATATACTCGTGCTCTTCGCGGGCGATGATGACGGTAGTATCCTCGAAGTACGGGTCGGTAAAGATGAGCCATCGTTCCCGCTCGGGGGTGCGGTTGAGGAATGCCAGCACGAGACAATCGCCCCGAGCGGACGCGGCGAGGCTGGCTTCCCAGTCGCGTGCCGGGAGCAGCCGGAGATCCACGCCCGAGCGCCCGGCGATGAGGCGCACGAGGTCGGCCGCGATGCCGACGTAGTTGCCTTCTGTGTCCAGTCTCTCATATGGCTCCCAGTCCGGGTCACAGCAGAAATAGATGGGGCCGAGGCTCTCGAGGTAGGCCAGTTCAGTCTCGCTGAGGAGCCGCAATGCCGCATCTGGTGCTGTGCGGGGAAATTCAATCGGTTCAGCGACGTTTGCAGCGGAGGTGCGATAGAAGCCAGGTGCAATGAGGATGTAGCTCAGTATGAGGACAACGATCAGAGCGACCGCGCCGGCCCCGATTGCGAAGCCAAGCCGGACGCGTATCTTTTTTTTCGCTTTTTCTTCGACCTTTCTCGTCAAGTTGGCCTCCGCGTATCTCTCGAGGTTACGACATCAAGGGCGGATTGTCGCCTGGGCTCCTAAATGCTGTCAATTGAGTCATGAGCCTCCCGCATGGTGTCCTGGAGTTGTACCTGGCAATCCAGGTTCAAAAAAATATTGTCTCGCAGAAAGTTGTATGCTATTTTTCAGATATGAATCTCGAAAGCCGACCGTCAGCTTCATTGATGAAGAAAAGTAGCGAACAGTATCTTCCAAGTCTTGAGCAAACGTCCCGGAAAGTCACTCGATCCACTATCGTGATTGCGTGCTTGCTTTCCTTGCTGTCCGTGTGGCTTGGCATTCTGGCGATATTGCTTCCGTACTCGAGGCACCAGGTCAGGCTTGAGACCCAGGCCATCAATGCGGCTATCGTTTCGATCCTTTCCGCGCCGGCAGATATTGAAATATCCACAGTTGCCACGGCAGTGCTGTCCATCCTCGAGAGCACGCAGGTTGATCGCGATGTTGCATCCGCCTTGCTGTCAGCGACAAACCGGGACGAGCTTCGCACGGTTCTGCGCGACAGGGCAAGAATCGTGAGCACCAATTCCAGTACCGCACTGGAACACCGGCTGATCGAGGCGGCAGTCCTCATTGCCGTCGCGGCCGCCATGATGATATTCCTGATTACAAGAATTGTTTCTCTCTCGGAAGCCTTCAGAAAGCTCCTCGATCAATTGCATGTGGTTTTCGGCGCGTTCGACAGGTCTGCTACAAAACGATCTTCAATACTGCAGGAGGAAAACAAGGAGACCTGGAAGGAGACGCGGGAGATCATGCATCGATCAAATGCGATACTGCATGAGCTCGATTTTGACAACGAATTGTTGTCGATACTCCAGCGTCAAGTCGATCTTGAAGCCACTCTACGAATTCTATTCCCCATGCTGGGTCCGTATCTTCCCTGTGAACGCCTCGCGGTAGCCTTTGTAGACCAATTTGGAGAAGTTGTTGCCGAGACAGCCGTCACGACGGCCCACGAACCGAAGATTGGACCAGGGTATTCCATGCAGATTTCAAAAACCAGCCTTCAGACAGTCTTCAGGGAATGCCGCGTACGGATCATAGGTGATCTTGAACAGTATTATAACGAAACCGGGTCGGAGACGACAGGCCTCATCCTCGAGGAAGGATTCCGGTCATCCCTGACCATCCCATTGATATTCGGACAGCGCTGCATTGGTTTCCTGTTCCTCAACGCACATGCTAAAAACGCATATCAAGGTTTTCACATTCCTGTGGCCGAGCGTTTCGGGGCATCACTTGCGGGACCGATGTACCATCATTATCTTGTGCAGTTGTTGCTCGCTGAATCATCAAAAACGTTCGTAAAGGCTATGGAACATCGCGACAACGAGACCGGTGATCATATCAACCGCATGAGCCTGTACTCTGCCGCGGTGGCACGGCGTCTCGTCGGCAGGCCGGGATATGATGAATACCTGGGGCCAAGGGAACGCCGGGAGTTGCTGTGGTATTCGCCGCTCCACGATATTGGCAAGGTCGGTATTCCTGACGTTGTACTCCTCAAGCCGGGCCCTCTGGACAAGGAGGAACGCCGGATCGTCGAGACGCATGTGGAAATAGGCCTGCAGATAATAGGCTCGCTTGATGAGTCATTGTCGAGATATCTCCCGCGCCATCCATTCGGCACGGCGCTTGATATAGTCGGTGGCCATCATGAGCGCTGGGATGGCTCCGGCTATCCATTTGGTAAGAGGGAAACAGAAATTCCTGTTTCCGCCAGGATCGTGGCCGCGGCTGATATTCTTGATGCCCTGACAACGAAGCGTCCTTATAAAGAAGCCTGGAGTTTTGACAAGGCCTACAGCCATATGGCTGGGCTCGCCGGGACCCACCTCGATCCTGCCGTGTTCGCGGCTCTCGTGGAGTGCCGGACGGAAATCGAATCGATAGCCCGGGAGCCTTGAAGCCTCACAAACAGCCGTGTGAAAGCCTCACTTATGGCAGATGATATGATCGTACACTATACTTCTGCTCATTGCCGTGCGTTGCCTGTAGAGCTTCCAGCGTTTATTCCGGCGTCGTTTTTGCACCTAGCCCTGGGGCTCCTTCGGGTCCAGTGAGGGAGGTAACCGTGAAATTGTTTCGCGCAAAATGATGAGGTTGGTCTTCGTCGGGTTCATTTTAGCTACGCTCCACCTTGGTTGCCGCGCCAAGCCGTTGGCGCGTTTCGAATGGGAGGCCAAAGGCACAGACGGTAATCTGATGGGTTATGTCGGTGCGGTCGCCGTCGCTCCCGACGGCAAGGTCTGGGTAGCCGAGGCAAGCGGCCGATTCTTCATTTTCGATGCCGATGGCGCTTTCATCGAGGTCTGGGGTGAACCGGGTACCGGGCCGGGACAATTCAGATTCATCCATCCACCACTCCCGGGAGAATCGACCAATATTAAATTCAAGACCCTTGCGGACATCCTCTTCCTCCCCGATGGATCGTTCTATGTCATGGAACCGGCGAACAACCGGATACAGCGCTTTTCGGTTGACCGACGGTTAATCCGGGCCTGGGGTTCTGGCCTTGGAGTCGACGCGGCGCCCACCGGTATGGCACTCAGGGGGGCTGATGAACTCCTTGTGAGCTTTCAGCGCTTGCATGAGATCCAGCGCTTCAGCCTCGATGGAGACTTCCTCGGCGCAATAGACTTGGGACTCGACCAGCCTACTTCCAGTTTGGCTGTAGATGGTGACCGTACGATATTTGTTGCTACCCAGTTCCCGCCCCAGGACGGGGTCAACCCAAGAGGTCGCCTGCTGGTGTTCGAACCTGACGGAAAACCAAGGAGAACACTAGGGCTCAGCCAGGAAGGTTTCGTAGGCTTGAGTTTTGAGCACTTCATCGATATCGACGAGGCTGGCCGCTGTGTGGTCTCGGACGAATGGATGATCGCGTGATCGTTTTCAGCCGTGAAGGCAAGCCCCCTCGTGTCGCGGGGCTCAAATGGAATCGCTACGGGCAAGTTTGACCACTGCACGAGAATAGCGATCGGCCCGGCCGGCCCCGTGTACGTGGCGGACCAACGGAACAAGCGCATCCAGAAATTCACGCTCGCGGGATTGTAGGCGTACTTCGCCGCCGCGCGCTCAGCGGTTCCGCAGGGCAAGTTCATCGTCGCGCCGGCGGAAAGCCTGCCGTTCCCTGATCAGTCCTTCGATCTCGTTTTTCTGGGACACGTGCTCCATGAAACCGACGACAGGCTCCAGGCGCTCCAGGAAGCGTGGCGGGTATGCCGGTGGCGGGTCTCAGTGCTCGAGCGGGCATACCGCGAGGAACCCAAGGGGCCGCCTCTTGCCCACAGATTGAAGGAAGAGTATGTCCTGGACCTGGCCCGGCAGACTGGATTTGCCACCGTGGAGAGCGTGCCTCTGCAGTCAATGATCCTGTATTTGTTCACGCGCTGATTTTTTCAAACTAGGCATGCTCGTGGCGGTGATGTATGTCCGAGACGTGCCGATGCTCGTGCTCTATGGCAGCATGCGGGTGCGGATGGCTGTGGCCGAACAGCCGCGCCATGAGGCCTGAACGAGCATGCGCATGGTCGTGATGGTCTTCGCCATGCCGGTGCCAATGCGTATGCTCCGCGGCAGAATGCTCGTGCCGGTGCCCATGGCGTTCAGAGAGGAGAATCGCGTACGAGAGGAGCATGATGGCGAGGGCGAGGCCCTGTGCGGGCGTGAATGATTCGTCGAGCAGGACCGTGGCGATGACGAGTCCGAAGAGGGGTGAGGACGAGAAGAAGAGTTGTGCCCGGGATGCTCCTAGTCCCTGGGCTGAGGAAATGTAGAGCACTATGCTCGCTCCGTAGGAAAGAGCGCCGATGACCAGTGCGGCGGCGAGCGATGGTAGAGCAAGGACGCTACCTTTCGAGACGGCGATTCCTATGGCCAGATTGGTTGTACCTGCCACGATGCCTTTTATAAAGGTGCTTTCCTCGGGATTGAGGCCGTCGATCAATGCGGTGAAGTGGTTGTCGAATCCCCAGGAAATGCATGCGGCCCCTACCAGGAGGCCCCCGGCTATGCCGGTCGAGCCTCCCTCGAAGGAAAGCAGCATGGCTGCTCCGAGGATGCCCAGAGTCGCAAGGGCGCTCCTGGGTGTCATGCGGTCCCTGAAGAAGAAATGCCCCAGGATCGCCGTGGCTACGAGCTCCAGGTTGAGCCACAGGGACACCGAAGCCGATTTGGCCAGTTTCAAGCCGAACAGGAGTAGGACCGGCCCGAGCATGCCGCCGCAGATGATCGACCCGACGACGTAGCGGATATTTTTCCGGTCGAGCGACTGGATCTTTCTCCGGAAGCCGCTGCGAAGGGTCTGCGGTGCCAGCATTATCCCCGCGCCAAGGTAGAGCAGGCCAGCGAGCATAAAGGGATTGATGCTTCCAAGGAGGGCTTTGCTGAGAGGCGTGGCCGCACCGAAAAGAGCCGCCGCGGTTAGAGCAAGGAACAATGAGGCATGCATGGCTTCAATCTAGCCTACCTTCATTCAGCAGCGCTAGTCGCTGAAGGAGAGTCAATACACTCGGCTCCGCTCAGGAGGAGAAGCGCGGCAGCCGTACGGTGAAGCTGGCGCCGCCGAGGTCGGAATCGGATACGATGATGCTTCCGCCGTGGGCCTTGACGATTTCCGAGGCGATCGCGAGCCCCAGCCCTCTGCCGCCCGTCGCGGCGGCGCGGGACTTGTCTATCCTGTAGAATCGCGAGAAGACGCGGTCTCGCTCTTCCGGCGCTATGCCGGGGCCGGAATCGTCGACGCTGAACGAGACGAATCCATCGTCGGCCAAATTTTCCCTCAGGCGGACCGTTCCTCCGCCGGGGGTATACTTGATCGCGTTGGCGATGAGGTTGTACAACACTTCGCCGAGCCTCAGGCTGTCGCCCCGGGCTACGGGAGCCTCCTGGCCGTCGTCCTCGGCCACGAGCCGGATAGCCTGTGCCGTTGCGGCGGGGGCGAAGAGCGATGAGGCCTTCCTAATCGCCAGCCTGAGGTCTACGCCTTCGAAGGAAAGCCTGAGTTCTCCGGATTCAATGATCTCCAGCTCGCGGAGCGTATCGATGAGGCGGGAGAGGCGCACCGTCTCCTCGTGTACCGACTCCAGGGTCTGGATGTCGCGGGGGAATACGCCGTCTATCATGCCTTCTACCATTCCCTGTATGAGGGTGACAGGGGTTCGCAGTTCGTGGGCCGAATCCGCTATTACCTGTTTTTTTGCCGCGTCTAGTCTTCTGATCTCGGCGGTCATTTCGTTGAATGAACCGGAGAGGTCCGCCAGCTCATCGCGTCCGGCCACGGGCACAGGGACAGAAGAACCGCCTGACGCTAGGTTTTTCGCCGCCGAGGCCAGGGCGCCAAGGGGTCTCGTTATCCTTGCGGCGAAAATTAACCCTAAGACTAGGGCTATGGCAGCCGATACTCCGGTGGACCAGAGCAGGGAGCGGATCACCGAATCGAGGAATCGTTCATCGACGCCCGCCAGCGATGAATCGATCATGGAGCCGACGAGCACGGTTCCTTTTCGTTCCGACTCGACCAGAATAGGAATGCCGTGCTCGAGGTGCCTCGACGGATGCATCGTTCCCAGTATCACGTTCGCCGTATCGGCGACGATGACGCCGCGCTCGTCGACCACCACGACTCGGTCTGCCAGCAGCGGGCGGAGTGATCCCGTCGGATAACCAGCGATGGGAATCCAGCCGTCTTCACCGTAGATTTTCGCGTCGATCACACGGGAGAAGAGGTCTGGCAACTCTTCGATGAAGGCCTGGATTCCGTCCCAGGCGCCTTGCTTGAGGCGGTATTCCGCCAGTATGGTTGCATATGACCGGGCTTTTTCCGCGTCGCCCTCGAACACGAAAGATCGGAACATGCTCTCCGTCGAGCGCCGCACCAGGGCCAGCGTTGTCAGCGTCGTGAGGGAGATGATTAAAAGGAATAGGATCGACAGCTTGTACTTAAGCTTCATCGTCCTGGTCCATGAAGCGGTAGCCCGCTCCCCGCACGGTCTCCAGATAGCGGGGAGCCTCGCTGTCGTCGCCTATGGCTTTGCGGATGTTCTTGATGTGGGCGTCGATGGTCCTGTCGTAGCCTTCATGCGCCGGGCCCGAACTCCGCTCGAGGATTTCCATCCTGCTCCACACCTTTCCTGGCCTACGCATCATGAGCGCGAGTATGTCTAATTGTACCGATGTCAGGTGGCGCGGCTGGCCTTTTATCGTCAGCGTACGCTCCACCAGGTTCAGGTCCAGGCGACCCCGGACAATATGCTCCCCGACCGACTCTTCCGGGTCAGCGGCTTTCGGCGCCGTTCGGCGGAGTACCGCCTTGACGCGTGCGACGAGTTCCCGGGGGCTGAACGGTTTTGTGACATAATCATCGGCGCCGAGTTCCAGCCCGACGACCCTGTCGAGTTCCTCGGCGAGCGCGGAAAGGAAAATGATAGGTACCGTGGAATTTTTCCGGAGTTCACGGGCTACGGCCAGTCCGTCCATGTCAGGCATGTTGATATCGAGGATGACGCAGTCGGGATGGCCGGCCCGGATCGCCAGGAGGGCGTCCTTTCCGTTGAACGCCTGGATGACCCTGAAGCTCGACGCTTCAAGGTATCGTTTGACCAGCGCTACTATCTTTGGCTCGTCATCAACGACCAGGACCGACTGCGACATGCTGCACCTCTGTTACATGGAATCTACGCTCAGGATGCGCCTGTTGCATAGTACAGCAAACAGACGCACCCGACAGGCGCTATTCCGTGTAGCCACCCTGCATGATGAAGAGTGGCAACTCATCCTTTCCGAGCGCCGCGGCCTTCACGGCTTCGGCGGGCGCGAGCGTATACTGCACCACCGTAGCGAGCTTCAGCGCCGAGGCCGTCAGCGCCATGTTCTGTGCCGAGAATCCAGCTGTGGAATGGGCCATCTGCTGGAACAGGGCAGGATTGGCCTTCAGGAAGGATGGCGTCAGCGAATTGTCCACGGTAAAGAGCAACATGAACGCGGCGTCCTGAACGGCTGCCCTGGAAACGAGTGCGCGGGCGTCCGTGGTGCCGATGGACTTGAGGCTGCCCGACTCGGGGACATACTTCCATGTGCCCTTGTCGGTAAGAACATACACGTTGATGTACGGGTTGTCACCCGAGAAGGATATCGTCCTGCCGGATTTCGTAGCGCTTGATACCGCGTCCGTGCCTCGGGGCCCAAGGCCAGCCCAGAGTATCGTCGACAGGTCAGCAAGCGGTATGGCTTTCTTGACAAAGGTCTTGGAAGCCCTGCGGTTCTGGATGGCATTGAGAAGGTCGACTCCGGCTTTGGTGCCGGGACGCGGCAGGCTTATATCCTGGGCGAACAGGGCCGCCGCGGAGATAAGCAAAACGACGAACATGAAGTTGCGTTTCATAACAATTCCTCCTTGATACAGGTTCTCATTGGCTCACTGGGCTTGTGCTACGGCGGCCGCAAATGCTCGACGGTACGGTTCTAGAGGTTGAACGGTTTCAGCAGCTTGTCTACGAATACAGTCTCGTTCTTGTCGTTCTTCATTTCAACCTTTGCGAACACCCAACCCTGAATTTTTGCGGGGTCGACGCCGGCGGCGATGAAGGGTTCGGGGTTGAGGACCCAGACGATATCCTTGTCGTTCTTGGCCATGTCCTTGGCCCATTCGAACATATTGCCGTTTCCTAGCGCTATGCCGTAGTGGTCAAGCTTCTCGTGGTAGCCTATGCGACTGCGCTGGGTCCTCACGACCTCGGCGAAGGTGGCCTCGAGGGAGGTCTTAGCGCCGGCCGCGAAGGCGTCGCTACCCAGTTCGAAGTGAAGCATGAAGGTGTTGTCTTCAAGCTCGTATTTGATGCCTTCGACCGCCGGGAGTTTCTCGATATCGAGTCCCGCGGCGAGGAAGGGGACGGCGTCGAACTCGAACTCGATGTCCGGTTTGTCCATGTCGGCCATGCCGCCGGCAATCGAGTTGCGCGCGAAATCCGACGAGAAGAGAATCTCGTCGCCGGAGCTTGAGGCCAATGCCCAGGCGGCATCTTCCTCTACCCACTGAACCCTGCTTCCAGCGGCGTCAGCGATGGCCTTGAACGAAGTATTGGCGACCTTGGCTACGACGTCGGTGGCTCCGCAGCCGGCGAGGGTGACGGCGAGCGCCACAACGGCGGCGGCTCCCATGATGAATCCAATGCGTTTCATAGACTCTCCTTTATCGATCCGGCTTGTGCCGATCGTATCGTATCGAATCCGCGACTGAATCGTCGCGTGTAGTTCCCTGTCCCGATGTTCAATCATTTAGGGCGTCGATGCGCCATCTTGCCGCAAGGAGGCAATCGGCGCGGTGCAACAGCTTCCGAGCCCCAGGCCTTCCCCGGGCAATTCGAACGGCTCTATTTTGTCTAACTGGGCTGTCGTTTTTGTCCCTAGGTCGCGGACGACGGTAATTCTGCTCCTGATCATGCCCATCCAACAAGAGTAGGCTATGGTTCCCTCCTTCAAGGGGGTGAACTCTATCAGGTTGTCGCCGGCGACCAGCGTCTTCTTTATGCCGTAGGCGGGTATGACCACAGGATTGTTGCAGCCGTTCAGATCCTCCGCCTTGATGCGTATCGTCCACCTGAGCGGCACACCAGCTTGTACGGTAAACGGCACGTAGGAGCTACTCTTGAATTCGGTGACCACTGACTGGATGCCGCCTTCAATAGTCGCTGTCACGCGGTCCGCCTTAACCGGAACGCGATCGGCGACCTGAAAGACGGGGAGCTGTCGCGCGGACCGGCTGGCTACCGGCGACCGCGCCGACAATCCTGAAGCCTGCAGGCTTGGCAGCGCCAATCCGGCAAGCGAGGCGGCGCGGCCGAAGGTGACGACTCCGAGGAACACGACCAGCACCGCGCTTGCCCTAACCATTACGGGAAGGAATTTTCTGGGAAGGAATGCTGCCGTCAGACTGAATACCAGCATGAGCGGTACCGTTCCCGCCGAAAAGACTAACATCGAAAGGGCGCCTGAAATCATGCTGCCTGTTCCGAGTGCGTAGAGTTGCATTGTCTGGAGCGGCCCGCAGGGCATGAGCCCGTTGAGGAGGCCTACCGCGAACGGGCCCTTGCTCCGGAAACGCGCCGCGAGGAAGGAACCTGATTCACGAACGCGACTTGGCACGATGCTGCCCAGCCTGGGCAGGTTCTTCAGGATGCCCAGCATTCCGAGCCCCAGGATTACCATGAAAGCGCCGGCCGCGCCCGTGATGATGCCCTTGACCGTCGGGGAAAAACTGAACGCGGCGCCGAGAGCTCCGGCGATGCCGCCGATTACCGTGTAGGACGTTATTCGCCCCGCGTTGTACATGAGTCCGGGCTTGAACCGCGTGAAAGCGTTCTCCGTAGCCGCGGCCGGACCGGTTTCCAGAGGGCGTATGCTCTGCGAGAGTGCTATTCCGCCGCACATGGCGACGCAATGGATTGAGGTGAGGAGTCCGACGACGAAGAGCATGGCGTAACCCATCGAAGCGTCTACCGCGGGCAATGCGTTGAATAGCCCGCCCGCGGTTGCCGTTAGGTACGCGGCGGCGAGCAACAGGCCTACGCCGAGCGCTACGATAGTACCGGCGTCCTTCCTCTCCCTGACGGCATATCCCGCGTTCTCTATCGCCGCCTTGATCGCCGCCTGATCGACGCGCGCATCGTCGAACTCGACGACTACGGTTCCGCCATTGACGCGAGCCTCGACGCGAACCACGCCGTGGATAGCCAAGAGGCTCTTTGAAATTTTAGACTCGCA
>CAZNCK010000062.1:10854-21502 GCA_964571545.1 uncultured Treponemataceae bacterium | reverse complement strand
GGCGCCGTGTCGAGCTTGAAGGAGTTGGCGAAGTACGCGAAGGCCGCCGCGCCGCCGCTGGCGGTGGTTCCGGACCTGATGCCTGTGTCGGCGCGGGGCAACGAGACGCGGTTCCAGCCGAACTGCGGCGAGCGTACGTTCTGGCCGTACGCGGTTATCGCGCCGGGAATAGCGGCTATGCCGCGGGCGCCGGGAGACTCCTCGCTGGTTTCAAAAAAAAGTTGCATGCCCAGGCAGGCGCCCAGGGTTGGCGCATGGCGCTCCACCCGCTCGCGGAGCGCCGCGTCCATGCCCATCGCCCGCAGGCGTTCGGCCACCGCGCCGAAGGCGCCTACGCCGGGCAGCACCGCGAACGCGGCGCCACGGACTTCCGCCGGATCTACGGTTAGTCGAGCGCGCGCGCCGGCCCGCTCCAGGGCGGCCATGAGGCTGGCGGCGTTTGACCTGCCTGTATCCACGACGACGACTTCAGGGCCGCTCACGACGCGCCGTCCCCGGTACCCAGGACGCCCTTGGCGCTCGGAACTGCCGATCCCTTGGAATCGTCTACGGCGATGGACTCGCGGAGCGCCAGGGCGAGCGCCTTGAACGCGGCCTCCGCTCGGTGGTGGTCGTTGGAGCCGCGAAGCACGTCCAGGTGTATCGTCGCCATGGCAGCGTTGGCCAGGCTCGTCACGATGTGCGGTATGTTCTCGCAGGCGAGAGCGCCTATGGATTCACGGGTCAGCCCCAGCTCGACGACGGCGCAGGGTCGGCCGGACAGGTCGACGACGGCGCGGGCCAGAGCCTCGTCCAGCGGCGCGAACGCCGAACAGAAGCGTCGGATGCCGGCCTTATCCCCGAGAGCCTGGCGTAATGCCGCGCCAAGCGCCAGCGCGCAGTCCTCGGCGCTGTGGTGTTCGTCCACCTCCAGATCACCCTGACAGCGGAGCGACAGGGACAATCCACCGTGAAAAGCCAGGCTCGTCAGGAGGTGGTCAAGGAAGCCAATCCCGGTCTTAACGTCGATAGCGCCGGGAGCCAGGGTCAGCTCTACGCGGACGCGGGTTTCCTTGGTAGCCCGCTCTACGGTGGCGGAGCGTACCTTTTCGGTATTGATCATCCGATATACTCCTTTGCCCGGGACAGGGCCAGAAGCGCGGCCGCCAGCGCGACCGGATCGCCGGGGCAACTGACGCGGACGGCGTCGGACAAGAGGGGCCGCGCGCCGTAGCTCCGTATCGCTATGCCGTCCGCCGCCATGCTGGCAGCCAGTCCGGCGGGGTCGAGCACCCTGGCCAGCACGAAGTTGGCGCTGGAACCGGCCACCCGCGCGCCAAGGTCCCGAAGCCGCCCGGCGAGGGCGGCCCGCTCCGTACGAACGGCCGCGATGAAGGCAGCGACGCCGACCTTGTCGTCGAGGGCCGCTAACGCGGCGACGACGGCGAGGCTTGAACTCGGGTACGGCATGCCGCAGGAGCGGAGCGCGGCGGCGGCGGCGGCGTCCGGCGCAATGGCGTAACCGATGCGTAGCCCCGCCAGGCCGTAGGCCTTGGAAAAGCTGCGCACGACATAGGCCGAACCATCGGCCACGAGGCGCCGGCTCGGGTCTTCGTCGGCAAATTCGCCATAGGCCGCGTCGAAGAGGAAGGCGGCGCCGCTACGCGCGCAGGCGTCGGCGACAGCGAGCGCATGTGCCACCGGGACGAAACCGCCTGTCGGATTCGACGGCGACACGACGGTCGCAAGGCCCAGCGAGGGGCATCGCTCTATCGCTTCGATGGTCGCGTCAATCGGAAACGCCTGACCATCCAGCCATTGCAGGCCCAGCGTTTCCGCGCCGCGCGATCTGGCGTACGCGCCGAACATCTCGAAGGCTGGCTCGTGCAAGCCTCGCGGCGACTATGCGGCTGATAGCGTCGTCGCCGCCGGCCGTCGCGACTATTCTAGCGGGATCAACGTTCCAACGGGAGGCCAGCAGCGCCTCAAGCTCGTAGAATGACGGATAGCGCCCCACGCCTCCCGAGGCGCCCGTCAGGTATGAGCCTATCGCCGCTACCACACGGTCAGAGGGGCGCCCCTCGTTGGCGTCAAGAAACCAACGGATTCGCGGATCGGGCTTCCTCGGCGTGTAGGCCGCGGCGGTCCCTATCCACGGCGAAACCGACGCGGGACGCGCCGCCGCGGCAGCGCCGATAGGGCAGGCGCTCTTAGGTTTGGCCCTCATCGGCGTAAATGCCGCGCTCACGGCACTATCTGCGAGGGCTGGGTGATGATGATGCCCGACCCGCCCCTGGCGAGAATCGCCGGTATCAGGTTTGGTAGAGCCGAGCGCGGAGCGGCGACCTTGATCGCGAAGCCCGAGTCGCCCATGAGCCTAGAAACGGTGGGCTCCTTCATCGCGGGCAGTATGGCTATGAGGCCTTCTAGCCTGGCCGCGTCGACGTTGACCTCCAGCATGACGCGCCCGCGGGCGGCCAGCACGCTGCGGCACAGGAGAGCGAACCATTCGATGCGCTCGCGTCTGGCGGGATCCTCCATGGCGCGCTGGTTGGCGTACAGCCTTGTAGTGCTCTTCATTATCTCGTCGACTATTGACAGGCCGTTGGCCCTGAGCGTCGAACCGGTGGCGGTGTTGTCGACTATGCAATCGGCGTCCTCTGGCGGAAACACCTCGGTGGCGCCGTAGGAGCGCACGAATGCGGCGTCCATGCCCCGCGCCTCTATCCAGCGGCGGGCGATGCCTTCATACTCGCTGGCCACGACGAGCCGTCTTTTGGGGAGCTTGCCGTCTTCGAGGAGGTCCGTAGGCGCGGCCGCCACCAGGCGCACCGGATCGAGGCCAGTGTCCAGCACCTCCACCAGGTCTATGCCCAGCTCGGCCACCCAGTCCGCGCCGGCGAAGCCGAGGTCACGGCTGCCTATATCGAGCATCTCTATGATGTTCTGGGGCTTGAGCACCTTGACGTCCAGCCCGTCCACACCGGCGGCAGGGCGGTAATCCCGCTCCGCGGTGCTCATGTCTATGCCGGCCTCGGCGAGCAGGCGCAGTACGCCGTTCTGCATGCGCCCCTTGGGCAGGGCCAGGCGCAGGGTTCCGTCTTTCCGTTCCATGTAGTCGCTCCTTATGCGATTAAAAGCCGTACCGTAGGGCCGGATTCGTCTCGCGGAGGCTACAGGCCCCGGAAAACGAAAACGCCGGCCATAGGCGGCCGGCGTATCGTTCCTGTCGGTTCCCTTTAGGAAACCTTGGGTTAAACGATCATCTCGACCGCGTACGCGTGGCCGTGATGATGGAGATGATTGAGCTGGGATTTTAGCGCGTTACTCATTAAAGAAACAGTACCCCTTTCAGTCCGGCTTCGTCAAGTGCCGGTCATGCGCCGTTGTAACAGACGGCAAGTTCGAAAGAACCGAGCTTTGTCTTGTACTCCGTGGCAACGACGGGCGCAATCCTGGGCCAGGTTATCTGGTGGTTCTTACCCTTGATGACGACGGGGGGCGAGATGTCCAGGTTCTGGTCGGTGTAGGCGCCTATCGCGTTACCGGATACGATGTTTGTTATCTCCGCTACGAGGCCCGAGGCGGTGGCGAGCCTGTCCTGCTCGCTGGTAGTCTCGACGCCCGAGGCCTTGAGCAACTCGTCCACGAGTCCATGCGTTAAGCGCAGGGCTACGACGCCCTGGGAAGAGCCGGCGATGCCCAGGAGGCCGGAGACTTCCCAATCGTGAGATTCGGAACCTTCAAGGGTGCGAGCGGGGCTGGCCTTGCAGTCGAGCCCGAACATCTGGGAGAAAACTTCACTGGCCGCGGTAAAAAACGGCTTGAGTCCATTGGTATCCATGCGGGCATCCTGTCGATCTAAAATAAGCGGCTCAGGTGGTGTTGTACCAGCGCCGATAGCATATTAGAATAATCCGAACCATGGCTATCCACAAGGGCGATTTCAAAGGTCCGTTCCGTCTCATCCTGATGATACTGCCGGTTGTGTGCCTGCTGGCCTACGCGGTCCGCTTGCCCCTGCCGATGCCGCGCATCCTCCTGCCGCGTAGCGACTACGAGGCCAGTATGTCGACGATAGAAACCATCCTCAAGGACGCCGCGGGCCGGTTTGGCTCCGTGCGCATACGCTCCGGCGCGGCCCCTACCCTTTCCGACATCCAGGCCGCGAAACGCCACTACGCGGACACAGGCATGCCGGTCGCCTTTAAAACGGCCCGGAATTCCGACCGACCAGGGCCCATCGCCGCGTATTCCATCAACCTTTCAGGCGACGGAACGCCGTCGGTACTGACTATACTCGTCGACGAGGCAAGCTCGGGTCAGGTGACGGTGACGGTGGGCGACGAAAAACTGACCGTGGAGGCGGGGCCGGCCGACAGGCGGGTGAGCGTGCCGATAGTCGGAAGAGCCGACGGAACGGCCGCTGGCGAGGGCGGCGAGGTGACTGTGAGCTTGACTGCGGGGTCGCCGGGATCAGCCAGATCAGGTAGCATTACCGTGTTGAGGCCGGAAGCTGACAGTCCCCGCGTGTTGATGGCCAGCCGCAGGCTCGATGCCAGAAGCGTCCTCGAGGCGCTACGGCCGGTACGGAAAATTTCCTACGCGGAACTCCAATCGGCGGGACTCTACGGGTACGAACTGCTCGTCCTGGACGGCCCCGTGCTGTCGGAGCTGGAGGGCGGTATGGCCGCGGCGCTGGCCGAGTACGTGGAACGCGGCGCCGGCAGCCTGCTCGTCGTCGTCGATTCACCTGATATAGGAAAACCCGGCGATTCGCCGACCATCGAGAACCTGCTGCCCGTAGAGCTGTCGCCGCGCTCGCTGTCACGGCTGCCGGATGTGGCCATGGCGGTGGCCATAGACGTGTCTGGTTCCATGTACGGCGACAAGTTGTCGCTGGCCAAGGCCGTCGGGCTGGAACTGGTGGCCAACCTGAAACCCAGCGACCTTGCCGGCATCCTGCTATTCGACGACGAGACGCGATGGCTCTACCCTCCGGCTCCCGTAGCAAACCTCGACGCCAGGCAAACGCTGGCCCCGCTCCGCGCCGGCGGCGGCACCCGCATGCATCCAGCCCTCATGGAATGCATTGCGGCGTTGGAGGCGAGCACAGAAAAGCGCATCATCGTCGTCGCCGACGGCATCAGCGCGCCGGCCGACTTCGACGCGCTGGCGGCCAGGGCCTTTTCGTCGGGTATTGCTATCTCGGCCATGGCCGTTGGCGCTGAATACGACGAGGCGCTGCTTACGCGCATAGCGGCCGGCTCCGGAGGCAGGTTTTATCGGGCGAGGGACGCGTCGCAGGTGCCGTCGCTTATAATAGAAGACAGAAAAAGCATCTCGCGGACGGTGTTCGCCGAGGAGAAGACTCGAATCGTGGACATAGCGGGCAACGATGCGGGCAGTATAGGCGGCATGGCCAGGCTCGGCCCGAAACCGGACGCCGTGGCATTCTTCTCGAGCGCGGCCGGAGACCCCCTGTTTGCTTCGCGGCGCGTCGGCGCAAGGTCGACGCTCGTCTACGCCAGCGACCTGTACGGCGGATACGGCGCCGATTTCCTCAGGCAAGCGACAACGATTTCGGTGCTCGCCGCCGTCATCGACGGGCTGTTCGCGGAGAGGCAGCCCACGGCGACGCTGACCGAGACCGCGGACGGACTGGCTCTATCGATACAGGCCGACTACCTCGTGCAACCGTATGCGGCGCTGGCCGACGAGCGCGGGCGCATAGTCCACGAGACGCCCTTCGAGAGGGTTAGCCCTGGACGGTTCCACGCGGCGCTCGGAAAACCCGGTCAGGGCCGATATACGGCGCTCGTCGAAGACAGAGGCCGTACGGTCGCGCGCTTTGCCCTGTATTCCAACGGCGGAACCGAAGCGGCGCCCAGCGATTCCGCGGCCGCGGCCTTGGCCTACCGGACACCGTTTTGGGCCCTTCCTCGGGGCGGCGCGCCCTGGCTCATCGCGTTCTTCGCGCTGTCGCTCCTGAGCACATTGCTGCTGAGGGTAAAACGATGAGCAGGCGAGTGGAAAGGAAGGCCGTGGGAAAAAGAGTAACGCTCTTCGTTCTAGCGATGCTTTCCAGCGGTTTTACGGGGCCGGCGCATGCGGGGCCGGGGGGCGGTAGCCAGGCCTTCATTGACGCAGGCATACCGACACTATATGCGTTCAACGAGGCTACCGTGTCCAGCAAGAACGGCATAGCGGGCAACGCGAGGCTTCTTGGCACAAGCATCGATGGAATTCAGGTAAAGCTGTTTGAAACGACGGTCGGATTTGTGGAATCGCTGACCCTTACCTACTATGCCTGGCCTGAACTCGCGGCAATTACCTTTGAAGGCGGCGATGGCGACGGGCTAGCCCTGGAGGCCACCGCTCGGTTGCGGACAACGAGCGGCGGAACGCAATTCGGTACGGGCATGAATCTCGATTCCGATATGGCGGCGCTTGCGGCTCTCGAATTTCCGTTCAGGCATTCAGCGCTCGGAACGCCGCGACGATCGATTACTCTGGCTGAACTCAATGCCGGCGGGCCAAAACAGGCCGCGCGCCTCGCGGCGGCGGAGCTTTTCTTGCCAGGAAGACGAGCCGCGCCTATCATCCTTTTGTCGCTCTGGAGCGTTGCCGTCGTCGTTGGGGCAGGGCTGTGGCGCAGGACTAAAACCGGCGCGGCGCGGGGAGTAACCGGCCGGACAGACAGGCGTACGGCCGCGGAATTGGCTACTTTTGTCTGCGTCGTCATAACGATAAGCGTTACGGCCTTCGCGCTGGGCGCCGCGCCGGCGGAGCTGTACGCCGTCGCCGTTGAGACCGATACCGGATCGAGGCTGACTGATTCCGGAGCGTCGGCACTAATCAGGCAGGTGACCAAAAACGGCGATTATCGAGGCGTCGCGTGGACAGTCGCGGGCGAGGCGGAAGCCAGGCCGGGCGGACTGTGGTTCCTGGGCATCCGCTCGCCGCAAGCGGCCGCGGTGCCTATTTCCGCCTTCTACGGCTTCAGGCGGCTGAGATTCAAGTACCCTCCTCTCGTTATCCCGGGGCCGAAGGGATCAGCGGCGCTTGCGCCGGCGTCGTTCACTCAGGCTTGGGGCTTGCGTGAATAAGCCTTTTTCGCCGGCTCTAGCCGTCGCGCTCACCGCGCCGCTCCTGGCGGTCGTCATTGCTGTACCCGCGGGACTCGACGAAGCGATAAGCCCCATCGCGGCCGGGGGCCTCCCGCTGGCCTGGGCCGCGCTCGTAGCCATAGCCGCGCGGCTGAATCCACGCGCGTCCGCCGCGGCCTTCGCGACAGCGTTGCCGTTTTCAGCGTACTCTCTCGCCGCGTTCGGACCGCGCCCGAGTCTACCGTGGCTGCTCGCGTTCGCCGCCGCCGCCGTGGCCGCAGTGACGGTTGCCGGCTACGGCCAGGCCGCTCCCGCCCGCGTTGCGGGACGGCTCCATTCCGCGCTGCGTATGATCATCGGAGCGGCCCCGGGGTTGGCAATCGCACGCTATTCGTCACCGTGGAGCGGCCTAGCCGTTTCAGCCCTTATCGCCGCTGTATCGCTGCTGGCACTCGAACGGAGGCGACGATGACCAAGGCCGGCGCCCGCCGCATGGTCCACAGGCTCATCCTGGCGGATGTCGCCAAGAGACTCGGCAACCGCTTTGTCGCCTGGGCCGCGACGGCGTTCGCGGCCTGGAGCCTGGCGTTGCTGGTGGCCGTCACGCTGGCCGAATCCAGTTTCGGGCCGTCAGCGTTTATCTTCCACGCCTTAGTCATGGCGGTTCTGGGCTCGCTACCGGCGTTCCTGGCCGCACCGGTGAAGGCATCGTCCGGCAGCCAAGCGCTGAGGCGCGCCGACCGCGAGGCGGCCGCGGAGGCCTGGCTGGACTATACGGGAGGCCCCGCGGAGCGGCTCCTGGAACGCCGCGCCTGCGAGGCGCTCTCGATAGCCACAATAACGGGACTAGGCAGGCCTCGACCAACGAGGACTGCGCGCATCCTCGTCGCGTCGCTCTTCGCCCTTGGGTTCGTATCGTTCGCCATAGCCCAGATAGTCTCGGTCTACTCGGGATACGGCGTATCATTGACCTACCCCGACAAGGAAATACCAGATTTCGTCGCGCAACGGGACGCGACCTCGGCCGAAGAAAACGCCGTGATCATGGCGCCCGGCATAGACCCCGAGAAACTATCCGATGAGCAGAGGGACGCTCCCGGCGCGCGGCGCTACGGTGATTCCGGATCGGCGGAAGACGAAGCGCTTATGGAACCCGATTTTGTGGCGCCTGGAGACACCGGCATAGGCGCGGCGAAATCCGACTCAGGCGATGACAGCATACAGGATACGACAGCGCCCTCCGCCGGGCGCTCGGCTCAGGCGCGAAGCCCGGGCTCCGGCGCCATAGGCGGAGAAAACGCCGAAAACGGGGACGAGGGTTCAGGCGATTCCACGGGCGAAGCCTGCGCGCCCGGTTGGGAAGGCTCCGGCCTCGCTATCGAATCGAGCCCCTTCGTGGACTACCGCGCGCGCTTCGAACGACAACTGACTGAAGCCACCGGCAAGGAAACCCAGTTGGGCGACAGGCCGTCAGCCGAACTGGTTTCCGCCGCCATCACTGAATTCTACGCCTCGTTCGATGCTCGCGTTGCTGTCGGCGTCACGATGGAACCAGGACTTACGCGCGCCATGGAACTATGGCGCCGGGCCTTTAGTTCGGGAGCCAGCAAGTGAAGTACAGCAATCTGCAGGAAAAACACGCGCGCGAAGCGCAGGCAAAAGCGAGGGTTAAGACGGCTCGGTTTTGGCTGACCAGGCTGAAGCCGGCGTTGCTCGTCTCGATCGCAGCGGCAGCGGGCGCCGTGCTGTGGTATGCGATGCGCCTGAGCCAAGGCGCGATACGACCACTGCTCGCCGGCGGGCCTGAATGGCTTGCCCTAGTGGCCAACGCCGGCATCGAGGAAGCACTCAGGCTGGGCCTCGCGCTGGCCGCGGCTGTCGCAATCAAGCGACTCGGCCTTGAACCAGGCGCCGCCGGCCTTGCCGTCGTTTCGGCCTGCGCCTTGGCGGCCCTCGAGAACGCGGGTTACCTCGCCCGCTTTCCTACCTTCGACTCGTACTGGCGCCTCGGCTACGCCCTGCCTATCCATGCGGGCGCCGCCGCCCTGTACGCCATCGCAACCGCCTCGGACGGCAAAAAGGGACGACGAATCAAAACCATCGTAATTTCGCTGGCCGCCGCCTGGACCTGGCACGCGGCCTTCAATATAGTCGCGGCGCTCGCGCCGTTTCCCGCTCTGCCCCTGGTCGGAACGGCGCTCAACCTCATGGCTCTCACCGCGCTCGTCGCAGCGCTGGCAATACGGTACGGATACTGGAGCATCTATGCAGCCCGATGAATTCGAACGAGCCCTTCTTTCAGTCAAGGAACTGTACGAGGACTATACGGCGTATGTAGGCACCCGCGTGCTCGGCTGCCCCAGGCTGCTGGAACGGCTCTTCATAGCGTTCCTCGCGGGCGGCAACGTGTTGCTCGAAGGCGCGCCCGGCCTCGGCAAGACGACGCTGGCCAAGACCTGGGCGGCCTTCTTCGGCCTGGGCTTCAGCCGCGTGCAGTTTACGCCGGACCTGATGCCTCTGGACATCATAGGCTCCAACCTCCTGGAGGACGGCCCCGCGGGGCGCTCCTTCCGCTTCTACAAGGGCCCGATATTCTCCAACGTCGTGCTCGGAGACGAGATAAACCGCGCCACCCCCAAGACGCAGTCGGCTTTTCTTGAAGCCATGGAGGAGAAGCGCATCACCTTCCTGGGAACGGTGCACCCCCTGCCCGACCCGTTCTTCGTCATAGCCACGCAGAACCCCATAGAGCTGGAGGGCACCTATCCCCTGCCCGAGGCCCAGATAGACCGTTTCTTCATGAAACTGCTCTTTACCATGCCCGACTTCCATGCCCTCATGGGCATCATGGACCTGGAGGCCACGACGAAGACGGGTCAGCCGGCCGGAGCGGAACGTTCTACGGCGGCCATAGCGGCATGGCGCGCGCTGTCGCCGCACATTGCCGCGCCGGACGGCACCCGCTCCTACATAGCGCGCATCGTGCAGCACAGCCATCCCGACCGCTCTCCGGTGGACCTGGTGCGCAAGTACGTGCTGTACGGCGCATCGCCGCGCTCGGCCATAGCTCTGTATTCCGCCGCAAAGACTAAGGCCGCGATGGACGGCCGACCCAGCATCTCGTTCGACGATGTGGACGACCTACTGTTCGACGTGGCCGCTCACCGCGTCATCCTGAACTTCGAGGCGGATGCGGACGGCGTGGGCGTGGGCGATGTGCTCGACGCGGTGCGGACGGAAGCCGCGAGGGAATTCTCGCTGGACCGCGCTTCGGGCAGGGCAACGGCCAGGACCAAGCCTTGACCTACGTCGACCCGGAATGCGCCGCCATAGCGGCCGCGTTCTCCAGGCGGAACCTCCGCGCCCGCCTGCCCAATTCGATAGCCGCAAAAAATCCTATGTACCGCCGCTCGGGGGCAAGCTATGACCTCAAGAGCATCCGTGAATATCAACCCTTCGACGACCCGCGCGCCATAGACTGGAAACTGTACGGCCGCTCGGACCGCGCCTTCGTCAAGGAATTCTACGATGAAGCCGACGACGAGATAGCATTCCTGGTC
>CAZNCK010000062.1:0-10844 GCA_964571545.1 uncultured Treponemataceae bacterium | reverse complement strand
GTGGACGCCTACCGCAGCTTCATAGGCTCGATGGCCTACCTCCTCCTGACGCTGGGCATGGGAGTGCGCCTGTGGAGCTACTCCGGGGGACTCTCCGAACGCTGTCTGGCCGCCAGGTCCAGGAGCGGCGGCGGACAGGCGGGAATTACGGCCGTCCTGTCGTCATTGTCCTTCGAAGGCGTTACCGACACGGCACGGTCGTTCGCGCAGTGGCGCGCTCGCGGACGACAGAAGCGGGTGTTCGTATTCTCCGATTTCCACGAGCGCGACCTGACCCTGCGCTCGCCGCCCTCCGGTAGCCTGTTCCTGATACGCTACCGTACGCCGTTCACCGCGCTGGCTGAAATGGGCGCCGAACTGGAGGTGCTCGATCCGGAATCAGGCAGGCTCATCGTCGTGCCGTGGAGCCAGGCCGATGAAGCCGCCTGGAAAACCGGAGAACTCGCCCGCGATACGCGCATGGCCGCCGCGCCGCGTTCATTCTTCAGGCGACTAGAGGCCGACAGCCCGCGGGCGCCGGTTTATTGGGATATCCTGGAGCGCTTGTATGCCTGAGCTCTCAGGCCTGATCGGCGCGGCGGGGCCGATAGCCGCGCTGTTGGCGCCCGTCGTCGCCCTCCTTTTCGTAGCATTGCGTCTCCGTAAGCGGCTACCCTACCCCCACGAACTCCTCTCGCCCCGCGACGACTCAAAACCTATGGCTGTCCTGTTCCGTTCGTTGCGCCTCTACTATGACGCGGCTATAGACGCTGCCTGCGCGGTCATCGTCGGACTGGCGTTGACCGGCTACCCCCAACCAGAATCCAGACGCGGCCCCGCTACTATTCTGGACTGCTCGCTCTCGATGCTCTCAGGCATGCGCGGCGACAGGCCTCTAGATGAAGCGGCGCGCCTCATACTGTCCGACGATACGCTCCGGAGCTCCACGCTGTTCGCTCTCGGCTGGGATCCCGTCAAACGAGAACACCGGCTGGTCGACCTCACTGAATTGATGGAAAGCATAGAAAGCCCTCAGGAACTGGCCCTGGCGCTCGAATCTTCCGAAGCGTTTCTGTCCGCCGATTTCAGCCTCGTGCCGAAACTGACCAGGCGGGGTTACGGCGACCTAACCCTCATCACCGACGACGGCGCGATCAAGGGCACGGGAGTGAAACTACGGACGCTCTCCACAAAACCTCCGAACTACATCCTTCCCGCTTCCGCGATCTGGGACGAGGACCAACAACGCGGCGTCGTGCGCTTCGTCGCGGCCGGCGGAGCCGCAATCACGGCGCTCTGGGAACTCGCGGGCGACGGAAGCCTGTCCAGGGCCAAACCGGAGGACTACACAATAGTGCCTGGCCCCTCGGGCTTCGAATTGTCGTTTGCCGAGGCGGGATTATGGGCCGTGCAGTGGGAAGGCCGTATACTACCCTTCGAGGCGCCCGGTCGCCCCGCGCCGCTTTCAGCCAAAGGCGCGTTCGCGAGTCGCCTCGTAGCCGTCCTTGGCCCCATAGGCGTCGCGGCGGGCGCTGAAACAGCCTCAAACGACTATCAGAATCGACGAACTGGCTTGTCTGATGACGGCGTTATCGTCAGAGACGGCGGAGGCGCGAATACGAGAGGCGTCCTATCGGTATCAACCGTAAAAACCGAGCCGGCGGTGCTGCCGCCCCGGCTCACGCTCGGGGCTATCGTCGCGGCAGGAATAGACCGTCGCGCTGACCTGCCGCTGGGATCGGCGGCTCTCTCTTCGCCCGAAGCGGCTATACCGTTCTGGGTAGCCCGCGCCGCGCGCGTACCGGCCGCGAAATCAGAATCAGGCCCGCGTGGCCGGCCGATACGCGTCGGAGACGGGTTCCTGTACCCGGCCCGGCCCGGCCGCCGCGCCAGCCTCGACCTGCCGCCGGCCGAAGAATACGCGCCGAGAGGCCGCGGGATCATCGTGACCGCGGGAGCGGCGCCGGAAGGCCGGCTTATCGTCGCGCTGCTTCTGGCAACGCTCTACGGCCTTAAACTCGCGCTCGCCAGAAAATTCCGAGGGTCTACGACACGAGGCTCCTGGCGCCCCGGTACTTCTCCACGAAATCCAGCTTGAGCGCCCTCAGGTCGTCGCTTATGGCCACCTTATAGATGTGCGGATTGAGGAAGCGCAGAAAGGTATGGTCAAAGCTACGCATCGACTCGATGCGCCTGGAGCGTAGCTCGGCCATTGTGGGCGACGGAGCCAGGCGCTGTCCGCCTTCCATGACCTTGCCGAGCATGGGCCGTATCGTTCCGCAAGGCGCCCACGAGAAGCGCCTCGTATCCAGCGACGGATGGTGGAAGGTCGTCAGCTTGCCTGGTTCCAGTTTCTCGCCCGCCAACATCATCACATCGGCCACGGCTGAACCAGCCTCGTCATAGAGCCTGAACAGCTCCTTGACCCCGGGATTCGTTGATTTCTCCGGATTGTCGGAGAATTTCATCGTAGGCGCCAATACGCCGTCGCGCTGGACCGCGGCCAACTTGTAGACGCCGGTGAACGAGGCCTCGTTGCCGCCTGTCACCAGGTGCGTGCCTACGCCCCAGACATCCACCGGCGCGCCTTCAGACACCAGCGTCTCTATGATCTCCTCGTCCAACTCGTTGGAGACGACGATATACGCGTCCTTGAGACCCGCGGCATCGAGAGCCAGGCGAACCTTGCGGGACAGGTAGTCGATATCGCCTGAATCCAGCCTCACCCCAAAACGTTTACCGGCCGCGGCAAGTTTCTTGCCCACCTTGATGGCGTTGGGCAAACCTGAATCGAGCGTATCGAAGGTATCGATCAGCAGCGTCGTCGAGTCCGGGTACAGTTCGGCATAGGCTTCGAATGATTCCAACTCCGTCTTAAAGGCCATCACCCAGCTATGCGCCATAGTGCCCATTGCGGGAATGCCCAGCTCCTTGGCCGCTAGCGCGTTGGACGTGCTGAACGCCCCGCCTATGTACGCGGCGCGTGAGGCCGACATGGCGCCGTCATGGCCCTGAGCGCGCCTGAGCCCGAATTCCATGACATTTTTGCCCTTGGCGGCCATGGCCACCCGCGCGCTCTTCGTCGCTATGAGACTCTGGAAATTGATAGTATTGAGCACGAGCCCTTCTATGATCTGGGCCTCTATAAGCCCGGCGTGGATACGCAGGAGCGGCTCCTGAGGAAAGACAATCTCTCCCTCGGGCAGCGCGTATACGTCGCCGGAGAACTTGAAATCCGCCAGGTAACTCAGGAATTCCGGCTTGAAGCCGTTTTGGCGCTCGAGCCACGCGATATCATCAGCGGTAAACCTGAAAGACTGCAGCGCCTCAAGCAGTGGATCCAGCCCCGCGAACACTGAAAACCCGCCCTTGAACGGCTGCCGGCGGAAGAACAGGTCGAAGACCGCCTTGGTATCCAGCCCATGCTTCCAGTAGCCCTGGGCCATAGTCAATTCGTAGAAATCGGTAAACAGCGCGCTTGAACTCAACGGAAGACCTCCCCGGATTCGATCACGGCAACGCCCCGCGCCGCGAGGTCGACCAGTGCCCGTTCCATGGAACCAGGCGGAGAACCGACTGCCCGCGTCGCGTCGCGCACCACATAGACACGATAGCCCAGCCTCGCGGCGTCGAGGGCGGTATAGTACACACAATAATCCAGGGCCAGCCCGGCAATGACGACGGCGGATACGCCCAGTCCACGCAGGTAGCCGTCCAGGCCGGTAGGCGTCTTTCCGTCGTTCTCGAAAAACGCCGAGTAGCTGTCCAGCGCAGGCCTGAATCCCTTGCGGACGATGAGCCGGTATGGTTCAACGCGGAAATCCGGATGGAAGTCGGCGCCGGCCGTGGCCTGGACACAGTGGTCAGACCACAGGGTGGCATCCCTGCCCGCGACGATCGCGGCGTCGTAGGCCTTGGCTCCTGGATGCGCGGACGCGAACGACAGGTGCCCCCTAGGATGCCAGTCCTGCGTTGCGACGCATATCTCGAACCCCTTGGCAAGTTCGTTGACGATGGGAATTATGGCGTCTCCATCAGGCACGGCGAGCGCGCCGCCCGGGCAGAAATCGTTCTGGACGTCTACGGCAATGAAAGCGGCCTTGTCAGTGTCTATCAGCATGCTCTCGTTCCTCCGCTGGAACTAGAGAGTAGCCTATTATCAAAACACGGTAAAGCCAGAAGCCCTTATTTCAAGCTCAGGGTCGCTTTCAAAGAAACCGCGAGCGAACGCGGCCAGTCAGCGCCGGGCCCTATCCAGTCAGAATTCCGTACCGCGCAACTCAGCCCTATCGCCCCCAGGGTTCGGGCGATCGAGAAGGCGCCCTTAACGAAGCGCCCCTCCGGCGCGAAACGCAGCCCCGAATCTATCGCGAAGCGGGTCCGTTTACCAAACAAAGCCTGGGCCGACAGATCGAAGCGCTCGGACTCGCCGCCGGAGACTTTCCAGGAACTCGCCAGCGCAAGCCACGGCGCGAACTCCGGCCTCCACCGCGTATCCACCTCCACCGCCGCCGGCTCGCCCGTTTCCGGCGCGCCCGTCCCAGTTCGCAGGCTAACCGCGGCCCTCGCCTGCCCAAACCAGCCCCCGGCTTCGACCGAGCCGCTCCAGATGACGCTCGCCGCGTCGGCTTCGCCGCCCGGAGCGTCAGTCTGAACGAACCGACAACCAAGCAGAGCAACATACCCGAGCCTGGCAAAGCGCGCATCGGCGGCCAGCCTGAAAAACGGGGCGGCCCGGCCGTCGGCTCCGACCCAGGCGGCGCTCGCGGCGGAAGCCTCGGCCTCCATCCGGAAACCTCCGGACGAAAATAGCGCCTCTACCCGGCCCGCCGCCGCGTCTTGCCCTGGAAAACCGGCGCTACCGGCTACCGCCGCCGCGGCGCCCCAGCCAGAGCCGGCTACGGTCGCCGAGAACGCCGCGATTATCCGCTCGGACGAAGGCGACGGAGCGTCGTACCAGCTAGGCCCGCCAGGCTCCGCCGGCGAGCCGGAAATGAGCGCTAAAGCAGACAAAAAACCGTCGCGGGGAGAAAACCAGGCCCCCCAGACAGGCCGCCCGGTATCGAGCAGGCGTTCTGCCAGGGTCGGCGCCGCGCAAAATACACCATAGTCCTCACCAAACGAGACACCTAGACAGGCCGCGTCCGCGGGGTCATCGAGGACAAGCGGCGCGCCGGATCGGCCCAGCAGCAGGGTATCGGCGGCGGCCGGCGTGTGGATGAAGGCCGCGAGCCCTGCCGGCCGCGTCGAACCGAATCGCAGGTAGGGTAGGGAAACCGCGAGCCCTGCCTTGGGCGCAGCCTCCGGAGAAATCCCCGCCGCAGTCGGAATATGGCCTTCCAGAGGCGTTTCATACGACCGCATGGCCCACAGCCGTATAACCGCGCCTCCCGCCTCAATCCGAGCGGCCGTTTCCACACTGGCGTCCTGTGTATCAGGAAGGATTTCACTGGTATTGACCGTAAGGAAGCAGTGAATAGATGGAGGTTTTTCAGGTACGTCCGACCTTGCGGCAGCGTTAGGCGCCGCGGATACGGACCGGCATAGCGATGTCGAGAAGACGCAAGCCAGCAAGGCGACCAGTCGCGCGCGGTTTCCTCGGCTCAAAAACTCTGATGTCACCATGGAAACCAGCACGGGCCACCGCGCACCGGCGCTTGACGGTGTACAGAAAATTCACTAGGTTATATCAAATATTCTATATATAGGAGATAGCAATGGCCGTAACGGTGTACTCGACCCCGAGTTGCTCATACTGCAGAATGGTAAAAGACTGGCTCAAGGCCAGGAACGTGCGCTTTGATGACTACAACATCGCGTCTGATCAACGCAGGGCGGAAGAAATGGTCCGCAAATCCGGACAGATGGGCGTACCGGTAACTGACGTCAACGGCCGCGTCATCGTCGGATACAACATAGCTGAACTGGAACGGGCGCTCAAATAAGGCCCGCCCGCAAGGACTGACCTAGGCCTTATCCGCCGGCTCGGCGAAATCGTCGCTTCCTTCGGAATCGTCGCTTCCTTCGGCGTCGTCATCATCGTCGTCCGCGCCGTCCTCGTCGCCTTCGACCTGGTCTTCACCGGTCGTGTCTCCCGCGGCCTTGCGCTCCTGCTTTTTCTTGAGCTTCTCTTCCTTCTTCTTCTTCTTGGCCAGGTCTTTCTGGCGTTTTTCGAACGAATAGTTGGGCTTCTTTGCCACGATACGTCCTTTCGTATGATAACGGTAATTTGAGGCTAGGCATCCACCCGAAGGACGCAGGGAGATCGACCATAGTAAACCTTTTTAAGCCGCAGGTCTATGCCGGACAGAAAACGCCACGGCAGTCCGGCTTGCCCGCCCGGAGCGGCTTGTAGTAGATTGTCGCGGCGGAGGCCGCCATGAACCAGGACCAGACCAAGGAGCTGCTGCTCGGCATAGAACCAAGCAAGACCGACTTCAGCATTGTATTCACCGGCAAGAAAAGTAGCATGGTCAACGGCCTTTATAAGCCCATGACCCGCGAGATACTCATACACAACAAGAATTTCGAGAATGACGGCCAGCTCGTATATACGGCCATCCACGAATATGCCCACCACCTGCATTGCGAAAAAGGCGCTTTCGTACCCGGAGCGCGCGCTCATACAAACGAATTCTGGTCGATATTCCACGACCTCCTCGAAAAAGCCGAGAAACAGGGTTCCTATACCAACAACTTCGCCACCGATCCTGATTTTGTAGACATGACAAAAAAAATCCGCGCCCTGTTGCCGGAAAACGGCCGCCTGATGCTGGATTTTGGCAAACTGGTCGTGGAGGCGGAGGCCTTGTGTCGCAAGCACTTCGTACGCTTCGAGGATTACCTGGACCGAGCCATAGGCGTGCCTAGGACCAGCGCCGGCGCGGCCATGAAGGCGTTTACCCTGCAGGTACCCGCCGACCTCGGCTGGGACGCCATGAAATTGGTCTCCGGCATAAAGAAGCCCGAGACCCGCGCGGCCGCCATAGACGCGTTCATGGCCGGCAAGAGCCCCGAATCCGTCAAGGCCATGGTCAAGGCAGAAAAACCGTCGGATGACCCCAAGTTCCGCCTTGACAAGGAGCGCGAGCGTCTAGAAAAGACAATCCACACGCTCCAGGAGCGCCTGGCTATGGTTGAAAGCGAAATTTCAAAGCTGGACGAGGACTGAACGGGCCCAATTAACCGAGGCCGTAGAACAGCGGCACCAGCACAGGCACCAGAAGCGACAGGATTGCCCCGCTCGTGAAGCTAACGGGCACAGAATCCGGTCCCAGGCACTGCTCGACGAGCGGCAGGGTTACATCCATGGCGGTGGCGCCCGCGACGCCTATGGCCGCATAGGGCCGCTTCGTCGCGGCGAGCACCGGAATCAGCACGAGCGCCAGCGACTCGCGCACTATGTTGGCCAAGAAGGCCGCCGAACCGAGAGCCGGGTCGCCAAGATCCGATATCAGCACGCCCGCGAGACTGTACCAGCCGAACCCGGCCGACAGAGCCAAGCCCTTACCCGCGGACAGACCAAAGGCCGCGGCTACCGCGAGCCCGCCAGAGAGCGTGCCCAGCAGGGTCGCGACAGGCACGATGGCCGTGTCCGCCCTGACGAACGCGGACTTGAGCGATATGCCCGACTGCGCGAACTGCAGGCCTATCATGAACAGGAGCGCGTTGAGCACCCAGCCGGTAACTAGGCCGTAATCAAGCGCCACTTCCGGCGCTATCGCCCCTACCATGAAACCGATAATGACGACAGCCAGCAGCACGGCCGGCCCCTTGAAGTGCTTCCAGTCGATGTCGATACGCGCGGCGACCACGGTGGCATTAGCCTTGCCGCCGGAGTGCCGGCCCCGGACCGCGTCGAACAGCGCATAGCCCGCCCATATCATGAGAATGGTGCCCGCGATCGACGCTACCGCCGTGCCCACGGCCAAGAGGCCTATCTCGCCCAGCCGATCGCGCAATTCCCTCGCATTGCCCAGCCTGAACCCCATGACGAACAGCAGCGCCCACAGCACTGCCTTGATCAGAAGATCGGTGATTTTTGGTTTGGGAGACAGCTTGACGAGATGAAGCGCGGCCCCGCCCGCCATGAAAGCCAGCAACACCAGAATCTGCAGCAGCGCGTCCACGTTAGACCAGCCCCGAGACGGCCGCGTCGGTCGCTCCGCAATAATCGCGCAACAGCTCCGCGAAGCGCAAGCCGACCACCTTGAGCGTCGCCGGCGAATACAGCCCGAGAGGCGCGTATATGAAGCCGGCCAGCCGCCTCGTGCCGTCCTTCAACTTGCCTCGCATGGAATCCTTGACCGGATTTCCAAGCGGCGAGCCGTCGGTCGCGCAGGCGCACAACAAGCCGGAAATATCCATAACCTGGCCCGAAGCATTGAACACATAGTTCTCGCCCTCGCCGCAGATGCGCACCAGAGCACCGCCGCCCAGCTCATCGGCGTCCAGGAGGCTGATGGGCAAGCCCGTCTCCAGCGACAGCAGGTTGTTGCAATCCACCGGCCCGTTGATGGCCGGAAAACGCCCTTCCCTGGCAGCCTGGGCCAGATATTCGCTGGCCGGCTTCTGCCGCCCCGCCGGCTTGAAGCCCCCGGCGCGAAGCATCCCGCGCACCGGCTCCTTGATGCCGGCCGGCGGAAAGTCCTCCTCCGCGCGGCGCGCCGCCAAAGCGGCCAGCGCCTCAACCAAGGCCGCGGGCGACGGTGCTATGGCGCTCAGCTCGGCCGTTATCATGCAGACGAGGGCTCCCGAGAGTCTCGCGTCGTTATCCTTGCGGACGGACATTGAATCAATCATACCCTGGGACGGTATCATGAAGAGCACGACGCGGCAAGCGATGACTCCGGGGGTATCTCGTGGCCCGAGGCGGAACAGGCTCAGTCGATCACTATCGTAGCAAACATTCCGTCCGGCACCGTGAGTTTCCAGTCAGGCTTTCCCGAAGGATCACCCAGGCTCATGAAGGCGTTGGAGTACGCGCCGCCGTACATCGTAGAAAGCGTGTCAGCCGTGTAGACATACACTTCGTTCTGATACGAATCGATTACCTGATCATCGTCGCTGTCGAGCCCCAGCGAGTAATTCCATACATTGATCGCGCCAAGATTATAGCTCACGCCACCCAGGTCGGAGGAAAAGGCATCATATCGATAATACTCCGGCGCGTCAGGCGAATCTGACAACAGCACAGCGGCCCCCCAGCGTCGGAGTAGGTTTTCTATCGATTCATCCCTACCGGAAAAAGCCTCCGCGGCCGCGACGATAGAATTGACGCTCGCGAATGGTGATTGCACGACGCTGCGTATGAACGCGGCGCCTCCGTAATTACGGGTGAGGTACGCTCCAAAGGCATAGGCCGCCGCATAGCTCGCATAGATATCCACGCCGCCCCAATCTTCAAGCGATATATCGGGGGAATAGATGAAAGCTGGTAACCGGCCGGACGTATTACCTGAAGCCCCCGCCGTCGATAACGTGGAATCAACGCCGCGCGGCCCCGGCACGCCCAGCTTGTCCGCCAGCATATCTTCCACCTGCATCGAACACAGCTCGTCTATCCAGGTTGGTTCATCGAAGTAATTACCGCCCCGAAGCACACCCTTCTGGTAGAAATGGATCAGGTGCTGGAACTCATGGGCAAGGGTGGAAAAAGATTCTCTAGCCCAGTAGTCCGTTGGAGTCCAACCATCATCCGAATAATAACCGGGCTCCAGCTCGGAATCACCTTCTGTATCCGGATTGGCATACATCACGGCATCAATGACAAACATGACCCGTTCATTTGAGTTAGGTTTTCCTTCCATTGTATCGACTGAGTAGAAATAGCCGATGATGCCGCCATTATCGGAGTTGTCGTTAGAGATATCCGCCAGCAGGATAGTAATGCTTTCCGTCGGTGTTATGAGGTCATAGCTACTGCTGCCGATGAGGGTCGGCTCGGCATGAGAACCCCACTCTGCGCCAAGCATATTCGTCACCCATGCGTATATTGAATCGGATGACTCCCCCGCGGCGCCAAAAAACTTCAGGGCAAAGGCTTCGACCATTGCCGGTGTCACCGTATTACGCTTGGACCCATCAGCGCAATCATTAGCGGCATAAATGCTCAGCGAGCGTTTATCGTCACCAAAGTCTAAGGGCTCCACAGGGTCCCCGATTCCTGAGCTTCCGCTTGCATACAAACATGTAGCTGCAACCTGTCCAAAGGTTGTGCCTTCTTCATTCGATATGACATAGAAGGTCCTGGAAAGACCCGGATAATCACCCGAGGGATCACCTGTGCTCGAGAATTGAGGTTTGATTGTCCGGAAACTGGACGATGCAGTCTCGCGGGCCAGTTTCCGCAAATTTGCCGCTGCTTTCTCAGCACCGTTCCTGTTTTTGTTCACATCAACAACAGCTAGTGCACGCGCCGCGCTTTCCAGCGACGCGTTTGGTTTCGGCACGTCAGGAGAACCGCCCGTCGTGAACACCACGTATGCCTCGCGGTCCGGGTCGATGGCGTAGAGGCTCAGGTCTATGGTGCCGTTCACCGGTTCAACGAAGCGCACAAGCGCAGCGCCGGAATCCTCCGGATTGGCCAGGCCGCCGAATACATCGCAGGACGCGGCGAGCGATAGCGTCATGAGCGCGATGAGCGCGTTGCGGGCACGGCGGAAGGAAAGGCTGGCTTTCATCGGGTTGTCCTTTTTTCAAGATTAAAAGTGACGAAAATATCAACTGAAGTCTGCCAGGCCCGCACGCCGTCGACTATGCCGGTGGGCCAGAGTCCTATGGCGAACCCGGTGGCCGGGGTAGCGACAAGTTTGCCCAAAGCCAGCTTCGGGCCTAGGCCCAGGCTTGCCTCGAGGTAGCCTCCC
>CAZNCK010000061.1:21517-21823 GCA_964571545.1 uncultured Treponemataceae bacterium | reverse complement strand
ATCTGCACGATTATGGTGTCCTCGTCATCCTCGCAGAGCGCGCTTTCGTAGGCAGGCCAGGACGCCTTTGACACGCTGCCTGAGTTGCCCATCTGTGCCCATAGTTCCTCGGCGAGGTGAGGAGCGTACGGTGCTACCAGGCGCACGAGGACGGACCACAGGCTCCTTGGCAGCGTCTGGAGCCTGGCAGCCTCTGTGGACAGCACCATCATCGCTGAGATGGCCGTATTGAAGTTCAGCGTGTCGGTATCGCCGTTCACCTTCTTGATGGTGCGGTGCATGAGCTTCAGCAGCTCTCCCGACGGT
>CAZNCK010000061.1:20710-21507 GCA_964571545.1 uncultured Treponemataceae bacterium | reverse complement strand
CAGGAAACGGGTAACGCCCACGGGGCCAGCGGTAATCCAGGGCTTTGACACCTCGAGCGGGCCCATGAACATCTCGTAGAGCCTGAGCGCGTCCGCGCCGAATTCCCTGACGATGTCGTCGGGGTTGACCACGTTGCCGCGGCTCTTGGACATCTTCTGGTTGTCCTCGCCTAGTATCATGCCCTGATTGACGAGGCGTTGGAACGGTTCCCTGGTGTTGACCAGGCCCAGGTCGAACAGGACCTTGTGCCAGAAGCGGGCGTACAACAGGTGGAGCACCGCGTGCTCAACGCCGCCGACATAGAGGTCAACGGGCAGCCAGTAGTCTATCTTGTCGCGGCCCACGAAGGCCTTGTCGTTGGCGGGGTCAAGGAAGCGCAGGTAGTACCAGCACGAGCCGGCCCACTGGGGCATGGTGTTCGTCTCGCGCTTGGCGCTTCCGCCGCAGACCGGGCAGGTGGTGGTCACCCAGTCGTTTATCTTGGCCAGCGGGCTCTCGCCGGTGCCCGATGGTTCGTAGCTGGACACCGACGGGAGGGTCAGCGGCAACTCTGATTCAGGCACGGTAACGACGCCGCAGGCCGGGCAGTGCACCACGGGGATTGGCTCGCCCCAGTAGCGCTGGCGGCTGAACAGCCAGTCGCGTAACTTATAATTAACGGTACCCTGGCCGTGCCCCTGGTCTTCCAGCCACTTAGTAATAGCCGCCTTGAAGGCGGCCGTGGTCAGGCCGTTCCAGTCGCCGGAATTGATGGCGATACCTTCTTCGCAGAACGCTTCGTCCGGATCGCCGCAGG
>CAZNCK010000061.1:12513-20700 GCA_964571545.1 uncultured Treponemataceae bacterium | reverse complement strand
GCAGTTTTTAGTTGATGGCCAGCTTGCCGAGTTTACGCTCTTCAAGCCAGGCGGTGATGGCCTTCTTGGCAGCCTCGGTGTCCAGACCGTCCAGGAAGCCAGAGTTGACGTTCACGCCGTCGGCCGCCGTGCACTCGGGCATCTCGCCAGCGCAAGGCACGGCCTTTCCGTCCGGCCCGAGGCTGGCAACCACCTCGATGATGGGCAGGCTGAAGGTCTTTGCGAATTCCCAGTCGCGCTCGTCGTGGGCGGGGACGGCCATGATGGCGCCCGTGCCGTAGGAGGCCAGGACGTAGTCGGAAATCCATATCGGAATGCGGGCGTCGTTGACCGGGTTGATGGCGTAGGCGCCGGTAAAGACGCCGGTCTTGCCCTTGGCCAGGTCGGTGCGCTCCAGATCGCTCTTCTTGGCGGCCGTTTCTACATACGCGGTGACCGCGGCCTTTTGGGCCTGGCTCGCGATCTTTTCGACGAGGGCATGCTCGGGCGCCAGCACCATATAGGTGGCGCCGAACAGCGTATCAGGCCTCGTGGTGAAGACTTCCAGCGCTTCGCCTGAGCCATCGACACTAAAGACTACGCTGGCGCCTTCCGAGCGGCCTATCCAGTTGCGTTGCATGGCCTTTACCGGCTCGGGCCAATCCAGGTCCTCAAGGTCCTCGAGCAGGCGGTCCGCGTACGCGGTAATCTTGAGTATCCACTGGCGGATGCGCTTGCGCGTCACCTTGGTGTGGCAGCGGTCGCATTCGCCGTCCTTGACCTCCTCGTTGGCTAGTCCAGTCTTGCACGAGGGGCACCAGTTGATGGGCGCATCCGACTCGTAGGCCAGGCCCTTGTTGAACAGCTGAATGAATATCCACTGAGTCCACTTGTAGTAGTCGGCGTCGCAGGTGGAGACTTCACGGTCCCAGTCATAGGAGAAACCGAGGCTCTTGATCTGCTCGCGGAAGCGGTTGATGTTGGCGGCGGTCGTCACCGCGGGGTGGGTGCCGGTCTGGATGGCGTAATTTTCCGCCGGCAGGCCAAAGGAGTCGAAGCCCATGGGATGGAGGATGTTGTAGCCATTCATGCGCAGGTAGCGGCAGTAGATGTCGGTAGCGGTGTAGCCTTCAGGATGCCCCACGTGGAGACCGGCGCCGGAGGGGTACGGAAACATGTCCAGCACATAGCGTCGTTTGCTCTTGGGAATAGTCGTATCTTCGACTGCCCGAAAGGTCTTGTTGGTATCCCAATAGTTCTGCCACTTGGGTTCGATGTCACTGAACGGGTACTTGGCCATAAATGTCGCTCCGTTGCTCGGAATGCGACGAAGGGCGCTCTCGCGCCCTTCGTCTGCTTGAGTATTCCGGATCATACCTTATAGGTAGTAACGCGACAAGCCAGCCTACAGAGTCGGCTCAATCGGCACAGGCTCCTCCAGCGTCGGCGGCGGAGCATCGTTGTTCGTAGGCCGCTCGTACTGGATGACGAAGTGTTCCCAAAAATCGTCGGCGCCAGAAGCCATCTTCGGAACGGATATCAGGATCATGTCGTTGCCGAACGGCACGGAGAATTTTGCCTCCAACCGATTGGCGGGATCCTGCGTCTCTATCCTGATGCGGTGCCCTTGGCCTCTGACCATCAGCAATTCCCTGTCACGCGCATAGAGTTCCAGCGGTTTCTGGTTGTCTATGAAGACTTTGACCCGCCTCATCGCCGACACGGCGCCGTCGTCCAGGGACTTGTTGTCTATCAGAAAGGTATGGGACCTGCCGTTGATGAACACGAACACCGTCAGCGCCACGTACATCACCAGCAAACCAGCCTTTACAAGGAGGCGCCTGGTCCTGATTGCCGGATTAGCTCCGTTCTTGTCGGCTCCGCTCATACCGCACCTCCCTTTGCCGCCGGGTCGACGGTGTTCATGCGCAGGCCGGCGCGGTCTATCTCCACGCCACGGCGTTTGCGCCAGGCATGCAACACGAGAGCCAGCGCGATGGCGCCGTAGCTGAACGCGTCGCGGAAGTATTCGCCTATCTGGGCCGAGCCGAAGAGCTCCGCGCCCGCGCGAGGCATGACTATGTACATCAGGTGCAGGAGCACCACGCCTACGAACACGTTTGGTATCGTCGCCTTAGTCACCGAGGCTCCACCTACGAGTATGGCCGCCACCGCGAAGAAGCCGGTCTGCCTGTGCGCGTTGTAGGTAGCCATGTTGCCCATGTTCTGGAGGAATATCACCTGGCCTATCATAGCCAGCACCGTAGACATGACGATGGCTATGATGCGCGTCGTTTCCACCGGTATGCCCGAGGCGTTGGATACGAGCTGGTCCTGGCCTATGGCGCGCATGTCCTGACCAAGCTTTGTCTTGCGGAACCACACGATGAACAGGCAAAGGATAGCCACGATGATGAAGGTACCCACCGGAAAGTTGAGGCCGAACAGCTTGACCATCATCATGTTGTCCAGGCTCTGCCGCACCGAATCAAGATTGAGCGTATTCCTGATACCGTAGCCGCGCGACAGCGTAATCGCCAGCGAGCGCATCGGAATCAGCGAGCCCATGAGGTACAGCACGACGAACTGGTACACGCCGTCCATGAAGAAGCCCAGGATGTAGCCGGTGGCCATCTCCCGGCCCTTGGCCCTATTGAGCACCGCGCCGGCGGCCCAGCCGAGGATGATGGCTATGGGCAAGCCGACGAGCACCGAGAATCCCAGGCCCCAGACGCCTGAAATGTTCCAGTCCACCGCGAAAATGAGGCCTATCTCGCCGGCCATGGCGCCGAGCACCATGCCGAAGTTCAGTCCCATGCCGGCCATGATGGGCAGGAGCAGGCTGAACACCAGGAACGAGTTGCGGCCGATGCGCGTTATGATGTCCTGGAGTATGTAGTTGGCGGACAGGCCGGATATCGGCGTAGCTATCGCGGTGAGTATAAGGAAGATCACGACGACGACATTGTCGGCGATGAACCTCCTGAAATCGAACTTCTTCTTCATTTCGTCACCTTCGTTTTCCGCGTCAGGGCATAGAGTATCATGCCGTTGGACAGCACGATGCGTATCACCTCCGACATGTCCGTCTGCAGGACGCTGTTGATAACGCTCGGGGTCATAGTCAGTATGCCCTGAAACAGGAACGTGCCGACGATCACGTTGATCATCGACGCCTTGTTGACGCTGGCGCCGCCGATGAGCAGGGCCGCCACAGCCGGGAAGGCCATAAACAACGGCGCCTGGTACATCTGTATAAAACCGAAGCTCTGCTGGTATACGAGTATGCCCACAGCGCCGAGCATCGTAGACAGCATCACGCTGATGGTACGCATCTTGTCGGAGGAGACGCCGCCGGCCCTGGCGAAATCGGGGTTGGAGCCTACGGCCGTCATCGCGGTGCCGGTCTTGGTGCGGAAGAACAGGTACACGAGAAACGCGCAGAACAAGGCGAACAATATCATGCCGGTGGGAAACACGAAGTTCTCGCCTATCCTGACGGCCAGGAAATTATTGAGTATGTGTCCCCAGAAGTTATCCAGCGTTATAGTCGTCCGCAGTCCCTTGCCTGTATAGCCCCAGACCATGGCCGGGCTTGAATACGGCAAAAGAAGCCACAGGATGGAGAAGAAGGTTACCAGCGAGAAACCGACGTACATCGCTATCGTCATCTCCTCGCCCTTGTCCGTAGAGCCAGCCGAACACAGCCGCGATGGGCAGACAGATGGCTACGGCTCCGAAGAAACCGAACCAGCCTGTCAGGCCAATCTGCATGGCTATCGTCGCCCCGAGCAGGCCGGCGATTATTCCCACGGGAAGGCCAAAATTGAGGCCGCAACCGGCCTGGACCATCGGAACGAGGGCCAGCACCAGGATGGCGTTCTGGCCGAAGCGGTTCAGGGTGTCCGACAGCGACATGCTGATGCTGACGCCCACGAACGGCGCCACGATGAATAGCGTGATGAGAAAGAAGAAAATGATTATGCGCGGCCAGCCGAAGTCCGCCGCGAATTCCTTTATCTTAAGCACGCGCGGCCTCCTCTTTTACTGCGCCGGCCATGAGCAGGCCGAACTCCGCGATATCGGCGTCCGGCGGCAATATACCGGCGATGCGGCCCTCGTCGACTATGGCGACGCGGTCGCAGATGGATCTGAGTTCCTCGAGTTCGCTAGAAACCATCACGATGGTCGTACCAAAATCGCGGTTGTAGTGTCGCAATGACTGCAGTACCAGCTCCTTGGCGCCCACGTCGATGCCTCGCGTCGGTTCGCTGACGAACAGCAGGTTGGGCTTGAGCGCAAAGGCCTTGGCCAGACATATCTTCTGCTGGTTTCCGCCGGAAAGCTCCTTGGCAAACTGCTTTGGCCCCGTGCATTTAATAGAAAGTTGCTCGATGTATTCCTGGGCCAACTTGCGCAGGCCGTTCTCATCGCGCAGCTTGAGGAGGCCGCCCAGATAGGATTTAAGGTACTGACCGTGGATCTGCATGGCGGTGAAGCCGATGTTCCATTCCAGGGTCTCGTCCAGAAGCAGGCCAACGCCGCGACGGTCTTCCGAGACGAACGACATGCCCATGGACAGGGCTCCGCGGGGGTCGTTGAGCGGTACCGGCTTGCCATGGAGCTGTACCGAGCCGCCGCCGGCGTACAGTCCCATGATACCGTTGGGTATGCCCAGCTTTCCTTGACCAGCCAGGCCGCCTATGCCGAATATCTCGCCTTCGCGGACGGTAAACGACACATCGCGCACCGCCTCGCCTGGCATGTCCACCCAGAGCCGCTCTACCTTGAGCGCCTCGCCCTTGAACGAACGTGTGGCAAGGTCAGGCCGCTTCGTCTCGACGGAGCGGCCCACCATCCAGGAGGCGATGTCGCGGACCGAGGTGCCCGGACCCGGGGTATCCTTGACGACGCGGCCATCGCGGAGCACCACTATGGTGTCCGCTACCGAGGCCACCTCGTGCAGGCGGTGCGATATAAAAATTATGGAAATACCCTGCGCGGCCAGGCGCCGGAGCGCCTGGAGGAGTATCTCGGCCTCGGTCTCGGTGAGCACCGCGGTCGGTTCGTCGAGCACCAGCAGCCTGACATTCTCGCGGTTTATCTCGCGGGCAATCTCGGTGAACTGCTTGTGGCCCACGGGCATCTCGGAGACGAGCGTTTCGGGGTCGAGCTTGACGCCGAGCCTGTCTATGGCCTTCGTCGCGCTGTCGCGCATCGCGGTACGATCCAGGACGCTCATGCGGTCGCCGAACACCTCGCAGGCAAAGTTGCCCTTCATCGGCTCGCGGTTGAGCACGATGTTCTCGGTGGTCGTAAAGCCCGGTATCAGCGAAAATTCCTGATGCACCATGCCGATGCCGGCATCGAGCGCGTCGAAGGGGCTCTTGAACTTGACCGGCTTGCCGCCGAGTTCAATGGAGCCTCCGTAACCGCCGGTTTCGGCTATGACGGGCATGCCGAACAGAATGCGCATCAGCGTCGTCTTGCCCGCGCCGTTTTCGCCGACCAGGCCGACGATCTTGCCTGGGCCGACGTCGAAGGTTACATCCTCGAGCACGGAGTTGCCATAAAAGTCTTTGGATATACCCTTGAGCGAAAGCAAGGGCGTTTCTTTGGGCATGGTTCCTACCTTTTTCGAGAGGTCGGGCGGGCGTCGAACCGTTCGGCGTCGCTGGCCCTGAATGGAGCGGCGGAGATCCCGCGCGCGGAACACCATAGTAAACGAATGATGCGATATTGTCAAAATAAAAGGGTCGCCCGAAGGCGACCCCAATGAAATCAGACTAGTCGATCGTTATTTCTTGAACTTGATCGAGTAGTATTTCTCCGGTACGACCTGAGCCGTGGTGGGCAGGTAACCCTTGCCCATGACGTAGGTGTCCATGTACACGAGAAGGTGGTTCTTGGCCTTGACGCCGGTGTTGGCATCGATGTAGTAGCCGCCGTTCCACTTGGCGCCGGGGGTGTAGACCGCAAACGCGGTAAACAGGCCATCGAGGCTGTCCTTGGTGGTCTTGCCCTCGATCACGTTCTTGGCGAACTCGCCGAGACCGGCGGTGACGGTGAAGCCATAGCTATAAGCCCAGGTACCGAAACGGCCAGCGCCGCCCTTGTCCACGACAGCCTGCTCCACCTTCTTGAGGATGGCGGGGAAGTTGCCGGCTTCGGCGGTCAGGTCCACGCCGAGAGCTCCTGGGTAACCCATGAGCGGTGAGGGAAGGTCGGCTTCAACGAAGATTCCACCGTACTGGAGCAGCTGCTTGAGGAGGGGCTCGGTGTGGGCGTCGTTGGTGCAGAAGAACGCGGTCTCCTTGCCATACTTCTGGATCCAAGCCGGGACCTTCTCCAGGATGAACTGCTGAGCGCCGGCCACGCCGACGTCGGAGGTCGGGTCGGGGGCGGTCTCGAAGGCGAACTTCATGCCGAGGTCGATACAGGCCTGCTCCATGATCTGCCTGCGCAGGCCAAGGGTCTCATAGGACATATGGCGCGGGAAGGAGATGTGCACGAAGGTCTTGGCTCCGAGTTCCTTGGCGGCCCAGATGATGGTGTAGCCACGGCTGATGAAGTCGCTGTTGAGGGCGAGGTCGGCGGCGGCTTCGATCACGAGCGGGTCTTCATGAGGCTCGCCGGCGAACAGAAGGATGTCGGCGCGCTTCTCGCGGACGCGCTTGAAACCTTCGGCTGCGCCGGGGATGGCCTGGTTCATGACAATGGCCTTCATGAGGGGATCGTCAGCCAGGGCTACGATCTGGGAGATGGTGGTCTCCTGCTGGTCCATGAAGTTGTCGGGATAAGTGATGTGCTGGATCATTCCGCCGTCGGCGACCTTGCCGTAGCGCTTGATCAATTCTTCCGCTCCGCGCAGATCGTCTTCTGACTGAGAAACGGTACCAGTCACAACGCCGATATGGAAGGCGGCCTTTGCGGGTTCGGTGGCGGCGGCTGGCTTCTCGGCCTTCTGGCAACCGGCGAAGAGTACGACAGCCGCAATGAGCGCGACTGTTAGTACACGGGTAAATTTCATGAATCCTCCTTAAGGATGCCGGTAATCCGGCGATTTGTATATTGTAAACCATTGAGGATATCCGTCAAGGCCTGCTATACTCGTTCACATGCTTTACCGACGGTTTCCTAAGGTTCCGGAGCTCGAAATATCAACATTAGGCCTGGGTTGCATGCGTTTGCCCACCCTCGGCGACGATCCAGCCGCAATAGACGACGCCGCGGCCACCGCCATCCTGTCCGCCGCGCTGGACTCGGGCGTCAACTATATCGACACCGCGTGGCCCTACCACAAGCAGATGAGCGAGCCCTGGCTGGGCGCCGCCGTCGAGTCTCTGGGTTGCCGCGACCGCGTGTTGCTCGCGACCAAGGCTCCGGTATGGCTCATCGAGAAAAACGCCGACTGGGAGTGTTACCTGTCCGCCCAACTCGAAAAGTTGCGCACCGACCACATCGACTTCTACCTGGTGCACGCGCTCAACGGCAAGCGCTGGAAGACCGTCCTGGAGACAGGAGGGCTGGAATTTCTAGCCAAGGCCAAGGCCGACGGCCGGATTGGCCACCTGGGCTTCTCGTTCCACGACACGCTAGACTCCTTCAAGACTATCGTTGATGGCTGGTCAGACTGGGAATTCTGCCAGTTGCAGTACAACTACTTCGACGAGGACTACCAGGCCGGCGACGCGGGCATACGCTACGCCGCCGAGCGGGATATAGGTGTGATCGTGATGGAACCGCTGCGAGGCGGCGTCCTAGCGCGGGTGCCTGACGCCGTCAGGGAGATTTTCTCCCGCTACCCTGTTCCGCGCATGCCGGCGGAGTGGGCCTTGCGTCATGTTCTGGACCGGCAAGAAACCGTGACGGTGCTCTCGGGCATGGGCGCCGCAGGCCAGCTCTGGGAAAACGCCGGCGTGGCCTCGTCGGCCGCGCCCAATTCCATTACCAAGTCGGAACGCGCCATACTGGATGAGGCCCGAGCATGGTTCGTCTCTAAGATGGCCGTGCCCTGCACAGCCTGCGGCTACTGCAGACCCTGCCCGAGCGGCGTCAACATCGTGGATACGTTCGGCATGTGGAACGAGGCGGCGATGTTCGACACCCTTGAAGCCAACGCCAAACAATACCAGGCCTCGCTCGCGGCTAAGGGCAACGGAGCCGACGCCTGCGTCGAGTGCGGCGAGGGCGTCTCCAAGGGCCCGC
>CAZNCK010000061.1:0-12503 GCA_964571545.1 uncultured Treponemataceae bacterium | reverse complement strand
CAGGGCATAGCCATACCCGCCAGACTCAAGGAAGCGCGCGCGACTCTGGGCTAAGGCCTGAGCCTGCTACAGCGCGCCGCCGGCGAGGAACGGCAGGGCAATGAAGTTGCCGAGCGCGCCGCCGAAGCTGGATAGGAAGAATACGAGCAGAATGTGCGTTACCTTGTTCTTATAGAAGCCTCGCACCGTGGAGACGTCGGCGGACAGGGTCTGGAAATCCGAGACGCGGGGCTTCCGGAGCCAGGCCTCCACTATGCCGGAGAAGAAGCCCACGGCGACGAGGGGATTGAGCGTGGCGACGGGCGCGGCCGCGAACGACACCAGAATCGTCAGCGGGTGCGCCAGGCAGAGTAGCGATCCCACCGCTGCCAGGGTGCCGTTGAGAGCCACCCACCGGAGCAACATCTGGAGGCTCGCCTCAGCGCCTGAGGTAAAAAAACCCGCGACGATGAAGCCGACGATGAGCGCTGGCACGAGCCAGCCGGCGGAGCGCGCCAGCAGGCCGGGAGGAGGCACCCTGTCGATGTCGGATACGTCGGTCGTGGAGCCGCCGCCGGCAAGGCGCCCGAGCCACGCTTCTACGCCGGAACCGTGTCCTGCGCCTATCACCGCGACGAGTTTGTCGCCGGGAGTGGCCCATATTTTAGAGGCGAGGTAACGGTCCCTTTCGTCTATCAATACTTCCTTGACGCTCGGGAGGTAGGCCGCAAGCTCGCCCATCATCTCGTCCAGTTCGGAACGCACTTTAAGGCGCTCAATCTCCGCGGAGTCGGGCTTCTCGTTGGAGAAGGCCGCGGCTATGAGCTGGGCCACCAGTTTTGACTTGTTCCAGAAATTAGACTTGCCCCAGGCCCGCCTGAGGGTCGTCTTGACGTCACGGTCGCAGAAACTGTACGGAATACCCGCGGCCTCGGCAGCCTTAATGGCGGCGACCATTTCTGCGCCAGGCTTTACGCCCGAATCGGCGCCCATCCTGCGCTGGAACGACGACAGCGCCAGGTTGGCCAAGAGGAGAAAGGCCTGCCCCTCCTTGATCACCTTAACGATGTCCGTTTTCTCCCATACGTCCGGCGAGTTCATGGCCCGCCAGCGCCCCTCGTCCAGCTCGACGCAAAGCGCATCGGGCGACTCTGTGGCGATAACCGCGGCGACCTCATCGACGCTCTCCTTGGAGACGTGGGCCGTACCCACGAGCACTATCCTGCGTCCCGACAGCTCTAGAACCTTGACCGTATCAGACATCGTCGCTCCGTTCGTTTGTTGTAGTCTGGATTCGATTTATTTCGGAGCGGACAGGCGGGCCAGATCGGCCTCCGCCATGCGGCGCTCTATCGTACCCATACGCTCGGAGTCGTATGACATCCGTATGTACTTTGATCCCAGCTCCGGTTTACCCTTGGCGACCCAATAGGCTCCGAGGTAGTACAGCATGCCAGCCTTGAGGTCAAGGTTCTTTTCGGCGTTGATGCGCACCTCGAGTTCCGAAGTCATCTCGCTCTGGTCGAAAAGAAGCCTGAGCGCTAACCATTGCGCGTTGAATTTTTCCTTGTCGATCCTGGCCAGTTTTTTGCCCGCGTATTCCTTAGCGGCCTTGGCATCGCCGGCGCGAAGAAGCGACAAGGCGGCGGCTATGTAATACTCGTGGTGGGTAGTCGTATAGCTGGAAGCCTTGTCAAAGGCGGTGAAAGCCTCGCGCCAGTTGCCCAGGCGGTAGGCCAGGACGCCGATAGACTCGAAAGAAAACCAATAATCGGGATACAGCGCCGAGGCCGAACGGTAATCAGACAAGGCGGCAAGATCGTTGCCCGACTTCTCATGGATTGAGGCCCGGTATACGTAGGCAAGGAAATAATCGGGGTTGAGCATGATGGACTGGTCAAAATCCGCCTTGGCCGGATCCATGCGCCCGGTATCGAGATACAGGCGGCCGCGTTCAACGAAGTTCCAGGCCGACTCGGGAGCAAGCTTGATAGCGGTATCTAAGTCGGCTTCGCATTCGGCGTATCGACCGAGCTGATAGAACACGCGGCTGCGGTCGAGATACGCTATGGCGTCTCCTGGAGCGGCGGCAACCGCCTTGTCGAGCGAAACGAGGGCGCCTTTCATGTCATCGCGCTTGTACCGCAGGCGGGCCATGCCGAGCAGGGCCTCGACATTGGCTGGGGCAAGCGCCAACGACGCCGCGTACGAGGCCTCAGCCTTGGCGTAGTTCTTGCTCGCGTAGTGGATATCACCCAGCGCGGCCTGCGCGTCGGCGTTTTTTGGATCCTTGACTATCAGCGATTCAATGGCGGCTCGGTGGGCCTTAGCATCGCCGGCAAATCGCTCCAATTCGGCCAGGGCGAACAGCGCTTCCAGGTTATCGGGCCATGCGCTGAGCTCGGCGGCGAGCGCGGCGCGCGCATCGTCGATACGGCTCATCGAAAGCAGCACGGCCGAACGAAGAACTGGGTAGGATCTGTTGTCAGGTTTACTGGATGAAAGGCCGGCTAACCCGGTCTCGGCCGAGCCAAAATCTCCGGCTTCAATGGCGCGATAGATCGCGTCGAGTTCTAGCCGTTCTTTTTCAGCCTCGGTGAGAGCCGGCGGAACGGGTTCCAGGATAATGGCGTCTGGTAAAGCGGGAACGGAATCCGGAACGCCCGCGCAGGAAGCGAAAAGCGCGCTCAGGGCGACGATGACGGCGGCGAACATAGCCGTCCTACGGTATCTCATGCTGTTGTCTCCGGTGGCGGGTCTGTTTGTCGGCAATGGTAGCTGTTTTATCATCGTTTAGCAAGCCAAACGAGGCGCCTAGCGTCCCGCGGAGCCGTCGCAGTTGCGTAATCACTTATGAAACGTATATAGTCGCATTAATATGAGAATAAGCGCATTCGGCAGGGCTGCCGCGATAACCGTTTTGTATATCGCCATATTCATGGTCCTCGTCGTCATACAATTCCCGTCTAAAGGCCCCATCATAGCCGTTGCCGGGGGCATTTCTTTCAAAGGCTTGCCCAGCAACAACGGCGATGGCCTGCGTTCCGCGGAATTGAGCGCCAACGGGCTACGATTGATATTCTCTGAACGATATCCGCTCCTGCTGCACAGCGCGGCCGCAAAAGAGCGCGGGGTTCTGCCCGTTTCTTATAGAGCCCTGGAGCGGGGATTCTCTGTCCTGTTCGACGACGGTACCCGCATAATCGCAAGCGCGGACGGAGACTCCGCCGGCCGAGCTTCCTGGCAAGTGATTCCAAAGGACTCCGCGGCCGCCACAGCGACCGCCACAGCGACCGTGCGTTATGAACTGGCATACGGCGCGGCCATGATCGCCCCCGGCGAAAACGGAGCGTTGCGGCTCTCATTCAGCGGAGCCACATACAACATTTCCGGCGCGCGGGCCGGCGTAGAACCCAAAACACTGACGCTTGAAGCCTCAAAAGGTTCTTTCAAGCCGTTTGTATCGGTTCGCGAGGACGAAAGCAAACCCGTCTCGCCCACCCAGTTCATAGCCCAGGCCCCCATGGATCCGACAGTCTGGAACAAGGAACTGTCTGATTGGCGGGACAAGGCCTGGTCAGCCCTTTCAGGACCCACGTTCAATACCGCCGCCGTTACTTGGTCGAACGCGCCAGGCGAGCCGGGGGATTTCAACGAGGCATTCTTTACCGCCTATATGGCCGAGGCATTGAGAAGGGATAATACGGCCGCCGCGGCCGCTCTCGTACCAATCGTACGAGGAAAATTCACCGCTCTCCTGAGCTGGAAAAGCACGCCGTTCACGGGAAAAACAGCCGTCACCATGGCGGCCTTCGAGGACGCCACCCTTGCTCAGGTCAAAGCCGCCGAGCGCCAAGTTCAGGCGCGTTCTCCTTCGCTCTTCTATACCGCGGGTATCGTGCCGCTGCTCTTCGACCGATCACCGTATTCATTGGCGCAAGAAGCCATGTCGCTAGCGCGAACACTGGACTTCTCGAAGGCCGACGTGCCTCAGGCAATCGCTCTGATCGAGGCCTACCTCGATACAAGGCTCTACCTGAGCGAAGAAGAAAACCCGTTTAACACAGCTATCGAACTGGTCGACAAAACCATCGCCCCGGCTATAGGGAAAGCGAATGGCGGCTTCTACCTGCGAACGGGATCTGACGGCGTCTGCGACGCGCTCGCCGGACTCACCGCGGGGAAAGCGCTCATCAGACTCGCCGCCGCGGTAGATAAGCCAATCTATACAGGAATCGGCCAAAGCCTCGTCCTGGGGTTCCTGAGACTTGCGGCGAATGACGGATCCATACCTAAAAGCGTGACTGTCTTCGACGGATCCATGACCCGCTCGGAGGAGCGCCTTTCCGCGGCGGCGGCTTATCCCGTAGTCGCTGACTCGCCCTACTATCCGCACGCCGTAAGCTTCTATAAAGAACTCGGACCGGGAACCTGGGCTTGGACCTGCGCCCCTGCCCTGCGAGTACGGTCCAGCCCGGAAAACACGGTATTCACCGCTGAATTCCCGATCGGATCCTCGCATTACCTGACGCTCTACGGAGTCAAGCCTTTCGTGAAGATCCAGCTGTACGGACTGGATTACAATATGGATTCCGGCTTCGAGAGCTACAACGCGTCAGGTTATTTCTACAAGAAGGCAGCCGGAGCCATGTACCTTAAAATGCGCCATAAGGCACAGGGAGAAGACGTACGCCTCTTTTATTAGGAGGCAGGGAGATCGCTGCCGGCTTCGAATCGGTCGGCGAGCTTATCTACCTTGTCGGGGGAGATCATTCCGAGGCTCTGGCCAGAGTGACCAGGGCGGCGTCCGGTCGAATAGCGCGATGCGTGCTGACCTGGTCCGGCGATCCCCTCATCGCGCTCGAAGCAGCCTGCGGAACTGTCGGCGCCCTGATCAACCCCGGAGTTCTTTCCGCGGCCCTGTCCGGAACCCCGCAGGAGCCTGGCCGCGAAGGTTTTATCGTGGCTATCAGGCGTGACGACCGAGAACGATTCGAGGAAACGGTGTCGGGGGTCTATGCCCGCTGGATAGGCGAGAGCATAACCCGGCCCGGCCTCAGATTCTCTGAACCGGACGATTAGGCGCCGTGGCAAAATCGCTTAAAAATCATATCTGTGGCTTTTAATAGGATCACGGCGTATACTCCTAGCCATTCAGAGGGCAAGAAAACAGAGTGGAAAACAGCGACATCGCACAGATCAGGGACGAGTATGAAAAACAGATATTCGACCTCAAGCAACTATTCGAGATATCCAAAAGCCTCAATTCAACGCTTGATTACGGCATCCTGATAGAGTCAATACTCTACACGATAATGGGTCAGATGAAGGTGCTCAAGGCCGCCCTCTATACAAAGAAAGGCCTGGACTCGACCTGCTTCAACCTTCATCGTAATTTCAAGGGATTCGAGCTGGAGCATGAGCACGACTACAGCATTCCCGAAGACGCGCCGGCCATGAGGCTGTTCGCCCGCGAGACGCGCTGCTGGACGCTGGCGGAAATCCGGTTGCGTTTCGGCAATCTGGGCGGACTCGAGGTGCTGGAATCCATGGAGCCCTGCCTCCTCGTGCCGCTCAAGGCAAAGGGCGTCGTCAACGGGCTGATACTCTTGGGCGAGCAGATTATCTGCGACGATTTCTCGCCCTACGAGAAGGATTACCTCCTCAACATCGCCATTCTGGCGTCGATAGCCATAAGCAACGCTTTTCTGTTCGAAATGACGACCACCGACATGATGACAAGGCTCCGGATGAAGCACTACTTCTATACCGTGCTCCTGGACAAGATGGTAGAGAGCGCCTTCACTGAAAAGCCCTTGTCGGTAATCATGTGCGACATCGACCACTTCAAGAATTTCAACGATACGTACGGCCATAGTTGCGGCGACGAAGTACTTAAAAGCGTGGCAAGGCTGATCCAGAACCAGACGCGCTCGGCGGATGTAGCGGCACGCTATGGAGGCGAGGAGTTCTGCATGCTGCTTCCCGATACAGACGCCGCGGCCGCGGAGATAATCGCAGAGCGCATCAGAAAGGGCGTCGAAGCCATGGCTATCGAATATGAAGGCCAGAAAATGTCTATTACCCTGTCGCTCGGCGTCGCGCAATACGACCCTGACCGCGATCTTAACGGAAAATCTGTAATAGACAGGGCCGACAAAACGATGTACCTGGCAAAACAGAGCGGCCGGAACAAGGTCATGGTGGCCCGCTGATGGCCCGGGCAAGGTTGTCCTACGCGGATCGGCCGGCCGCTGAATTCGAGACCTCATTGGCTATGTCTATACTGGTATCGGCGGGCCGGGCCGGAGTACCGCTTCGCCACGACTGCGGCGGCAAGGCGCAATGCGGAACCTGCAGGGTCCGCGTCATTTCGGGCACGATAAGTCCCATGGCAGACAGAGAGCGCGCCAGGCTACACGCGGTGCGAGCCGGGAATGACGAACGCCTCGCGTGCCAGGCCAGGGCCGGGTCTGACTTGGTGCTGGAAGCTGTACTGCCGCTCGGCGCGGCTGAAAAAAACCGGGGCCCGCGGGGAGGCCAGGCGTGATCGACAGAAGAGACGGCAACTGGTGGAAGCGGGCGGTCTTCTACCAGGTCTACCCGCGCAGTTTCAAGGACTCCAATGCCGACGGCATCGGAGACCTGAAAGGCATACAGGACAAGCTGGAATATTTTTCCGAACTCGGCGTGGACGCGCTGTGGATCAGCCCTTTTTTCAGAAGCCCAATGAAGGATTTCGGGTACGACATCTCCGATTACAAGGATGTCGACCCCATCTTCGGAAACCTCGCGGATTTCCGATCAATGCTGGCGGCGGCTCACGAACGCGGGCTACGTATCGTCGTAGACCTGGTCGTCAACCATTCATCGGACGAGCACCCCTGGTTCAAAGCCGCTCGCTCCTCGAAAACTGACCCTAAGCACGACTGGTATATATGGAAACCGAAAACCGGCCGCCGCCCGCCCAACAACTGGATCAGCCTCTTCGAGCAACGCTCAGCCTGGTATCCCAACGAGGCCACCGGAGAATGGTACCTGGCGACCTTTACGCGCAACCAGCCCGAGTTCAACTGGCGCAACCCTGAACTCAGAGAGGCCATCTACGATGCCACGCGCTTCTGGCTTGACCTAGGCGCGGACGGTTTCCGCATGGACGTCGCAACCGCGTACTTTAAGGACGCCGAGTTTCGTTCCAACCCGTTCAGCTTTAATCTGATACCAAACCTGCTGCAACGCCACGTTTACGACCGCAATCGGCCCGAAATATTCGGGGTTTCAAGGATTTCAGGGCTATGGCCGATTCGTATGGCGACAGGATGCTCATCGGCGAGACCCACGGCCTGGACCCGGTACTGGCCGCGTTCTGCCACGGAAACAACTGCGACGGGCTCCATATGGCGTTCAACTTTGATTTTCTGTACAGGCATTGGGGCGCTCGCCTGTTCAAGGAATCAGCGGAGCGCTGGTACAACCTTCTGCCATCCAACGCCTGGCCTAATTTCACGCTATCAAACCACGACCAACCGCGCCACTACTATCGATACCGGGCCGGCCGCCACGCCGACGAACGCGCCAGGGTAGCCGCGACGATGCTCCTCTGCCTGCGCGGCACGCCGTTCCTGTATTACGGCGAAGAGATCGGCATGACCTGCGAACGTCTGCCAAGGGCGAGTCTCCGCGATCCGCTTGGCATCGCTACCTGGCCGTTGCGGTTCGGACGCGATCCGGAGCGGACGCCTATGCAATGGGATGATACGCTCAATGCGGGTTTCAGTCCGGCGGAACCATGGTTGCCTGTCAATACGGATTATCGACGCAAAAACGTGGCCACACAAAAATCTTGTCCTGGCTCGCTGTGGAACTGGTACGCGGCCTTGTTGCGGCTACGAAAATCCCAGCCAGCCCTGATTACCGGCACGCTTACCTGGCTACTGGCTCCCACGGACGTCATGGCCTGGCGGCGATCGGAACGTCGCCAAGCCGAAGGCGCGCAGAACCTCGAGCTGTACCTCAACTTCTCCGGAAAACCCAAGACCATCAAGGTCTCTGCCGGCGTCGTGTTGCAGGGAAGCAGGACGCCCTCAGGCGAGCGTGTCGGCGCAGGCGAACGGGAACTCGGCGCGTACGAGGTTCTGATCATTTCCCAGGACTGATAGTTTCTTTTAGCCGATGGTGTTGCCGGCTTTCGGCTCTCTCCATATACTGGAACTAACGGCCTCGGGTCGTAGTACATAGTCACAAGGAGCTGCAATGGCCGATCTCAGCGTTTCCTTCCTCGGTTTACACCTCAAGAATCCAATCATCGTAGCCTCATCGGGGCTGACAGCCACCAAAGAAGGCGTTCGCAAGGCCGTAGAGGCCGGAGCGGGCGCCGTCGTACTCAAATCGTTGTTTGAAGAGCAGCTCAGGGCAGAACTCGCGAGCGTAGCCGGTTCCGCTGAAACCCATCCTGAAGCCGAGGCTTTCCTCGCGGGCATGGGCATGAACGAGGGCTCGGACGAGTACCTCGACCTGATCAGGGCCGCCAAGGCCGCGTCCGATGTGCCCATCATAGCCAGCGTCAACTGTTCCGGAGACTCGACCTGGGCCGAATTCGCGGCGAGGCTGGAATCAGCCGGCGCCGACGCCATCGAGCTGAACTTCGGCGTCGTGCCCTCCGACCCCTCGGTTTCAGCCGCCGCCATCGAAGATAGGCTCGTGTCTCTCGTCGGTTCTGTTGCCAAGTCGGTGAAGATCCCCGTCTGCTCCAAACTCGGCTCGTCGTACACAAACGTCGGCAACCTCGCGGTCCGGCTATCCAAGGCAGGCTCGCGCGGACTGATCTTCTTCAACCGTTTCTACCGTATGGACGTCAACCTCGACTCAATGAGCCTGTCGGCCGGACCTATGCGCAGTAGCCCTGAAGCCTACCACGAGAGCCTGCGCTGGATTTCCGTGCTCGAAGGCCGTGTCGGCGCCGAATTATGCGCTTCAGGCGGCGTCTACGATGGCCAAACGGCCCTGCGCCTCATCGCCGTAGGCGCGAGCGCCGTGCAGATGTGCTCGGCCCTCTACGCCAAGGGTTACGGGACCATCACGTCCACGGTTGCTGAAATGGGCGCTTGGATGGATAACCATGGCATTGCGAGACTCGCCGACCTGCGCGGCCGGCTTGCCCGGAGGAATTCCGACAAGCCAGAGCTATACGGCAGACTGCACTATGTGAAGGCTTTGACCGGTCAGGCCTGAAGCGGCGGAAGGAGATCGAAACGATCTTTGATCCTGGAAAGGCGCTCTACGATGACCCACGCGACGAGCGCCCCGCCCACCACGTCTATGGAATAGTGGCCGCGGGAGAGCAACAGCGTTACGCCTTCGAGGATGGCCGCGAATCCCGCGATCCGCTTGAGGCGCGGAGCTTTCTCGCGGTCCATGAGGAAGTACGCCAGCGAAGCGAGCATCTGGTGCCCCGACGGAAACATGCCGTGCTGGAGCAGACCGGTAAACTCGAAGATACCGTACGAATCGGCGTTGCCCGTGGGCCTACCCAGCGGCGTGAGTATCATGAGTACTGGTCGGATAAAATACAGCGCCGCAACGGCAAAAATGTAGAACGGCAGCCTCCGGCGATCGACGCGGAGCGCCTGCCAGAGATACAGGCCAAGGGATACGGCTATCAGCGGGTCGGTGACATAGGCAAGCCATGGTATTTCGGGCGTGATGGTGAATATGAAATCGGGAACAATAGGACGGTCGGGATACAACGTCTGGATTAGGGCGTTGGCCGGAATCCAGAGCGCTATCGCGACTGCGAGAGTGGCCGCTGAAAGGAGGGTGCGGCGGGACGTCAGGGCACGAGTCAACCCGATTTCCATACAACGATTATAAATTTGTAAACGCGGCGGGTCAAGGAAAAGTGGCCGACGACCACCTGCTCCTGGGTCTCGCAAGAAGGGGGCTGCAATGAAACGCGCTGTAAGCGTCAGTCTCGGTTCCTCAGGCAGGAATAAAGCGGTAACGCTCAATCTTCTGGGTCAGGAAGTCTCCCTGGAGCGCATCGGCACCGACGGAGACGAGCACAAGGCCCGCGAACTCTACGAGTCACTGGACGGCAAGGTCGATGCCTTTGGCGTAGGCGGCGTAGAATTGTCAATCGCGCTGCCCTGGAAGGAGTATCCGCTCCGTTCGGGGCAGAACCTCGTAAAAGGCATCAGGCATACGCCCTACACCGACGGCCACCACCTCAAGAAGGTGCTGGAATCCCGCGTGATGCGTTTCGTCGATGCAAAACTAAATGGCAGTATAATTAACAAGAAAGCCTTCCTTGTGGAGGCCATATCTCGCTGGGGCATGACGACGTCCTTTCTTGAAGAAGGATATGAGTGCGTTTTTGGCGACCTCATGTTCGCCCTGGGGATTCCCTTACCGTTGCGTACACTTTCAGGACTCGAGCGTGCGGCAAAGATACTCCTACCTATCGTCACTCGCCTGCCTATAGCAATGCTCTATTCTACGGGCGAGAAACAGACGATAAACACGCCAAAGTACGAATCCTTCTTCAAGGAAGCTTCTATCATTGCCGGAGACTGGCTATACATACGGAAGCACCTGCCCCAGGACATGGAAGGTAAGATCATCGTGACAAACACCACCACCGAGGAGGATGTAGCGTTCATGAAGAGCCGCGGCATCCGTTGGCTCGTGACGACTACCCCGGTGATAGACGGGCGCAGCTTCGGGACGAACGCCTTCGAATCGGCCCTGATAGCGGCTGCCGGTCTCGGAAGAGTACTTGAAGACGCTGAGCTTGTGACCATCATAGACAAGATCGGTCTTGAACCAAGCCTGAGGGAGCTTTCATAATGGACGCCATAGTGCTTGCGGGCGGAAGCGCCAATCCAGCCGATCCGCTGTATGCGCTCTCTGCGGGTAAACCCAAGGCCCTCGTTAAGATAGCGGGCAAGCCGATGGCCCAATGGGTCATAGACGCGCTAGTCGGCTCAAGGAATATCGACAGGCTGATAGTGGTTGGTTGCGGCCCGGATTGCGGGCTGGATTTTCCCGCTGCCGCGATATTCCTTCAGGATACCGGTTCGCTGCTCGGCAATGCCCACGCAGGGCTCGTAGCTTCCACGTCCGGAGCATCTTCCTCGCAACTGGCAATGCTCGTGGCCTCGGATATTCCGGCGATGACGCCGGACATGGTGGACTGGATCGCGGAACAAGCCTTGAATAACGTAGCAGACCTGTACTATTGCGCGATAGACCGGGCCGTGATGGAGCAACGATACGGAGGAAGCGGCCGGACCTACATCAGGTTCCGGGACAGGGTGGTGTGCGGCGGAGACGCGGTGGTGGTCCGCTCCGAGGCGTTCGCGAGCAATGAAGGCGTATGGAGGCGTCTGACAGAGGGTCGCAAGAGCTACCTGAAGATGGCCGCGGCCGTGGGGTTCGACATGTTGGTCCTCATGCTCTTCAGGCGACTGACCATCGCTGAAACGGCGCGCAAGGCGAGCGCTCGGCTCGGCATCCGCGGCATGGCGCTAGATTGCCCCTACGCTGAAGTGGGCATGGACGTGGACAAGCCTTTCCAGTTCGCCATAGTCGAGCGCGACCTGCTTGACCGAACGAGGCGATCCGCCAAGGCTTCCTAGCTAGCGTCGAAGGTCAGTATCACCCGGTCGATAGACAGCCCCGGGCGGTACCTGACCCTAGACGCGATATTGCGGCACATCGTTAGCCCGAGGCCTCGCCAGCGACGTTCCTTCGTATCAAAACGGAGGCGCAGGGGGTCTCCAAGGTCGAGGCAGGACGAAAAAAAGGCGAATTCCGGGTGACTATCCACGAAAAACGCCAGGGTCAGCCCGGAAGCTCGCTTTCTAACGAGGACGGTCACGCCCGCCAGGCCAATTTCATTGTGCGTCAGCAGATTGTCCATGATTTCGTTGCCCGTGACTATCAAGGCCAAGCCTTCAGTATCGCTCAGATATTCTATCGATCTGATGAACGTATCGTACAATTCGAAGGCATCGGGCCCCGGTTGCACCTTAAGCGTCGATCTGGCCTTGGCCTGAGAAGAGGAGCGTACGGTGACATCGAATACGGGACTACGGCTCATTGTGCTGGGGTTGCGGCCGCTCAGGCCGGCAACTCCTTTAGCGAGGGAGTCGTGGGAAACTGGTCGGCGAAACCGGTGGACTCGATCGCGAGCCGGGCCACCTCAGATGGCGCCACGATGATGAAGCGCCTGTTTGCGGCGGTAGCATCCTCGACGGCGGCAAGCAATACGCCTATTCCAGCGCTCGTCATCGAATTGACGCCCGAAAGATCAACGGCCATGTCTACACGGCCCGCATGGCGCATCGTCTTTTCCTGAAGTTCGTTGTAGGTGTAACTGTTGATGGGCCCTTGCACAGAGAGCACAGTCCATGCGCCTCTGGTTGTAACTTCCACGCTGATTCCAGTCATCGTTTTTTCTCCTTGGGAGGGCCATCGTAATCGATGGTCACCACCGTTATATCGTCGTCGATGCGCCCGCCGGC
>CAZNCK010000060.1:9149-21972 GCA_964571545.1 uncultured Treponemataceae bacterium | reverse complement strand
TGGCCAGTGCCCCGCATTTCCGTCTGCCTGACGAACGAGATGTGGGCGGCCGGCGGGGCTATCAGCGCGGCCTTGTCGGCATTGCCCTCGCGGGCGAAGACGGCCTCCAGCTCGGCCTCATGGTCGAAGTAGTCATCGAGCGCCTTCTTGCGGCGGCTCGTGATGATGATGATGTCCTCGATGCCGGAGGCGACGAATTCGTCGACGACAAAGGCGATCGAAGGCTTGTTGATGAGGGGTAACATTTCCTTGGGCACAGTTTTTGTGACCGGAAGGAAGCGGGTGCCGTAACCGGCGGCGACGATTATGCCTTTCATGCCGTCGATCATACCCGCGCCCGCCACGGCTACGCAAGCGACGAATTCTTGACCTAAGGCGCGGTTCCGGCGGATACTCGGGGACTTGGCGGGACCGACGGGGAGCGCCGGGGCATTTCATACGCGGGGCGGAGGCTTTGATGAAGATACTGTGCGTCTCGGATGCGGTCGATCCGCTCGTCGATTCCCCGAGCATACGCGAGCGTTTCGGCGACGTAGACCTGGTGCTCAGCGCGGGTGATCTGCCCATGGAGTATCTCTCATACATCGTGACGACGCTCAATAAGCCCCTGCTGTTTGTGTTCGGCAATCACGATCTCAAGGACCTGGCCTACTATCGCCCCAGCGTCGGCATGATGCCTATACTGCCGCATGATTATCATCGCGGCATGGGTGGGGCATGCGTCGACTTCAAGCTGTACCGGGAGTCCGGACTCATAGTCATGGGGCTGGGCGGCTCGCTGCAATACAATAAGGGCCAGAACCAGTTCAGCCAGGCGGACATGTGGCTGCGCGTCTTCATAAAAACCCCGGCGTTGCTGTGGAACAGGCTGATCCGCGGCAGGGCCGTGGACATAGTGCTGACCCATGCGCCTCCGCGCGGAATTCAGGACCGCGGCGACCTGTGCCATCGAGGCTTCGACGCGTTTTTGTGGCTCATGCGCGTCTGGAAACCTCGATATCTGGTGCATGGGCACGTACACCTCTACGACGCCCGTGAAAGCCGAACGGCGCGGTACTACAATACGACTGTCCTGAACGCCTACGGCCACTACCTGCTGGATACGGAGACCGATCATGCCTGACACCTTCGACGATATGGCCGCCATGGACTTCTCCCGCGCGCGGATGGCCGAGGCGCTCTCGCATATAGGCAGCTTCCTGATGCCCGGAAGAAGGCAACTCTTAGCCCTGGACGAAGTCCGTTCCATCTTGAAAATTCGCGGCGAAGAGTACCGCGGGGTACTGCCCGTGCCGCTGGAGATGATCATCGGGTCGGAGGGACGATACCGCGATTTTGCCCGCGGCTTCCTACCCCGCTACGGGTACCTGCGCGACCGCTGGGTGCGCGTGGATTCGGCCCACTACCACGATGTCATCCTGCCGCCGGTGCGCCTGTACGAGCTAGGCGGCGCCTATTTCGTGCGCGACGGCAACCACCGTGTCTCGGTGGCTAAGCTCCAGGGCGCCCTGGAGATTGACGCCGAGGTTGTCTCGCTCAGCTCGACGATACGCATCGACAAGGGCATGAGCATGGACGACATCAGGCGCGCGCTTATCGAGTATGAGAAGAAGGAATTCTACGCCCAGACCCTGTTCGGCCAGGTCACTGACGACGCCGACCTGGACTTCACGAGCCCCGGCGCGTACGACCAGATCGTCGAGCATATCCTGGTACACAAGTACTACATGAACCAGGGCACAAAAGAAGAAATAGACTTCGTGATGGCCCTGGATTCTTGGTACCGCGCCGTCTATGCGCCTATAGCCGACACGATCAAGGCGGAACGCCTCGTCACACGTTTTCACGACCGCACGGTGGGCGACTTGTACCTGTATATAGTCAAGCACTGGGACGCCCTCAAGAAACGCTACGGCATCCACTACCCCGCCTCTGAAGCGGTCAAGGATTTCAGCGTGCGCTACGGCAAGGGCTTCTGGAAAAGCGTTGGAGAGGCAGTATCGGGGTTGCTCAAGAAAAAGTAAGACGCCGCCGCGAGGTTTAAGCGGCATGTATCAGCGGCGAAGCGGTATTGTTCCCTGGAAGCTGACGAAGGCCGGCCCAGTCAGAGACAGGCGCGGCGCCGTCCACGCTCCAGCGTCCCCTGGTTTTTCCGTCGGAGCATCAAAATCGATGATCAGCTCGTCGCCGCTCCGTGGAACGATGACGACAGGCGGCATCATCAAGCCGTCGCGCCAACGGACAAGCGCGCTGGAAGTCGATCCAGTGCCGCAGGCGAGGGTCTCGGCCTCAACGCCGCGCTCAAAGGTGCGCACGAAGAGGCGGCCGCCGCGTAGCTCGGTGAAGTTGGCATTGACGCCTTTAACGCCAAAATCAGTATGGCGCCTGACCGCCGCCCCGAGCGTCTCTAGCGGTACCGCGCCTATATCGGCGAAGGCCTGGCCTCCGTCGCTGTCCAGGATAGCGCCGACATCCACTACGAAATGCAGGCTACCCACATCGACGAAACGGCCGCGCAGCGTCAGGTCGCCCACGCGGACGGCGCGCGGTTCGCGCATGCGGAAACATGGGTCCAGCTCGAAGCGAGCGCGGCCCTCAGCCAGCGAAATACCGGCGTAGTCGGTTCCCGCGAAGCGGAAGCGGATGCGTTCACCCGTATGGACGAGGCCAAGCGTCCGGGCGCGTTCTATGGCGCAACGGGCGCCGTTGCCGCAGAGCATGCCGCCAGAGCCGTCGGCGTTGTAGAAGTCAACCTCGAAAGCCGCACCGTCCAAACCGGATTTCATTATCATCAGCCCGTCGGCGCCGATGCCATAGCGCCGGTCGCAGAGCCTGACGATGTCGTCGCGGCTCAGCGAAGGCCCGACGGCAAGCGCCGCATCGGCGGCCTGCACCACGATGAAGTCGTTGCCGGCGCCGCACATTTTGGCGAACGGAAGCATACATTGCGCGCCAGGCGTCGATCCTGAATCTACCATAGGTAAAGTATATAGAAGAATGTCGGCCCTTGAAAGCGCGTTCTGCGCGCCTTTCGCGATTCCGTATGCGACCCTAGCGCTAGCCCAGCTCGCGGAAGAACCTTGCGGGCCGAGGGCAGTCAGGACCGCCCCCGGCAGCATGGCGCTACATTCGGGTGACTACCCAAGCTCCGCTTTCATCCGGTTCGGGGTTCCATTAAATCAACGAAGTCAGAAAACAGGCCCGAGGCCGCCGCCGCCGTTCCCCGACGACCACAGGCTCTCGACGAATTCGGCTACCGCGCCCGAGGGCGGACCGTCGCCCGAAATGGCCTCAGGAACCCAGTCCGAGCGCTCGGGCATGATGGAGCGGGCGACCTCAAGCGAACTCGATCGTATAAGCGCACGCCCCGCGATCCTGAATCCAGCCGCCGCGGATATCACCAGGAATACGACGACCGCGGCAGCCGTAGCCCAGCGCAAGTACTCCCCGCGCCGCGCTTGACTAGATGGCGGCGAGACCGCTTCGTCTCGCCGCGAGAGCATGGCGGAAGCGGCGGGTCCAGAAAATCCGCTCGGAACCTGGCCGGCCGCGGCGTCGACGGCATTCCTGAGGATGCGCCCCAAGACCTCATCTCTGTCATCGGGTTCATCTCGCTGTACAAACAGCTTCACGTCGTCCCCCAGTCGCTGGTAGCGCTCTCGCGTATTCTGGCGCGCCCTCGCGCCAACTTGCTTTTTATGGTGCCTTCGGGCAAGCCGAAGGCTTCCGCCAAGTCGCGGACCTTCATTCCTTCCGCGTCCCTCAAGTACAGGAGGGAGCGATCCGGTTCAGGAAGTCGCGAGAGTTGAGCCAGAATGCCCTCCGCCGCGACGCCGAGTTCTACGGCCGCGGCCGGATCGCCGGAGCGCGCATCCGAAACTACCATCAGTCTCGTCGCCCGTTCCACCCTGGCCCGATGACGCAGCCCCTTGCGCAACTCATCGAGGGCCGCGCGCCGCGCCACCGCGGCAAGGAAGGTCGCCAGCGACGATTCGCCGCGGTATGACCTGAGGGCATCGAGCAAGCGAAGGCACGCCTCCTGCACTGCCTCGTCGACGATGCCGGGATCGCGTCTCGCCGCGGTGCCGAGCGCGACGAACGCCGCGCGCCGCATGAGCCCGCCATGTCTGGCCACGAGGGTGCGGAATGCGTCCTCGTCGCGCAGCTCCGACCACCGCGCCGCCAAGGCGCGGTCATCAAGATCATCGTCGCTCACTGCAAGGATTTCAATATTCCTAAAAGGAGTCCCAGTTTTTCCGTATCGCCCGCTCGCTCGGCCATGTCCCGGAGATCTCCCTTCTTGGCTAGAAAAGTCGAAGCCCTGACTAGCCGCGACAAAGCGGCCCAGCGTTTGTCGCCGAGGATATCCCGTAGCGCGATGTGCCGCCTGATCTGCGCCATCCTTATGCGATACTCCGCGTCCAGGCTTCGCCTGACAGTTTCCTCGATAGCCTTCATATCGGGTTTTACTTCGAGCATGAGCCTCGCGAGTCTGGCCTGGAGTTCCCTGATTTCCGCCCTCGCGAGCTCCATGTCGCGGGCGTCTCGCTCGACCAGCGTCCCGATGCTCGCGGCCTCTTCGGGGCTCAGCGCGAGCAACCTGAAATCGCGGCGAGCCTCCGAAAGCCCGTAGTCATCCTTGCCCCGAACGAAAGAACCGTCCGAGCCGCCTTCTTTGACGCCCGGAAGCGTTTGCGCCGATAGCTGCGACAGACCCGATAAAGCCGCCGCAAAAAAGACGGCCGTTACGATACTCTTTCTCATGGTACACCTCCGCGCTATTGGTCGCCGCTTATGCCTCGACGGTTGCATACATGCCCTTCATTATAAGCGGGCTTGCGTCGGCACGAAACAGAAGGAAAGAAAAGGACTACCCTTTCAGACTCGACCCGGTCGCCGATCGTGATTGAAAAAGAGAGCGATATGCATAAGCCGTGCATATAGACTGCATATTTAGTGATTTAATTGTCACTTGACTAAGTATGAGGCCACACGTAAGGATTGACCGTCCGTACGTTCTTCCAGCGTAGGATACATCATCTCAGGATTATTCGCAGGGAGCATCAATGAACAAACCGAGCAAGGCCGTCGGTATCCTGGTCGCCGGAACCGGAATCAACCTTACTATCGGGTTTTTGTACGCGTGGAGCGTATTCAAGAAGGCCATGGTGGCCAACTGGGGTTGGACCCACAGCGAAGCCAACGCCGCGTATACCGTCGCGATCGTGATCTGGGCCGTAGCCTTGCTGATAGCCGGCGTGGTCCAGGACAGGATAGGCCCTAGACGGGTCATCCAGATAGGCGTATTCCTCGTCGGCACGGGCCTCATAGCGTCCAGCTTCTTCCAGACACCGATCGCGATGATTATTACGGTCGGCGTCATCGTCGCCACCGGCATCGGCTTCACCTACGGCTGCGTCACGCCTATGGCGATGAAATGGTTTCACCCCTCTAAAAAAGGCATGGTATCTGGAATCACGGTCGCGGGCTTCGGCGTCGCCGCCGTCTACCTGGCGCCGCTGACGAGCGCCCTCATCAAGAACTTCGGCATATCCAGATCCTTTCTCATCCTGGGCATCGGCATCCTGGCCATAGCCCAGCCGCTCTCCTTTATCGTCAACAATCCCAAGGCAGGGTATGTGCCCGAGGTGCCGGTCATTGCCGCTGGTAAGAAAAGGCGAAAGAAGCTCGACGGCTACAACTACACCTGGAGGCAGATGGTCAAGACGCCGGCCTTCTACCTGCTCTGGTTCATGTTCGTGCTGTCCTCCTCTGCCGGCGTCATGATGATAGGCCACCTCGCTTCGATTGCCACGTCGCAGGCCAACATCCTCAACTCGGCGTATATCGTATCGCTCCTGGCCATCAGCAACGCCTCCGGACGCGTCGGCGGCGGCATGCTGTCCGATAGAATAGGCCGGCGCAACACCATGCTGATCGTCTTCAGCACCCAACTCCTCAACATGCTGGCGTTCTCGTTTTATACGACCGCGCCGCTCATCTTCCTGGGTACTATCGTGGCCGGATCCTCGTACGGTTCGCTGATGTCCACCTTCCCGTCCATCACCTCGGACAACTTCGGCATGAAGAGCTACGGCGCAAACTACGGCGTGCTCTACACCGCATGGGGCGTCTCGGGCGTGCTCGGCCCGCTCATCGCCGGCTGGGCGATAGACGTGACCAAGTCCTACTCCCTGGCGTACATCATCTCGGCAGCCCTCCTGGGCGTGGCCATCGTACTGGGGCTCATCCTCAAGCCGGTGCATACAGCGCCCGCTGGCACCAACGACAAGCCCGCGACGCTGGCGACAACCTAAAGACAGAACCGCTATCTGACCAGAGGCGGAAGGTGGACAGGCGTCCGCTTTCCGCCTATTTTATATCCCACATGAAACGCCCCGCCCTGCTCCACGTGTACGTCGCATGTTTTCCGCTACTCTTCGCCGCCGCCCTTGCGGCCGAGACTGGGCTCGTACCGACTTCAAGCCTGCTCATGCCGGTAGCCGCGTTGAATGCCGTTTTCGTCGTGGCGGCCCTGATGCCGGTCAGGGGCTACGTGCTCGTCGTATCGACTATATGCATGGCCATCGCGGGCTTCATCGCGCTGTCGTATAGGGTTCCGTTCGACGCGGTCGCCGCGGCCTTCAATAAAAGCGCCGGCATCATAGCCTTCATCGCGGTCGTACCCGCGATAGCCATTCCGATCAGATTGGGCGGTTATATCGACGCGATGGCGGCCTTTGTGGCGCGCGGCCGCGCAACCGGCTCCACCAAGGCCTCCAGCCCGAACAGCGGCGTCCGCCGACTGACAAATTTTATGGCCCTTGCGGGTATCGAGCTGCTCATGGCCATCGCGCTCAACATCGGTTCTATCCCCACTATGCAGAGGCTACTGGACAAGTCCCGCCTGCAAAAGCGTTACCTGTCGCTGGTGTATTCCGCGGGGTACTCGTCGAGCATGGTGCTGTCGCCGTTCGACGGGCTCGTCAACGCGCTTATCCTAGCGGCAGGCACTACCTATGTCGACTTCTTCATGCGCGGGCTGGCCATGACGGCGGCCATCATGGCCGCGGGTTGCCTGCTCTTGCTGACGGACAGGAAATTGGCCCGCGAAGAAACCGCCGTGCGGGAAGCCGGAACGCAAGGTACAGGATCCGGTGCAAACGCCGTGGATTCCGGCGCCGCGATTGGTATGATTTTTGCACAGCCGGGCCGGAAGATACTGGAACTAGCGACGCACATCGTCTCCATGATAGCCGTATCAGCCCTAGCCCTCCGCCTCGCGAAACCGGACAATCCCGCCGTGGTAACGGCCCTCGTCATCTTAGCCTGGTCGTTGCTGTGGACGCGGTTGCTGGGTATTTCGTGGACACGAGTGCTTAAAAGCGGCAGCGAATACGCGGCGGCTCTGGCGGGGTTCCGAACCTTCCTGCCCTTCCTGGTATCGGCCGGTTTCCTCGGAGCGATGTTTGCCTTTACACCGCTCAAGTCGATGCTAGGCGGACTACTCGAATCGATGGACGGACTGCCGCGCTACTTCACACTGCAGGCCATAATACTGGCCACGGCGCTCCTGAGCCTGGCGGGCGTGCACATGATGATAAGCGTCGCGGCCATAGCGGCCGCCATCGATCCAGCGGCGCTCGGCCTCTCTGCTCCCGGCTTCGCGCTGTTCCTCCTGACCTGCTGGTACGTCTCCATGAACGTCTCGCCGTTCGTGCCGTTCTCCGCCATCGTCGGCGAGGCCATAGGCGAGAAACCGGTGACGGTTGCGCTACGCTACAACGTCAAGATGTCGCTGCTCATGCTGGTGGCGGCGCCGCTGTTGATACGTTGAACACGCTGAAACGAATTGCCCAGGAACCAGCAGTCCAGTACACTGGAATCAGGAATCAAGCAGTGAAAATAAGAATAAAGCCTACCGTCACAAGGGCGCTTGTGCTCATGATCCTCATCATGGCGCAGCTCGCGCTCGTCGCCTTTACAATCTGGACCACCAGCAGGGTCTCCATATACCTCGACGCGGCGCTCTCCCTGGTCAGTCTCTTCGTCGTCCTATACATCGTCAAGACCAGATCCGACCCTTCGTACAAACTTACCTGGTCGATCCTGATACTCCTCATGCCCATCTTCGGCGGCCTTTTTTATCTGCTCTTCGGGCTCCAGCCTTCATCGCGCAGGCGCAGGCGCAGGATGGCGCTGCTCGAAGCCACAGCCAAGCCTTACCTCAAACAGGATGCGGCGGCGCTGGCCTCCGTTTCGGCGCTGCGGGCCGATTTCGGGCGGCAGGCCAGGTACCTCTCGAAGACTGCCGGCTTTCCTGTCTACGGCGCCTCAGACGCCGAACACCTCAAATCCGGCGAAGCGCAATTTGAGAGGCTCCAGACCGAGCTTGCCAAGGCTGAACGCTTCATCTTTTTGGAATATTTCATAATCGATGAAGGCCTCATGTGGAATACCATTCTCGGCATCCTGGTGGAGAAGGCCGCAAAGGGTGTAGACGTGCGGGTGCTGTACGACGGCATCGGATGCCTCATCACGCTACCCCCTCTTTACCCCGCGGCGCTCGAACGCATGGGCATCGCCTGCGCCGTGTTCAATCCGGCGAGCGCCGTGCCTTCGACCATCCTCAATAACCGCGACCACCGCAAGCTCGTCATCATTGATGGCTCCGTCGCGTTTACCGGAGGTATCAACCTGGCTGACGAATACATCAACAAGGTCGAAAAGTACGGGTACTGGAAGGACGCCGCGGTAGTCATAACGGGAGCCGCGGTCGACAGCCTCACCATCATGTTCATCAATATGTGGAACCTCCAGACGAAAAGTTCCGCCGAGTACCAGCCATTCCTTAATCAGCGGCCGACCCTGACCGAGGGTGATGTGTTCGTTCAGCCATACGCGGACAGCCCCATGGACGACGAGAGCGTCGGCGAGTCTGTCTACATGAACATAGTCAACGCCGCGCGTTCTTATATTTATATAACAACGCCTTACCTCATCGTGGACCATACGATGATGACAGCGATTTGCCTGGCGGCCAAAAGCGATATCGACGTCAGGATCATAGCGCCACGGCACTGGGACAAATGGTACGCCCACATGGCCACCCGCTCGTACTATGACGAACTCGTAGCGGCCGGCGTCAAGGTGTACGAGTACGTGGACGGCTTCATGCACGCTAAGACCTTCGTGTCGGACGATATCGTCGCGGTCATAGGCACGACCAACCTGGACTACCGCAGCCTGTTCCTGCACTACGAGTGCGGCACGCTACTGTACGGCGGCAGGGCGGTAGCCGGCGTCAAGGCGGATTTCCTGACTACGCTGGAGCGTTGTGACCCGGTGACGCCTGGCGAGTACAGCCCCAAAACTGTAGCCGGACGAATATTCCTCCAGGTGCTCAGGCTACTTTCACCGCTGCTCTGACGCCGTTGTTCTAGCGCCGCTACTCCACAAACAGCCTCTTCGACGCGTACACGGGATCAGAGGTCAGGTTGACGCCGAGCTTGCGCAGACCGGCCTCGTCGCCGGGCGTGGGCATGTGGGAGAGGTGCATCTGGCAGCCTCGGAGTTCGTGCAACTTGTCCACGCAGGCCTGGACCATGGGCGTAAGAGTGGCGCTGATGGACAGGGCTATGAGGGCCTCGTCGACGTCCAGGCTGGCGCTCTTGCGGCCCAGCACCTCGCGCTTGAGACGGGCCACCGATTCGATGACGAGGGGAGACAGGACGTCTATCTGATCTGGCAGGCCGGCAAGCTGCTTGGCGGCGTTGAGCACGGCCGCGGTGGCGGCGTGGAGCATCTTGGAATTCTTGGCAGTGACGATCTGTCCCGATGGCAACTGGAGCGCGGCGCCGCAGAAAGCCGAGTCGCCGCCCCTGGGGTCCTTCTCCGATGTGGCCTTGGCATCCAGCGCGGCCTTGCGGGCGGCAGGCACGACGGGGCGGTAATCGGGACCGATGCCGAGTTCCTTCATCAGGAGATCGGCCTTGTCTAGCGAGGCCTTGTCGGCCATGCCCATCATGTACTCGCTGGCGCAGCGCAGGTAGCGTCGCACGACTTCCTGTCTGGCGGCCTCGCGAGCGGCCTCGTCGTCGATGATGGCGAAACCGGCCCGGTTGACGCCCATCTCGGTGGGTGAACGGTACGCGTCTGGCTGGCCGGTGATGCGGTCCAGAATGCCCTTGAGTATCGGAAATGACTCAACATCGCGGTTGTAGTTGACTGCTACTTCGCCGGTAGCCTCGAGGTGGAAGGGGTCGATCAGGTTGAAGTCGCGCAGGTCCAAGGTGGCGGCCTCGTAGGCAATATTTATGGGGTGCTTGAGCGGCAGGTTCCAGATGGGGAATGTCTCGAACTTGGCGTACATTGCGCGTTCGCCGATGCGTCGGTCGTGGTAGACCTGCGAGAGGCAGGTCGCCATCTTGCCGGAACCAGGCCCCGGACCAGTGACGACGACGAGGGGTTTGGTCGTGGCGATGCGCGGATTGGCGCCATAGCCCTCGTCGGAGACGATGAGGTCGACGTCGGTGGGATAGCCCTTTGTGGGCTGATGGACATAGACGTTGATGCCGCGGTTTTCAAGCTTCGTCTTGAAGGTCTTGGCCGCCCTCTGGCCTTCCCAGCGCGTTATGACGACGGCGGAGACGGAGAGCCCCCATTCGCCCAGGTCGTCTATCAGCTTCATCGCGTCGGCATCGTAGGTGATGCCGTAGTCGGCGCGAATCTTGCGGTGCTCTATGGCGCCCGCGTGGATACACAACACGATTTCGGCGTCGCGCTCGAGTTCCTTGAGGAGGCGAATCTTGACGTTGGGGTCGTAGCCAGGCAAAACGCGCGCGGCATGAAAGTCGGCGAGCAGCTTGCCTCCGAATTCCAGGTAAAGCCTACCTTCGAAGCGGCGCATGCGCTCCCTGATGAACGACGCCTGCTCGGTTATATATTTCTCGTTGTCGAATGCCTTGATTCCCGCCATTGGTGTAGCCTCCCTGACGGGGCGGCAGTCTACACCGGAATGTCGGCGCTACACCAGAGGCGGCGCGCCAGAGGCGGCGCGCCAGAGGCGGCGCGCCAGAGGCGGCGCGCCAGAGGCGATGCGCCAGAGGCCCGACTTGCGCGCCGCGTGAGTCGGGTTTACAGTCTACAGACAATCTGCAGAATGCAAAGGACGCGCCATGATACAGAACCTCTGGTATGCCGTGCTCGAATCAAAGGAAATTCCCCGCAAGAGGCCCGTCGGTTTCATGCGCCTCGGAGAACGGCTGATATTCTGGCGCGACTGCGAGGGCAAAGCCCACTGCTTCTTCGACCGTTGCGCACACCGCGGCGCCTCGCTGGCCCTGGGCGATATCGTGGACGGACACGCCCGCTGCCCCTTCCACGGCCTTGAATACGACGCCACAGGACGCTGTGTAAAGATTCCCGCCAACGGCAGGAACGCGCCGGTGCCTGCGGCATTCCAGATGCGCTCCTACCCCGTCTTCGAAGGCTGGGGCTGGATCTTCATCTGGTGGGGTGAAGGCCAGCCTGACCCCGCCGAGCCGCCGTACTTCGAGGACCTCAAGGAATTCACGCGCTGGGGCAGCGTGCAAGATCCGTGGGACAACCACTACACGCGCGTGGCGGAGCACCAGCTGGATGTGGCGCACCTGCCGTTCGTCCACCACAACACTATAGGCCGCGGCAACCGTACCCTGGTGGAAGGCCCCGGCGTGGAATGGGTCAGCGACAAGCTGTTTTTCCAGTACGTGTACAACAAGGTCGACGACGGCTCCACCCCCCGCGGCCCCGACGAGGTGCCGGTGCCCGATCCCGACCGCGACTACAAGATAGAGTTCTTGCTGCCAAATTTGTGGGAAAACCGCATCTCGGACAAGCTGCGCGTCACCGCGGCCTTCGTGCCGGTGGACGAGGAACACACAATACTGTACCTGCGCTTCTACCCGATCTTCATGCCGGTGCCAGGGCTGTCGTGGCTCATCAGCGCCCTGGGCGGTCTTATGAACCTGGTGATAGCCCACCAGGACAGGCGCATCGTCAACACCCAAGTTCCAAAATCGGACGGCATCGGCAAGGGCGAGAACCTGTTCAGGGGCGACAGGCCTATCATGGAGTTCAGGAAGAAACGGCAGGAACTCAGGAAGCGGCAGTCATAAAACAGCAAGCAACGATGCCGCGGCTCCTCTCCGCTTGCGGACAGCCACGCATCGTTGCATACTCAATCATCCATGGCTACCGATTTCGTGCTTGGCTTAGGCAACAGATACTATACCATCAGGACGACCCAGTCCGAAGGCCAGTCCGGGCGTTCGGAACGCGCCCGCTTCTCCGTCGTGCCGTTTCACGGACAGGATGAAGCAAGCGCGCGCGCCATAGTCAGAATAGAGTCACAGGGGCAGAGCAACCTCATCGCGGGAAACGTCGACTATGCCGCGGCGGCAACACTGCTGGCCGACGGTTCGTTCTGGGCCGGCCTCGCTCCTGAGGACGCCGAGCGCCTGGTTGAAGTCGCGGCTCGGATCTCCGCAGAGCTGGCTGGGAACCGCCCGGGCGCTCAGGCGCTTGCCGGCGCATGGGCACTGGAACTCGTCATCATGGCGTTGCGGCTGGACGAACGCTACGCGTCCGGCACACGCCCGTGGAGTCCGCCGGACGGCGTCTGGAGCATTGACGACGCGGTCCGGTACATCGAACAGAACTATGCCGAGGCCTTCAGCCTGGACTGGTTTGTGGGGAACTGCGCCCTGAACGTCACTGATTTTTCAAGGCGCTTCAAAGAACGCGCGGGCTGCCCTCTGTTCGAGTTCATCAACCGACAGCG
>CAZNCK010000060.1:0-9122 GCA_964571545.1 uncultured Treponemataceae bacterium | reverse complement strand
CCTACCGCTCAGGTTCCGCAAAATAGTACCGCTTTCTTCCAACCTAAATTCAAAATAGTGCAAGACCGCCCCCTAGCCCCGCCCTATGCTTTGAATAATAAGGAGAACGCAATGGAAACTAGAGAAACAGGTGACGAAAAAAAAGCCACTGTCGGCAGGCTGTCAATGGAGGCCATCGTCGTGCTGGCTTCAACAACGCTGAGTGCCGACGACGTGGATCGGCAGAAGCGGGCCGGCACGCTGACCCTGAGCGCTCCAGCCAGTCAGGCCGCCTACCTCGAAGCGGGCGGCGTGATCGTGGCTGAAGGCATCATGCGAAAGAAACACGGAAAGAGCGCGTTCGTCGTGACGCGTACCTATCAGGATGCAAACGAGGTGCGATCATGAAAACGGGAACAATAGAAGACGCGATGGTGCTGACGCAGGTGGTCCTTGGAGAGCGGAGCCTGTCCGTCCGTGACCTGTCAACCCTGGCCAAGGGTACGATACTCCAGCTCGACTCCATAGCCGGCGAGCCGGTCAACCTGCTGGCCGCGGGAGAAGTCATAGCCAGAGGCGAGGTCGTCATCATAGACGAGAACTTCGGCATCCGCGTCACAGAGCTCGTGGGCCGGAGAAACGCGCCATGAGCGACGCTTCCAAAGTGCTCGTCGGCGACGGTAAAACCATTCCCGGCCCGCTGACTATTCTCGGCTCGAAGAAGCAGCTTCCACCGGGCGGACAGATCAAGCTCTACGATTTCAGGCGTCCTGACAAGTTCTCCAAGGAGCAGCTGCGGACTATGCAGATGATAGCCGAAGGCTTTGCGCGCCTCGCGGCCACACGCCTCTCCACGAGCCTCAGGCTACCCTGTGACTTGGCGCTCGACCTCGTTGACCAGATGACCTACGACGAGTTCATGACACCGCTCGCCGCGCCTGCCACGCTGGCGGTAGTCTCCATGGAACCGCTGAAAGGCCAGGCCATCATCCACATCGACGCGTCCGGAACCGATGCCGTACTGGAGCGCCTGTTCGGTGCGACGCCGTCCAGGACGGAGAATCCGCTCGCCATCGGAGGACTCACCGACATCGAAGTATCACAACTGGAGAGAACTCTTTCCTCTATCATTGAAGACCTCGGTTCCAGCTGGTCGTTCGTGGAAGGCATCAAGCCTCGCCTCGCGGAGATAGAAACGGAGGCGCGCTTCTGCCAGATCGTGCCGCCGCTTGAAATGATCGTACTCACGTCATTTACGCTGACTACGGGCGCGATCAAAAGCAAGTTTGATATCGTCTATCCGTTCCTGGTGCTGGAACCGATCATCGGGATGCTGTCGGCCAAGTACTGGTACGCATCGATGCAGGACAAGGGCACGACGCCGAGCCTGGCGGCGGCACGGCGAGCTCCGATGCCGGCGGAACTGCTCTGCGGCGCCGGATCCCTGTCCATAGACGCGCTGCGCTCGCTCCGCAAGGGTTCCGTCATAGCGATACCTGAATACGATGAAGGCCGGGCATGGTTGCGCCTCGGCGGCGCCAGGGTGGCAGAACTCACGGGCATACGCCGCGACGGAGAAAACCTGAGCGCTACCGTTGAAGGCGGCGAAACAGTACTGAAAGGCAAGGACGCCGGGGCTGACCCCGTTTCCAGACTCACGGAAGAATTGCGAGGCGGCCTGGCCGCCATCAAGGACAGCGTCTCAAACGCCCTAAGCGCCATGACCAGCCGCATCGACGAGCTGAAAGGCGGCCAGGAAGACCTCTCCGACCGCGTGCTCTACGGACAGTCAGACGCCGCGGAAGCCCGCAGCTCAGCCAAACCGTTCGCGTCGCTGGCGGGCATCCAGGCGGAGGCCTTTGCCCTGTTCCTCTCCAGCGAGCGACCGCAACTCAGCGCGCTAGTCCTTTCGTACCTCGATGACGCTGCCGGAGCCAGACTGCTGTCGCTGATGCCAGATGCAGTGCAACCCGGCATCACCAAGCGCATTGCCACCATGGACGGCGTAGCGCCTGAAGTGATGACCGATGTGGAGCGCATCTTGGGCAAGAAGCTGTCGGCGATAGACAGGACCGGCCCCGCGTCCGGCGGTATTCAGAAGGTCGTGGGCATACTCAATTTTTCACCGCGTGATACCGAGCGCATGGTCATAAACGCACTTGACCAGAGCGACCCTGAACTGGCGGAGTCAATAAAGCGCAACATGTTCGTCTTCGAGGACATGATAATCTTGGACGACGAATCTATAGCAGCCGTGCTGGAACAAGCCGACGAACAGGACCTCGTCGTCGCGATGAAACCGCTGGCGACTGAAGAACGCGAACGCCTGCTCGGCCGCTTTCCCGTGGACCGGCGCGAGCGTATAGGCGCGTCGCTGAGTGCCCTCGGCCGCGTACGACTCGTTGAATGCGACGCGGCGGGTTTCAGGGTGGTCGAATTGATACGCAGGCTGGAAAAGGAAGGTCGGATAGGTATACTCAGGCCGGCAGAGTAAGCGCTGAACGGAAAACCGCCGCCCGTGCTCAACGCACGCGCGGGCGGCGGTTCATGCCAGCACCGTAATCCTGTCTGGCTTTCCGTAAGCCCGATGATACCTGGCGGGTCAGTCCTCCAGCGTCTAGCCAAGGCTCTTGCGCTCGCGCCGGCGCCCGAGTTCTACGAGTTTCAGCGCATCGTCTATCGAAGCAAGAATCGATGGCCCCTTGTTGGACGCCAGGAACACGGGCTTGCTGATCAGGATGGCCGGGACCGGCAGTCCGGTCATGACCACGAGCGATGATACTTCCTCGAGCGAAGCGGCCAGTCCGGCTGCTAGGGGGACACAATCATCACGGGAGACGACGCAGGCCGAGTGAATGCCTCGCTGCTCCAGAGCCGAGCGGATAGGAACGATGAGCCCCTCGACCCTCCGAGCTCTTCCAGGCTCTGCCCGTTGATCAGAAACGCGATGACATGAGGCCTTGCCACGCTGGTCGCCAGCACGGCTGCCGCAAACGGCTCGAATACCGCCTTTCGGGAGACAATGACCGCGGCGGTGTCACCCTCCCCTCGGTCTATGATTTCGACCGCGGCTTCATCCTTACCCCCTGTAGGGGGGCAGGCAGAATGATAAACTGCTCGGAGCCCATCGACGCCACGAATGTCTATATTGGTGAAAGAAATAGCGCGCTTTGACGCCGAGGCCGAAGAATGATAAAAAAAACGAATTTATGCTTAAAAAGCCATGAAAAACGCGTGTTTAATGCTTGTTTTAAGCGAATAATCAGCGTAAATTATGTCTTAGGCAGTGATGATGGCACCAAGTAGAAGGTGGACAGGCGGTAATCAAAACCGTCTGGATATTGCAGGGCGCACCTCCCGGCCATCGCTGTCTTATTATTTTTGATAGAGCAGTGTAAATCCGCTTTCATTTTCAAGCGGCACGATCATATATGTGACCAATTGCCAGGCAGTAGCTACCCCTCTTTTCCGAAAAACACCACGGACGCATAGTTCTTCTCCAGGTTGAAGACTTCGGGGCGAAGGGCCATTATATCGCTTTACAAAGTGATACTCCCCGCTCGTTTCACGGTACACCCGATCTGGGTTGGCGAACCAGGCTGGAAGCGATACGACTTGATCGGCAGGCAGGACCTGGCCAATCGCGGTATCAGCCTTATGAGCCCGTCTCCCATGTTGAAGCGCTCGATCGGAGTACATCATCTTAATCTCGTCTGTCTTGATAGCCTCTGCTACGACGCTATCGATGGCCCCGGCAAAATGCTGAATATTCTGAACTTGGTACGAGAAAGACAACTTCCCTGTAGCCGGATCGGCGACTTGCTTCATGATGCGGTCGGAGAGTTTTTTCCATTCGCCACTCGATAGTTGGAGCTCTGATATCTCCGATTGATAGGCTTCTTTGATAAGGCTGACGGCGCTTTTTCCATTGACACTATATCGCCGTAGATTGTCGAATTTCGAGAAGTCAGGAGCAAGGGTTTCCAGGCCTGGGTTGTGGCGCCATTCAGCCGGAACGCTCGATGGATTAAAATCAGGAGGAACCTCTCGTTTATAGTTTCCGCCCTCGACTTGATTCGCCGATAAGGACTGGACGTAGCAGTCGCAACCCCAGCCATTGGGCGGATAATACGTATCCCAGAACGCATCGTCGAACCGCTTGGCGACATCGTTAAGTGGCTCATGTTCTGCGCGCTTTGTGGGACGCTGTTTCTGCTTATAGACCCAGTATGGCCGGAGTTTTGACTCGCGGAGTTGTTGCCGATAGCTGGCAGCAGACCGCGCCGTTCTCATGTTCGTTCGATGTATAATGTCGACACGCCAGTTCCTGTACTCGGCATCATTATTCTTGTCTGGATGGAGCGCCCATCCGCGCGCGTCCATCATCGACAGAAAGTCTTTCTTGAATCTATCGTACGGAATACCCTCTTCCATAGCTTGGACCATGAGTCCATGGATCGACTCAAGGGCTTCGGTATTTGTAATATGCGAGGCAGTGAACGCGTGCGCGTGTTCGGCCCCTCCAATCAGGTCCCAGTTCTCGACGGGCACGATCTTCTTGTTCTTGAGGAATCGGAGGGCTTCTGTCGGTTGCGGCGCGGCTCCAGACATGCTATGGCTTCTTCGTCTTTTCGCTCGACGCGGAGAGCTGGGATACGGCATATCGTACGTTGTCGATGATGCTCGCAAATCGCTTTCGATGCTTCGTTTGGCGCGGATAACGCTTCAACATCAGCTCGAACGCCTCATCATATGAATCGGCTTGATCCGCGTCCTTGGAGTATTCGGAGAACATAGCATCGATTACTATCTGGCCTTCCTTGGTTCGTTCCTCGATGAACTGTTCGAAATCCGCATCGTCTTCTTCAATCCCGAAATTGGACAACCTAACGGAGTTGCTCTTCACTTGAACGCTGGGCTCTGCGCTGGAGAAACCTACGCCGTCGGGCGCTGGCTTCGATAGCTCGAAGTGTTCTTCGGAGATACCATAGGTCGCCATAATATATTCTTTCGTGGGCCTCCAGCCCATCGTATAGAGCTTGCTGTCTCTCTCCGCCGTAGGAGCTTTGAGGTCTTCGGGTTCTTCCCACGCGAACACTGGCGGTGTCGCTGAGTCGCCGAAGTTGAAACGCGTGACGAGCTTGAGTACGTCGTCGTGAGCTTCCGCGAGCGAATCTCGGTCTGATAATGCGATATCGTTTCTCACGTCATTGTGCACCTGCGCGGCCGAAAACGACCCGGTCGATCCAATGTCCGTGGTGAGCGTCGCGCCAAGTATTACTTTGGATATATTCTCGTTGAAGAACGATTCAAATTCCCTGAAGTTGCCAGTCGCCTGTGACTTGCTTCCATCTGTGCTTATATCAATCGTAGTCCCTTCGGGGAATACCGCGACGCCGCATGTTACCAGGTCCTCGAGTGTATGGAGGATGTCGTCGATTTCCTTCTCGGGCGCTCCGGACCGGTGCTTTGCCGTCGCGAACGCGCCGCCGTATTTTTCAGTGAAGACCGCCCACCAGCGCGCGCCATTCCGGCGGAACGTGACGGACCAGAATATCTTCGACAAGAGCTTGACTCCATACGGATTCGTAAAGCTCGGCCGGTGCTGAATGAGCAGAAATCGGTGTGGTGGCAACTCCTCGAAACTACCGAGCCTTGGCCTGAACACAAGCTGATTGTTATTGTTGAACGCGAACCATTCTTGAGGCTTGGGTACGATATCGAGAGGAATCCACTTACCGTCTACGGTGTCCCAGATCAGTTCGGCCGGTATGAAACCATAGAGCACGTGCTCGAGAAGGCCCTGATTGATAGTCTTGAGCTTATAGCTCCGGTAGAGCTCTCGGCAGAAATCCGCTATCTTACGCGATTGACGATCAGGCGCTCCGGGAAGAATATCCCAGGGCGTTCTCGTGACGGCCGCCTCGCGGCTCGTCCACGCCGTTTCGACCTGTTCGTCCATCATGAGTTCGCGGAGACCGGAATACGACTTTCCAGCGCGCGCCAGGATGGGGTCAGGGTCGGGAAGGACATTCCATATAAGGTCGAGGAATTGGCCGGCCCTATCGCGCGAGGCGAAGTGAGGCGGCCTGTCTTTCTTTATGGGAAGTTTCTCCCCGCTCGGTCCCCAGAGATAATCGCTGGGCATCAGACATACCCCCTGGTAATTTCATAGGATTCTCGGCGTCGTCCGCCGCGAGCGGTAAAGCGCCTGTTGCGAGCAATCTCTTTGAGATCCCGGACGAGACCCGCCAGGCAGTCGGGACCATCAAGGTCGCCAGTGGGAAAATCGACGAGTTCCTCCACGAGCGTGACCTGGTCAGAATCGTCCTTTAGGAAACGGATACGACCGCTCTCCACGTCAGCGGAAAGAATCTGTTCCGTTCGCTGGATCTTGTTCTCGTGCTCCGTCCAGGCCCGTATCGGTAGCGCATAGCCGCGCTTCTCCGCCTCAGCATCGAAGAGCGGCGAGAGCAATGCATGGCCGCCGTTGTCCTCGTAGGTGACGCGATACGAATTGTGCTCGTCGTATTGTTGGTATGCCGCATCGATCATCTTGGCAACCGATTGATTCCTTATCCATGCGGCTCGTACGTAGACGACGCCGCTAGCGATCCCGGCTGTTATAACAGCCTTCTTGCAATTCGTTTTCGCGTCCTTTGAAGCGGGATCGATACGAGTAAGCACTGCGTCGAACACAAGAGCGTCCAAGTCGCCAGGTACGTAATACTTGATCCACTCCTCGGGGAAGATCGAACCTTCTTCCGATATCGCGATGAGTAAGTATTCCTGGTTATAGATGAGCGAGCCGATGGTCGTCTTGAGCGCCTTCAGGCGGTTTAATGAGAAGACTGCCGGCCACGTTGGCCTCCCATCGGGCCGTCCGCCTTCCTGCGCGGGGAACTCAAACGACTTGATAGGCTGATACGTTCGTCCCTGGACCTTGCCGCCATGGCGCAGGAGACTGGCCACGCATTTGGTATGGAGATAGGTCGCGAGAATGGTCAGGAAATAGCCTGAGCGAAGAGCCGGGACGAGGCCGCGGAATATCCAGTCGAGCGTTTCGGCGACCCACTTCTTGGAACGCGCCCGCTTGTCGCTCTGTATATCGTCGAGGACGACAAGATCGGGACGATAGGCACCCCAGATCATACCGCGCGGATTCTGGCCGATACTGATAGCCTGAATGGCGGTCGAGACGTCCTTGTCGCAGGGGCACTGCGCGACGAAGAAACCAACGCCAGGCTTCTTGTCCGTCGGGAAGTATGGCCCGAAGTCGGCCGCGAGCTTGGGATTATAGAGAAGCTCGAGGAGCACGCGGGCAGTCATAAGGCAAGCCCTGTCGTGGTCGTATGCGCCAAGGATGGCGTACCGGCTCGTCCCATAGGTAGCCGCGTGGACGATACGAAGGAATCCGAAGAACGTCGACTTGCCCGCGCCACGGAGTGCGGCTACAAGCGTCGGCTCGTCCTTGATCAGGCCAATCGTCGGCCAGCTTTTATGGAACGAAGCCCATTCAGCGTCGAAGTATTCGGCGAAGTATGTCTTCCCGAAATAGAGGATGTCGTCGCGGCCGCGCTCCCTCCTGGCTTCCTTAGCCTCCGGTCCATTGTCGGTAAAGGCGTGGCGGGATTGAATCTCGGTCTTGAACAGTTCCCATTCCCGCTCGAGCTGGGAGACAGTCTTTATTCTTCTCATCGGAGTGACGATGGATGGCATCATGAAAACAGACGCTCCTTGTTGAGCGCCTCAACCATGCGATCCTTGATGGCGTCCCAGTGGAGGCGCATCGTCCCTTGGAGCTTCTCGTCGCGCTCGCCGAGGAATTGATCGGCCGCCTTGACGAGATCGATGACTGCGCCAATGTACTGGTGGCGCGGATCGATTCGCTGCAGGTTCTTGATATTCTTGGTGATGGCGTCAGCTGTCGCCGCGTTGAGCAATAGGTCTGGATCGGCGTCGACCTTGACGAGGAGTCGCTTGAGCGCATATGCGTAGATATTGGATATCTCCGATGGACTCATGTTCCAGACGTTGCGCTGCCGTTCCCAGTCGTCGCCCTTCACCATATCCGAGGACTTGTAGCGATAGACGGTTTGCGCCGAGACGCCGAGCCGTTCGGCCAAGGCTTGGATACCGAGCCCATCCTCGATATAGAGACGCCTGGCCTCGGCGTGATTGTCGGAACCGTCATCCTGCTTTTTTCGACCCATTGAATCCTCGTTTAAGAAAATTTGAAAAGCTTGGCGATGAACGGTGACAGGAAGGCCAGTAACGCGATTGCGCCGAGTCCCTTCCAGATGGTTTTCTCGAGCACGCGTATGCGCCGCTCGATATCCGCCTGTCGCTCTACAAGTTCGGATAGGTCGTCGCATGAAGCCTTCAAGGCCATGCTCTTCTCTGCCTTGTCTTGTCGAGCGCGGAGGTCGTCAAGCTGGCTCGATACGATCTTCGAGAACTCGTCGCGAAGATATCGGTATACTTCCCTGATCGATTCGTTAAGGTGGCCGATCTCCGTTTCGATCGTAGCGAGGCGCTCTTTATCGGTTCTGGCCTGCGGTCTCTCTGGCGCCATAGATGCTCCTTAATAATTCTATATAAGCGACAAGGGCATCTTCGTAGGCGCCCATTCGAACGATATTGACCTCAAGGTTCCGGTACTCGTCCGGCGAGAGCCAGAGCCCTTCCAGGCGGTCTTGCCACCGTACCTCCACGAGCGTTGGAGGTAATGGCGCGGACGGTAATTCAATGGGAACCGGGATCTCTTCCGGATCGCTTCTGCATGCCTGGAAAGAGAGCGTTAGCGCGATCGAGCAGAGTACCAGCAGGAGTCGCCCTGATTTCGTCTTCCTTGTCACGAGTATCCTCCTCGATCTTGTCGCGCGTCGTCGCATAGTCGCCGAGGGCCGTGGCCGTCGTAGCCGCTTGCGCCTTAGCCTTGGATAGTTCGACTCTGATGGCGGCGGCATCTCGGGCTGCTTGTCGCCAGAGGCTGAAGAACAGCCAGGCAAGAAGTGCGCCCGCGCCTGCAATCGTCACGAGTACGGTCATTGCATCCCCGCCTGGCGGTTGAAGATGTTCGCTATCCAGAGAGACACGTCGACCGGTGAGAAGATGATGACGACGAATCCGCCGACCTTGAT
>CAZNCK010000059.1:0-22302 GCA_964571545.1 uncultured Treponemataceae bacterium | reverse complement strand
CGCGCGCCTCGCGCCTCGCATCCGCCCGCGATATCGGCGAAAAGTCCGCACCGGGGCGGCGTCTGCTTCGTTGCTTCAGCGCGCGTGCGCTTCGACATACAGAAAGTATGCCCTCAGCGCCTCGCGCCTCGCATCCGTCCGCGATATCGGCGAAAAGTCCGCACCGGGTCGGCGCCTGCTTCGTTGCTTCAGCGCGCGTGCCGTACTTGCCGCATTTGGCTATCCCGTCTAGTATCCTCGTGGCGCTTCACGGTGCTCGATGGGGCAGCGTGGACGCGCTGAATAAGGAGAATATGCGCATGAAGGTGTTGGTAATCGGCGGTGCCGGCTATATTGGTAGCCATGTGGCGCTCGAATTGATGGAAGCCGGGCACGAGGTTGTCGTCTACGATAACCTGTCGAGCGGCACGCGTGACAACCTGTTCGACGGCGAACGGTTTATCGAGGGCGATATCATGGACGCCGGTCTGCTGACAACCACGTTGGCGGAGGGCTATGACGGCGTGATCCACCTGGCCGCGTTCAAGGCCGCGGGCGAGTCAATGACCGCTCCTGAAAAATATGCCAGCAACAATATCAGCGGCACGATCAACATCCTCAACGCGATGTGCGCGGCCGGTACAAAGCGCATCGTCTTCTCCAGTTCGGCCGCCGTCTACGGCGAGCCTGAATACCTGCCCGTCGACGAGAAACATCCGACGAGGCCTGAAAACTTCTATGGCTTCACCAAGCTGGAGGTAGAACGCTTCCTGGTCTGGTATGACAAGCTCAAGGGCATACGGTATTCGGCTCTGCGCTACTTCAACGCGGCGGGTTACGATGTGCGCGGCCGAGTCAAGAGTCGTGAACAAAATCCCGCCAACCTGTTGCCGGTGATCATGGAGGCCGCTGCCGGCCTGCGCGCCGAGCTTCGCATCTTTGGCGACGATTATCAGACCCCCGACGGCACCGGCGTGCGCGACTACGTGCACGTGAACGATCTGGCCGCGGCCCATGTAGCCGCGCTCGAGCGCATGGCCAGTACCGACGAGAGCCTCATCGTCAACTTGGGATCCGAAGCGGGGCTTTCCGTGCTTGAAATCGTCGAGGCGGCGAGGCGTATTACGGGCAAACCTATTCCGCTCAGGATCGAAGGCCGACGCGCAGGAGATCCCGCAGGGCTGGTGGCCAGTTCTGCCTTGGCCGCGGAAAAGCTTGGCTGGAAGGCCAGGCACTCCGATGTCGATTCCCTTGTCAGTTCCAGCTGGAACGTCTATAAAAACTGAGGCCAGCGCGCCTGACAATTCAAGGAGAACATTATGAACGAACTCGATAAGGCTCTGGGATATCTGGATACGGCGGAGGCCGGTGTGATCGAACTTGAAACACTCCTGACGGCGATTCCGGCTCTGGCTCCCGAGTCGGGCGGCGACGGCGAGTGGAAAAAGGCCCAGGCCCTTGAAGCCTGGCTGCGCGGCCACGGTATTGTCGACATAGAACACCACGATGCCCCGGACGCGCGCGTGAGCGATGGCAAGCGTCCTAATATCGTAGCTACAATCAAGGGAACCAAGCCCGGCAAGCGCATGTGGGTGATGGCCCATACCGACGTGGTGCCCGAGGGTGACCGCTCCCTATGGAATACCGAACCGTTTCAGGCCGTGGTCAAGGACGGCAAGATTTATGGTCGTGGCGTTGAGGACAATCAGCAGGGGCTCGTGTCTAGCGTCTTCGCTGCTCTGGCGCTGGCCAAGAACGGCATCGTTCCCGAGTACGACGTCAAATTGTTGTTCGTCGCCGATGAGGAATACGGCTCCGTCTTCGGCATCCAGTGGCTTATGGAAAATCGTGCCTTGTTCGCGGCGGACGACCTAATAGTCGTGCCTGATTCCGGCTCAGCCGATGGCGCGGAGATAGAAGTAGCCGAGAAGAACATATGTTGGCTCAAGGTGATCGCCAAGGGCAAGCAGTGTCACGCTTCCAGGCCCGACGACGGAGCTAACGCCTTCTTGGCCAACTGCGATCTGGCCCTGCGCATCAACGCGCTGGAGCGTTCTGTCTTTACCGACCGCAACAACATCTTCGTGCCGGATCGCACAACGCTGACGCCTACGAAGAAGGACGCCAACGTGCCGAACATCAACACGGTACCGGCCGACGATGCTTTTTATATCGATATGCGCATCCTGCCGCATTATTCTGTGGATTCGGTACTCGTCGAAGTGACCCAGCTGATGCGTGAGGTCGAGGCCGCATACGGCGTGACGATGCACTACGAGGAAATCCAGCGGAACGACAGTCCCCCGACGCCCGTCGACGCTCCCGTCGTGCTGCTCCTCAAGAAGGCCATCCAGGCCACCTACGGCATCGAAGGGCGCGCAATAGGCGTAGGCGGAGGCACGGTAGGCGCCTACCTGCGCAAGGCCGGTTTTCCCTGCGTCGTCTGGAGCCGCCAGGACGAAACCATGCACGCTCCCAACGAGTACGCCAAAATCGAGAATATCCTGGGCGACGCAAAAGTCTTCGCCCGCCTCATGCTGGCCGAACGCTAGGCTGATCATGCATGGGACAACGAAGAGGATAAGAGTCAGGAAAGAGAGGGCGGAAGGAGAAGGAGGAGAGCTTTTGGGCCTCTTGTACCCCACTTCTATCTTCTCTTGAATTCCCTCTTATTCTCTTATTCTCTTATCCTCTTTGTTCAATTAGTGTGTTTACGGCGAATCGATGATGAAGACTACTTTGCCTTGCTGGGCGAGGGCGCGGTTTTCGGGGGTGCCAAGGATCTTGAGGGCGTCGTCGTCGCTGATGATGGCGTCGGTGCGGCGCGATCCGAATATCTCCGTTGCAATGATACGCAACGGAGCGCTGCCCGCCCTGGCTTCCATGGCGGGGTCGCCGAGGCTCGTGGCATAGCCTACCGCGCCCCATGAGCGTAGCGAGTCCGGATTCAGCAGGTTCCGTTCGACTATGGTCCGCATCGATTCGTCGAAGAGCTTTGGGAAGAGACAGGGACGAATTTTTGCCGTGCGGTGTTCGCCCCTGACGCTGTATTCACCCTGAAGATATACGACTATGCCAGTGTAGGCCCGGGCCGGTACATACCGATCTGGCGCGGGCAGGTCTATGGGTACGCTGTGCCTGACGTAGAGCGCCGCAAGGTCTGCCAACTTCCATTCATACGATTCCTGAAGCTTGCCCAGGTCGCGGCTCAGCGAGGACCGTGTCCTGCGACCCGCTTCAAGGAAGGCTTCAAACAGCGCGGGATCGAGAGTGCCGTCGGATAGACTGTCGCCGACAGTCCTGTACGAATCGAGTTCAACGGAAAGGACAGCGTCGCGCACCAGATCCGGGACAGCGGCCTCAAGGCTTCTCTCAGCCTGAGATCTGCCGGAGGGCAGGTAGATGCCTTCCGCGCCCAGATCGAGCTGGACGTCGGCCTTGATGAAGCCCGCCCTCCAGTCCACCGCGGTATTCGCTACAAAGCTGGCTGGCAAGGCCGCGGCGACCGTAGGCAGTAGCGCTATGGCGACGATCGCGACATACAAGATGCCAAGCGAACTCGCGCAGCGTTTTTTTGTTTCCATTACTCCAGTATCGGCACGACGAGCGACATACCTTCGCGCAACACGCTCGAGAGGTTCATGTTGTTTCTGGCCGCCAGGACCTCTGGTTGTACGCTGTACTTGAGCGAGATGCTCCACAGTGTGTCGCCTTTCAAGACTTTGTAGGTGCCCGAGTACACCAGCGTGTCGGCCGGCCTGGACGCGCCCGCATAGGGTTTCTTGTCCTTGAAAGCCGGTATTACGATGCTCTGGCCGATGCGGATCTTGTTAGGGTTCAGCCCTGGATTCATCTTGGCAATCATAGCCACCGAGACCTCGTAGTATTGAGCAAGGGCGGAGATGGTATCGCCTGAGCGTACGGAGTGCATGTATACGCTCATCAGGGTTTTCCTGGAGGCAATGGCGGCTTTAACGCTTTCTTCGTATGAGGCCGGCACTTTAATGAAGTATTTGCCTTCAGGCGGCGTAACGCCATACCGTAGTTCCGTATTGCCGGCCTTCACGAGGTCGTAGGGCACTCCGGCAATGGATGCGAGCATGGCTATGTCAACTGGCCGGTCAAGCGCTACGCGTACCCACTCGATAGACGGAGTCCACGAAATTGTGAGGCCGTTACGCCCTCCGTGCATCGCGATTGAAACGACGGCGAGGAATTTGGGTATGTATGAGGCGGTTTCCTTGGGCAGGAAGCCGCCTTCCCGCAGCAGCCAGTAGTCGCGCACGCCGCCGCCGGCCTTGATGGCCCTGTCCATGGCTCCGACGCCGCAATTGTAGGCCGCGAGGGCCAGGAGCCAGTCGCCAAACCGCTCATGGTTGTACCTGAGTTTGCGGAGCGCGGCATCGGTGGATTTCATGAAGTCGCGGCGCTCGTCGATCCAGTCGTCCATCCTTATGTCGTAACCGCCTACGCTGTTCCGCATGAATTGCCAGAGACCCGAGGCGCCTGAACGACTGACCGCCTTGGCGGAATATTCCGACTCGATGAACGGCAGGTAGAATAGTTCTTCCGGAACGCCGTAATAGCGTATGCGCTCCAGGATGTACGAGGCGTAGGGGCGGGATCGTTCCGCCACCGCTTCTAGCCATTTCTTGCCGCCGGTGGTCAGATAGGATGCCCGGAAGCGTTCGAACTGGGGTTCTCCATGGGGCAGAGCCAGCTCGAAGCGCTCGGGGCCCGCATGGTGGTCAAATGCGGGCATGTCAGATGTTACGACCCGGAGGGGGCGAGCGGTGACAAGCGGCGATTCAGAAAGCGTGGCAAGTTCTGTCGCGCTTGTTTCAAGCGCCTCGGCCGCAAGCGTAAGCTGCAGGTCGGCGCTGTAGGCCGCGGAGAGCGCAGTGGCCGCGAGCGCCGCCGCAAGGAGCTGCTTCCGTATCGTCATTGCATCTTTTCGCCGAAGTAAATGCCCGCCCACTCCCAGCGGCCGTGCACCTCGGGATCGGCGGGAAAGTTGATCTTCCTGAAATACAGGTACCAGACAGAAATACGCTCGGTCCAGCCCCAGGTGCGAAGAAAGGCTTCCCTTGAGTTGGAACTGGCGTCCAGGGCCTCAGCCCTCTGTATGCGTGTGCCTGAGGTAAAGGCGCTGAAATCGAAGAGCACCTGGCTGTTGCCGTCGGCCTTGTCCTGGTACCAGTCCATGGCGAAGAATCCGACCTTGGCTCGAATCTTGGACAGCGAGCGGGCATTTCCGGTCGCCATGGCTACGGAAACCGCGCTGATGAGTTCGTCGAGGGTCTCGTAGGTCCAGTCCTTGCGTATTGTCGCCAGATCTATGAATTGCTGGGCATACTGGATGGCGTCAGGATAGCCGGGAATGTCCGCGATGAAGGACGGCAGGAATCGACGGTACGCGTCGAGGGCGGCGTCCCAGTCGCCGAGCGACTCGTAATCGTTGCCTAGCAGGAACAGTTCCGCCCCCATATCCACCTTGTCGGGAAACCTGGTAATCAGTTCGCGCCTGAATTCTATGCGTTTGGCCGGATCCGAGGACAGGTCTATGAGCCGCCGGAGGCAGGCTCGGTGGATGGATTCATTGTTTACGGTGAGGTCGGGGAAGTTTTTGAGGATACGGTCGTAATAGAGAGCCGCTACCTCGTCGGCTCCCTGTCTAGAATACGCCCACGCTATGGTCAGAAGGTGCCTCGCGTTGTACGGGCCTTCAGGATCCTGCGCCACGGTGTCGGCGAGAAAATCCACCAGTCTGGGATAGTCCTCCGCCGTGGACAGAGACGAGGATATCTTCTGGGTGACGGCGTAGCGCTCGTCCATGCCTAGCTTGTTTGAATCCAGGAGGCCGAACAAGTCCTGAAGTTGCCTTGCGTCCGCGCCTGGAGCCTGTATGAAATAGTCCCGCGGCGACTGGCAACCCGTCATCGATATGCATATGAGGACGAGGAGTGCGATTGTCGCCGAGCGCATCATGCCGGACTATACCATGCGCGCTTTACCGTTGGCAAGGAATCCCGTTTGTCGATACAATATAGCTAAGGGGTATCCGCGAATGGACCGGCACAAGATGATTGTCTACCATATATTGTTCTCGCTGGCCGTCGTATCCGTAGTAGTCGGGGCTGGTCTCCTCCTGATTACGACAGAACATGTCAACGGCGCTCTCATCGTGTGGCCTCTCGTTCTCATCATCGCCGGATCCTTGGTGGCGTATTTCGCCGTCTTTGCTCGATGGAAGGTAAAATTCATCTTCCTGTCGCTCATGATCGCCTGTTCCGCCCTCATACGGTTCGTCGCCGTCGTGGCGGGGATACACGTAGGCAACTATTGTCCCTTATATGTAATCGCGGCTGGCGTCTGCTATATGCCGGTCAACTATATACGCTACGGCAAGGTCAAGCCGAGTTCCATTGTCATTTCCACGGCGTTCGTCCTGCTCGGCAGCTTTTTCTCCATCTTCTCATTCGGTTTCAGCTCCATGAGCTTCAAGACCTTCATCACGAGGTGGTGGCCCGCGCTGTTCATAGCCTCGGGACTCGTACTCCTTATCGTTTGGTTTATTCAACGCCTCGTACTGAAGAACGCCCCGCTTGCGCAGGCTCATGAGCACGATCAGGCCAGCGATAGAGGAAAACTATGAGAAGTCTCGCCGCGGCCTTCTGCGTGGCTTTCATGGCGTTTTCCTGCGTCAGTTCGCCGCCTTCCCGCGGGGGAACCACCTTGTCCGTTGGGCAGGGCCTGAGCGCGGCCCAAAAGGAGCGCGCGGAGATAGAGGCTGCCATAATGCTTGGTAGCCCATCCTCTCTTGAGAACGCCGTAGACCTGTCGAGCACCTCAAAGACACTCAGCTCCGCCGACGCCAGGACCTTCGGGTGGATTGCGTACGAGATGGCGAGGCTCGTATATCCGGAATTGTCTGGTAGCCTGCCTCCGAGCACGGTTTCTCCGCCGGAATCGCCCTTGGTGCGCTCTTTTATAGATGCCCGCAACGGCAAGCTTGTGGTACCGGGGCCTGATGCCAGCCCGTTGTTGGAGCTTTTTCCCGCTTTGGCAATTTTTAGGCTGAAGACGGCCGCGGCCTCGGGCGCGACCCTCGCCTCGGTGGAGCGCTTCAACCGTTTTGGCCTTCCGTCCGCCGCCGCCGATCTGGCGCGCGGCATTGCCCTGGAGCGTTCCGGCGACCGCGCTGGCGCCCTGGTTGCCTATGCCCGGGCGGAATCCGTGGCCCTTGACTGCTATCCGGCGACACTCGGAAAATCCCGCATGCTCGTCGAGTTGGGCAGGGGCGAAGAGGCGTTAGCCGCTCTGAATGCGCTGGAATCCTCTATAGCCGACAGCGCCGCGAGCCGTAGAATCAAGGCCATGGCGTTCTATGCCGCGGATCGCTGGGACGAAGCCCTGCCCCTCATCACCGAGGTACTCTTAGACGATCCGCTGGATTCCCGTTTCGTGCTGATGCGAGCCCATCTCCTTGTCGAGCGCGGCGAATATAAGCAGGCCGCGCCTCTCCTCGACGCCTACGCCAGTATCAATCCAACTGATCGCCTCTATATACTCCTACGTTCCCGCACCGCCATGGACAGCGCGAAGGACAGAAGCGCCGCCATAGCCGCGCTCAGGCGAGGCCTGGAACGCTACCCCGACGACACCGAGATGATTCTGTACGCGGCCGAAGTATTTTTTGGCGGCGATTCCAAGGAAAAGCTAGAAGCCATCGCCTTTGCGCAGAAAGCGCTTGCCGCTGATCCCTTTTCGACGCGCGCGCTCAAGGTCTTACTATCCTCAGATCTCGCCGCTAACGACTTTAGCTCGGCAGCGGCCCGCGCTGATGCCCTTCTGGCAACAGGTGAGTACCATCCGTATACCGAATCGCTATACAAGGCCTATCGCGGCGCGGGGCGGCTGACCGACGCATCCAGATTGGCTCAGGAGTGGCGCGCCCGAGATCCGCTGTCCGAGGCGGCCGCGATGGCCTGGGCTAGCTCGCTGGTGGAGCGCGGCGAAAAAGCGGCCGCTTCCGAATTGATAACCAGGCTTCTATCCGCCAAGGGCACGCCTGCGTACAGGTCCACCTTATACTGGCTCCAATCCAGGATACAGGTCGCGGAAGACGCCATCCTCTCCTCGCTCAGGGCCGCGCTCATAGAGAACGGCATGAATATCGACGCGCTCGCGGCGATGTCCGATATGTATGTCAAGAAGGGCGACTACCAGCGCGCCCGTTTCTACCTCAAACAGGCCATTTCCATTGCGCCAGATCGCGTCGACATAGTGGAGCGCAGAAATGTGCTCGTTCAGCTAGGCGTGGCCATACCCTGAGTTCTTTACCTTACCCCAGGCTTCCTGTCCTCCTTGAGGCCCTCTATGAGCGCTATAATGATCCCCGCTGGCTTGAGCCCGATCCCCTGGTTGTAGTCCGACGCTATTCAGCGCCCGCTGATCAGGAACTGGCCGGGCTTGTGGCCTCGGCCCTGGCCCTGGGCAACGCGACGCTAATTATGCGGGCGGCTGAGACCGCTCTCGCTCCGTTCGGCGCCGATCCCTCATCGACTCTTGCTTCCATGGATAACGACGATGTCGTTTCCTGCCTCGCGGGATTTCGCTACCGTTTCTTCGACTCGGGAGATCTGGCGCCGCTACTCTGCGCCGCCAGGGACATCGCTGGCCGATACGGCAGCCTGGAGAACGCCTTTCTGGCGGGCATCGATACCGCTGAGCCGGACTATGCCCAGGCCGCGTCCTGTTTCGTGCGGAACCTCAGCGCCGCCGCGCCGTCGCCCTGGCGACTGAACCTGCTTCCCGATCCTGCCCGTGGTTCGGCCGCAAAGCGCGTATTCCTGTACCTGCGCTGGATGGTCCGCCATGACGCCGTCGATCCAGGCCCCTGGCGGCAGGCTGATCCGGCGCGGCTCCTCGTGCCCCTGGACACCCACATGGCCGCCGCCTGCAGACGCCTCGGCCTCATAGACCGCCGCTCTACTGACCTCAAGGCTGCCCGCGAAGCCGGCGCTGCCTTCCGCGCCTTTCGTCCCGACGACCCCGTGCGCTATGACTTCTGCATGACCCGCCCCGGCATACGTCCCGACCTCGACCCCGACCAGTGCTTTGACTGCTTTCATTGACACGCGTTTCTCCAGCGTGCTAGTATGCGCCCGTGCCGAAAGGCGCGACGGGCAATAGCGCAGCTGGTTAGCGTACTAGTCTGGGGGACTAGGGGTCCCGGGTTCGAATCTCGGTTGCCCGAACAACAAGCGGGGTCACCTTCGGGTGGCCCCGCTTGTTTATGTGCGCCCGGAACGGTGATCAAAAACATGGGCTTGGCTAGATGAGTATGACCGGTTCACCGTATCCTGACAGGACCGTGTCATAGGTCAACAGGACCAGGGCTTCAGCCCGTGATCGGGAAACAAGCATCCTGGCAAAGGGATTGGTATAGATCAGGGGCAAGGATTCGAGCTCTACCGCGTGCCGTTCCCTCGACCACAGAGCGATATGGGTATCGAGGAGGATATTCATGGTGTATTGCCGGCGAACAGCTTCGCGGCTGTATCGTCAATATCACCGAAATCGTCGGGTACCGTGAACAGGCCTCTGGCTACTCCGATACGGTTGCCTGCACTTTTACCGTTTGAAGGCTCTGGCAGTGATGTGCCTGGAGGCTGCCGGGACGACGGTCAGGCTCGCCCGGACAAGCGACTTGGGGTATGTCTCTTGCTTTTTTCTAATTAATCCCATTTCGTTGGACCATGGTACTATGCTGCTCAACTGGATCAAGTGGAGAAAAAAAGCATGCGCAAAGACTTTGCAATCAAATACCTGACCGCCCTGGAGCTGATCGAACGCCCGCAGGGAGCGACCATAAAAGAACTCCAGAGTGCCCTGGAATGCGAAAGCGAGCGTACCGTGTACAGGGTCCTTGCTACGCTTGATGACAAAGGCGTGCCGATCTACAGCGAACTCGATGTCTATGGGCCTACCAACCAGAAGCGATGGAGGCTTCTTGGCAAGGTCGGTGAACACGACAGGGACGCTTTGGTGCAGCTTGACAGGAAAGAACGCCTTATACTTTCCCTGGCTTTGCAGAATACGAAGCTATTTGAGGTTGGCAGTTTGAAGGGAGAAATCGAGGGCCTCAAATGGAAGCTTGGCAAGCGCGGTGTCTTGCACCCTGCGGAACGGGCCAGCGATCTTCACGTCAGTATGAAAAGGCGCAAGGACTATGGAAGCAAGGAAAAAACAATACGGAGTATTCTGACGGCGGTAGAAAAACGGGAAGTGTGTTCTGTCACGTACAGCGCTCTGTCGACAGGCCTTACCAAGACCTACGATATTCATCCGTTGACGTTCATGGAGCACGACAGCGGGCTCTACCTGCTCGCGGCAATTCCAAAACATGGCAGCAGCATCCGTGTTCTGGCCGTTGACCGTATCCAGGAACTAATTGCGAAGGCAGAACATTTCATGCCTCCACCGGAGTACAGCCCTGGAAAGCTTCTGGCGGAAAGTTTTGGCATCTTCATGGAAGAGCCTATAGCCGTTGAGTTGAGGATTGCTCCAGCGATGGTGCCATACATCAAGGAGCGGGTATGGGCCGACAACCAGACGCTCGAAGAGCAGGCGGATGGCGGCGCCATCCTTCGTTTCAGTGCCGCCGGCAGGGAAGAGATAAAAAGCTGGGTGTTGAGTCTGGGCTCATCTGTAAAGGTTCTGGGCTCGGAAGCATTGCTCTGCTTGGTTAAAGATGAATTGAAGAAGGCTTCCAGACTCTATGCCTGAATGCTTTTTCAAGGCAATCGTTGTAATGCAGACATGAACAAATCGGCGCTCCACAGGTTCAAACCGTGCTGCTCGGCCTGGGAGATGAAAGGCGAGACATCGTTTTTGGCGAGGTTCCAATCCATCTCGTTGATTCGTCTCTTCATCTCACTGATATACCAATTCCGGTCAATGCTCAGGCCCAGCCCTTGCCAGGGACCCGCCTGATTCAGGGCGGCAGACAGGCGTGCATAGTTCAAAGGGGTATTGTTCCCCATATACCAGAGGAAGTCATACCAGTCACGCCCTTTCTCGTATTCACGGCATAGAAGCGCATGGCTTTTCCCTGCCAGCAAGGTTGGCAAGGTTTCCGTGGTGATGCTCGAGACAGCGGGAAATATAAGGTACCGAGTCTCGAACGTGCCGCTTCCGGGTGGATTCGTGTCTATTTCCAATTTGATTTTGATCTTCTTTGGGAGGCCTTGACGGTTCGCATACGAGAGGCGGAGGATCTTTCCAATCGAGTCATCCTTGATGAATGCCTTTTTTACAGTACTGTCGATCTTGGATTTATCCTGAAGTTCGACATGGTATCCATACTGTTCGAGGGTAGTACCGATGCTCGATAAATAAGGTTGCCAGATAAATCCCGGATCACGTTGCTTCAGTATGAAATCCATATCCTCAGAAAATCGGTTCAGTCCGTGAACGATGCGCAGGCAGGTGCCACCCTGAAACGCCGCATAAGAAAAGAAGTCACTGGTTGAGAGCGAGAACAGAATCAGTTCCTGGGTAATTTCGCGGATGGCTTGTGTATCATCTTCGAGGGAGCTTCGGGGATATTTTTTCAGGCGGTCTTCGATGATCCTGGTGTTCATACATGCAAGTCCTTCCGCAGTCCAGACAGGAATGATTCTACATTGACTGCTGTCTGATAATTGCCTTGAATGCTGTCAAAATCATCGGCGTCAAGCGTTTCAAGTTCATCCTCGTCGATTCTTAGTGACTCGATCAGTGGTTTCCTGTCAGTCCAGGCAAGTCCGTGCAGGTAGACATAATCGGCCAGTGCTTTGAGCGGACGTGCCTGGAGCCAGGAGCCATCTTCTGATGAAACAGTTTCAACACCGCAGAAGAACTGGGCTTGCGGAATCCTCCGGTAGGTGAAGTGCCCTTCCGGGGTATCGAAGGTAGCCTGGTTTTTTGAGGTTGCGCTGGTGATTGTTATCACCCCTTCTGGAATCCAGCCCTGTGCGCTCAAGGCGTATTCGAGGCTCACGTAGGACGGGAAATAGAGGCGGTTTGCCAATGCTGGCCGATTCAGCGGGCGCTTCCGCAATGAAGGACAGAGTGTATACAGACCACGCTTGAGCTGTACCAGGTCTCCGTCCCTCATGGCACGTTTTACCAAGGCATACCGGATATTGGCGTTGGGCTCGATATTCTGTAAATCGGCCGCCGAGAAGAGGGGGTATTCCAAGGTTTCAAAGAGTGTCCATGTTAGTCTGTTCATAATGGAAACTGTCATATTATGACAGTTTCCATTATGGTGGTCTATAGCTGAAAAAACAAGTACTGGATAGAAGCTGTTCCCGGTTTCCATGCTTTGGTACTGACTGCTGAATATACGACGCCTTCTGTCATAGCTCCCCGTTACCCTTGGGTTATACAGAGGAGTAACGAATGCGCCGACGAAATAATCCCTTTTCAAACCACCGGGACTCCGAACAGAAACTACGGCACCGGACCACGACGGAGTCGATCCTGACTTCCTATTTCGAGCTTTATGTTCGCCGCCTGTTGCCGGAACACCGGTTTACGGAAGAATTCCTTGACCTCCTGTATTCAAACCTCAGCGAGGAACAGCTGAGGACCATTTCCGTAGATCTTCTGGGAGTCTTGGCACAAAAGTCTGGAATTTCAGGCGATGTCCTTGAAAGCGCTGAGCGGTTCAGCAATGAACTCGAAATAGAAAGCGAGCCCAAAGACATCATCAGTTCGCTGCTTTTTGGAGCCGAGAAATGCGGATTGCGCAAAGAAGCCGTAAGGGTATTGGAAAAACACTGTGGTCTGGCAGATGAACCGTTAGATGACATTGGGAGCATAGACCGCTTTCAGGCGGTTGCACGCGCATTTTCGCTGGACACAGATGAACTGAACCTGATTCTTTTCCTTTTTCTTGCTGGAACCAACGATATCCTTGAATCCGTGGTAGTTGGGTGGAGTTCCCACGAGAAGCCGCAGGGCATGAGCATCTGTATCGGGGTACCTGAATTCAGGATGCATGAAATCCTGAGCGCTAAATCCCGTTTGCGTTCCAATAATCTTGTTGAGTTCACGATGCGTAGCGCCTTGGACATATCGCTGTATGATGAACTCAATGAATATCTGGCGGCACCGGGAGCAGGCAGCCTCTATGAGCGGTATCTGAAACCCGCAGGGATATCGAACTATTCCCTGAACAGTTTTCCGGTACGGGCGAGCGAACGAGCGCTTTGCCAGACTCTTTTAAGCGGGAGCGCCCCTGTCCAGATACTGCTGCACGGCAGCGAGGGTACCGGAAAGACTGAATTCGCAAAGTCTCTGGTACTCGATTCCGGAAAGACTCCCTACGTACTTGATAGAAGCGAAGACAGCCGCAAAACGAACCTGGTTCAGTTGACACTGGCCCAGGCTGCGTTGCCCAAGTCTACCTCAGTCATCATCGTCGATGAAGCGGATGCCATGCTGGATGGAGGAAGGCGCTGGCTCGCTGACTTGATGCTGGGCGACAAGGAAGAAAAGGCGAGGATAAACACCTTCATGGATCAAGCCCGCTGTCCTGTTATCTGGATAGTGAATTCAATCGAGGGAGTCCAGGCGTCAACGCTCAGGCGCTTCGCGTTCTCCGTGGAATTCAAGCCGCTTAAGCCCGCGATCATCGCGGATCGGGTGGCGTTAGCTCTCGCTCATATCCCGATCAGTGATCGAGTAAAGAAACATGCGGTTGCGCTGGCCTCGTCCCGGGAATTGACGGGCGCCGCGGTTGCAAATCTCTGTACTACCCTCGAGGGACTTGCGCTCGGCAACACAGAAGAAGGACAGCTCATGGAGTATGTCAGCGCCTTGTTTGCCGCAAACAGCAAGCTGGTAAGCGGCAAGGCCACAAGGGTGAACAAGGTCAGCTCCGCGTATGATGTCGGCGTCCTGAACGTTTCGATGGAGCCAGAACGGATCATCCGCGCTGTAGGCATCAACATTGAGAAAGCAGAGGAAAAGGCTGGTTTAAGGATTCTGTTCCATGGCATCCCGGGGACCGGAAAGACCGAGTTTGCCCGGTATATTGCCCAGGAAAGCGGCAGAAAACTCGATATCAAGCGATCTTCAGACATACTTTCACCATACGTCGGCATCGCGGAAAAAAATATCGCATCCATGTTCAGCGACGCGGAGGAATCGGGCGACATCCTTCTTATAGACGAGGCGGACGCTTTTCTCTATGACCGGGCAAAGGCCCGTCAGTCCTGGGAAGTAACCCAGGTCAACGAATTCCTTACGCGGATGGAGGAATTCCGGGGCGTGCTTATCTGCACGACAAACCGCCTGGCTGCCCTGGATCAGGCCGTCATCCGCCGCTTCCAGATAAAGACAGAGTTTCTGCCGCTCAGGCAGGAGGGTGCTGAGCAGCTTCTTAAAAGCTTCTTTCCAGAAATGCCATTTGATTCAGAAGACCTCAAGCGCTTTTCAGGACAGGGGCCGTATGTACCCGGCGATTTCAGCGTCGTTCAGGGACTCCGAGCCACGCTGTCTACAGAATATTTTTCTCCAGCGATTGCCATTGATGCTTTGATAGGGGAGGCGAAGCACCGGAAGACTGAAGAGAAAACAATTGGTTTCAATGCCTAGCCGTATGGTTGGGAAAAAGAATGACAAGGAGTATCGAAATGGGCGGAATGAAACTCTGTAAAACGTGCAAAGCTCCCCTCGCAAAGAGCGCTAGGGTTTGCCCTGGTTGCGGCGCAAAACAAGGTCGAGGCTTACTTGGAAAATTGATTGCGGTCTTGGTTGTTATCATCGGATTTAATATGGCAGTCAATGACGGTATCACCGCGAGTAAAGCAGTCGAGCCAGTCGAGGTAAAAAGCTATACGGTCGGTACGCCTTTCATAATTGAAGACATTGAGATCAACGTTATAAAAGTTGTACAGCTTGCTTCTATCGCTGGCAATATATTATGGAGTGATAAACTCCCTCAAAGGGAGGCGTTTTTGTAGCGATAAAATGGTCACTTCGCAATGCAGGGAATGTACCTCACTGCTGTCCGGTTAATTTCCGAATCCTTGAAAACAAAGCTGGTTAGAGTCAGGAATATCCGGTAGCACTTCATGACTGAACAGTTCAAAGATTGTCCGGCGTGCCAAAATTGTTGTTTTCATGGCTTGTATAATACGCTGGGCTCATCATAATGCGTCGTGCGGATCGAGATCGGAATAACCTGCTGCCTCGCTACCCGGAAAACTGCAGATGCAAACCTTGCCCGGCCTTAGAACCGGATGCTCGAGCAGATAGGTGTCCATATACACTTTATTTGTAATCATTTTTGTACTTCCTCTCACAGCCACTTGTATACACTCGCAATTTTTTTTATGATCAACACATAAGAACTTATAAGAACTTGCGTCAAGTCGGTCCAGTCGGAGTACTAGTCTGGAGGACTAGGGGCAACCGAGATTCGAACCGAGTGAGCGCCGAGGACTTGTGTAAAACTATACAACCACAACTGGCTCGCCGTAGCCAGACAGGATGGTGTCATGGGTCAACAGGACCATGGCTTCTGCTAGTGCCTGGGAAACGAGTATCCTGTCGAATGGATCCGCATGGATCAGGGGCAAGGATTCAAGCGCCATCACGTGCCGTTCTCTGATTGGCAAGCATTCGTATCCAGCTTGTTCGCAGTAATGCAGAAACTCAGCTCCCGACAGGGGAATCCTGTCAGGCTTGAGCGAGTGCTTGATGGCGACCTCCCACATCGAAGCGACGCTCCAGAATATGCGGTTATCCTCACGCTCAATCATGGTCCTGGCTTTTTTGTCGAGGCGCGAATCATCGACGAGCGACCACAGCGCAATATGGGTATCGAGGAGGATGTTCACGGTGCAGAGCCAGTGAAGAGCGCCGCGACCATATCGTCCATAGAATCGAAATCGTCGGGCACCGTGAACTTGCCTTTGGCTACTCCGATACGATTTTCAGCGCTTTTACCGTTCCAAGGGACTATCCTGGCTACGGGCTTGCCGTTGCGCGCTATGACTATTTCGTCTTCGCTTTTGTTTTCCAGGAGTGAAATGAGCCTGGATAGTTCTGTTTTGGCTTGAAGCACATTGACCTGGCACATGGTCACCTCCTATTGAAGTCTGGTCAAGTCTGGTCAATAAAAATATAAGGCTTCAAGAGGGAGTATTCAAGTAAATATCATCGCCTCGCGCGGTTAGGCGGGACCTTAATTCCGGGAGGGTTGCCCAGCGGGCCGGGATAAGCAGACAAACCCTCAGCGCACTTGAAAACGGGTCGGGGTCGGTATCGATGTCTACCTGGATACAGATCCTCTTTGTCCTCGGTCTGGAGAAGGATCTGGAAGAGGTGGCGCGCGACGACCGGCTAAGGAGGGCGCTTCAGGACGCCAGGTTGCCGACGCGGATGCGGGCGCGCAAGTCAAAGCCCAAGGATGGTATCTATGTAATTGCCTTGCGCAATTCTTCGATCATGGCTGGCCGGTTGGAATAGGTTGCCACCAGATCGCGTACAAGCGACTCGGCTGCTGGCTTGCCAGCTATTCTAAGTAGATCACGGACAAGAGCCGCGGTTTTCTGATACGAAGAGCGATCTTGAGCCGTACGCAGGGCCTGCCGGATGCTTGTATCAAGCCATCGAGCTACGCTCTCCGGATAGTGCTTTCCTAATGCCTGGTAATGCTGTCGCATTATCGAACTATTTTTAACAGCCAATACCTGTAGCTCTTCCCACCGCCGTTCCAAGGCGCAAATAGTGGCGGCAAAATATTCATCGTGTCTGCTGGAATGGCTGAGGATACGATCTGTCATGGCCTTCCTGTTTGCAGAATTACTGATTCTCTTCATCACTTCCGCGTACCAGTTCATTGAATAGGTTGACAGTGTCTTTGACAGCGCGAATTCAATGGCGGCATCGGGTTGCCCCCGCTCATCAAGGATTGATACGAGTTCCATGGCGTAGTGGTCAATCATTCCCGGGTGTTTTCGCCGGGCTGCAAGGCTCATGCCGTCACGTATGAGCGATTCCGCCTTGTCCAGATCATGCGAATCCCGCGCTCTGCATATCGCGATTGTACGCACGGGGTCAAGATCCAGATGGGTATTGATGAAGGCCTGCAGCCTTGTCGAATCACCGGCAGTCTCAAGCGCGCTGCAAACGAGTTCAGCCAAGCGTTCAGCCAGGAATTGTTCATGGGAATTATCCTGGTTTACTACTGTACATTTCAATTCACAACGCTTGATGGACGCATTGAAATCCCGACTGTCACGCGCTGTGGCCAGTTCTATCGCATACAGGTCATAATCCCAGGAATCACCTTCATGCGCCCATTTCGCATCAACATTGGCACGAGCCCATGTTCTGATTTCTGACAGACAGGAAGGCGCCGTATTCGTTCTCGTGGCCAGCGACAGTAGATCTTCAAGTGATTCGTTAACGATTTCCAGCAATACGCCGTCGTGATCATCCGCTTCGTAAGCGTCGGGCGCGATGGCTTCCACTATCGCCGCGTACAGGTTAAAAGCATTGTTGATTGAATCGATCTCTTGCGGCTGGCTGACTTTTTTCTTTAGTTCATCGATATCTGCAGCCAGGCCATCAGGGTCGTCGACGATGCCGTAGTCGTTGTCCGAGTGATTGTCTCGGCATTGTAGAATGAGCGTGCGCCAATCGTGCCGGTTTTTAGCCTTTCCGAATCGTGCCAGAATCGCGCTTGCCAGCGAGTTGTTTTCTGAAGCCAGTTGTGAAAGCACTACCGATTCGAGTTCGTCCCTTGATAACCCGCGGACTATGTCGGATGGTGATTGCCTTTTTGCTTTGCTGTTCATGATGCCGCTATCTGATCATATCAAGGTGCTGACGTCAACATGGTCGTTACGCTTTAGGTGCCCTGCGGCAATTGACGTTTGCGGGGAAGCCGGAGACCCCGGAGCTTCCTTCTGGGAAGCGAGGAGGCTCTGGCTGGGGGGCGTGTCTGGCTCAGGCGGCCGGGGGCCGGTACATGACGCCCCCCGGCGCCGCGAGCCCTGGTTGACGGAGAGCCTGTTTCCGGGGATCATCAGCCTAAATCATGTTTACGCATACACCAAAAATTAGAAGCGCCGCTCTGGGTTTGTTTGCCCTCGCCACGGCACCAGGTGCCGTCATGCTCGTGGCCGCCATACCGCTGTTGTTCGAGAATCATGGCGGAAGGCCTGTGCTGGTGCTGGCGCCGGCGCTCGACGCTATCGGGGGCTGGCTACGGGGGCTGGCGGACGGTTCGTCGTTCGAGTACAGATACGGGACGACAGTCTGGAACTTCTTCGAGACGGCTCCTCTGTACTTCATGGTCTCATTCCTCTATGTCGCGCTCGCCGGATCGCTCGGCCTGGCGGGGGGAATGGTGCTCGGGCTGACCCTGCGCGGTAGGTTCGCCGCCGTTGTGTTGTCCGTCTGCAACACGCTGTTTGCCATTCCTGATTTCATCGCGGCGATACTGCTTCAGTTGGTCACTATCGTTATTCTGGACGCGACAGGTTTTAAACTGGGCCGCATTTCGTATGATTCGACGAGCGGCTTTCTCTTGGCGTTGCCGTTTGCGCTGATGACGATGTATCCGCTGGCTTTTTCCTTCAGGACGGTGCTCCGCAAATCGGTGGAGGCTGAACGCGAACCGTTTGCGGTGTACGCGCTGGCCAAGGGGCTGGACAAGAGGACCGTCAGGTTAAGGCATGTGGGCGCGGCGGTAGTTCCGGCCATTTCAGAGGAGCTGCCTACCCTGCTGGGCATCATGCAGACCAACTTGTTTATGACTGAGTACATCTTTGCGCTGCCGGGGATAACGCGGTTCTTGTTCAGGGTGGCGTTCTCGGGCAGGCGGCCCGGTTGGCTTGAATATTACCAATATCCGGTAGCGGTGGCCGTGCTGCTGGGCGTGCTGGCGTTGTTTTTGGCGTCCTGGGTCTTCTTTAAGCTGGCTTTGAACCTGGTCCGGAGGGCCATCACCGGTGAACGCTAGGTTGGCGGCGGGCCTGACGATACTGGTTCTGCTGGTCGTCGTCGCCATATTTCCATGGGCGTTCACGTCCTGGCCACGGGGGTATTCGGATACGTTGAGGTCAGTTGAAACCGCCGACGGTACCGAATGGCTCTTTGCGCCTGAGGCGCCGTCGGCGTTCTACCTGTTCGGGACGGACCAGTACGGCTACGATATCCTGACGCGCATCGTGTGGGGCTTTCGCTGGACTCTCGGCTGCGTGTTTCTCGTGGCGGCTGCTCGCGTCCTCATCGGCGGCGCGGCGGGAGCCATACGCGCTCTTGTCAGGAAGCCGGGTCGCGACCGGGGCATCTCGCCGCTGGCCGGAATTCCAGGCTTCGTCATAGCGTTTTTTGCTATCTATCCGTTTACCATCAACTCAAGGCTACAGGGCTGGCGGTTGTTTCTGTTCCAGTGCGCGGTGCTGACTGCCCTTGACCTGGGGCCTATAGTCGGCTCCATGGCCGCCAAGACGAGCCGGGTGCTCGCGACGCCCTTCGTCGAGGCCGCGTCGTCAGCGGGCGCGGGGCGGGCGTGGATCTTCAGGCGGCACGTGATGCCGTTTTTGGCCGAGGAGCTGCTGGAGAGTTTCGCCGACCAGACCGTGGCGGTGCTGCAACTGGTGGGTCGGCTGGGCGTGTTCATGATGTTTGTAGGCGGTACGGTGCTGACCTTCGACCCGCCGCTGCTGGACTCAGCGACAGGCGAGATAGCCGGGCTCATAGGCCTGTACCGGCTCAAGCTGCTAGGCGCCCGCTGGATGCTGGCCTGGCCGCTGGCGAGTTACCTGGTGGTGCTCGCGGGGATGCGCTTGTTCGCCTCAGGGCTGCATGAACGCGAACGCCGGATGCGCCGGCTATACGATGCCCGCTAGTCCGGCGCGCGCCGGCTTAGGCTCCCCGTTGAGCCAAGTTCAAAAGTCTGTTACTATCCGCCGTAACAGACAGCGCGCTCAGGAGCATCGCAGATGAACGACACGAAGCAGCAGAAAATTTCCAGGTTTGAAGCCATGGTCTTACCCGGTTCACTCGATCCGACTCCGCTCGAGTCCATAGAGTGGGAGAAGACCGGGTTCTCGTTGAAGGTGACGCCGTTCATGGGCGGCAGCATCGCGGGCGAGGACGGCGTTTTCGAATCGCAGGCCGTGGTCAGGACCGGCGTCCTTAAAATGCCGCCTCAGGCCTCTGCCCTCAATTACGGGCAGGCGCTGTTCGAGGGCATGAAGGCCCGCAGGGGCGTTGACGGCAGGGTTAGGCTGTTCCGCGTTGCCGACAACGCGAGGCGCATGGCGTCTGGGGCCGAGCGCCTGATGCTGGCCGCGCCGTCGGAAAGGCTCTACAGCGAGACCGTTTTGGATGTGGTAAAGGCCAACATCGACTATGTGCCGCCTCTGGGTAAGGGTGCGCTGTACATCAGGCCTCTGCTCATCGGTTCCGGCATGACGCTGGCTCCCGCGCCTTGCGACGAAACGCTGTTCGTGGTGTACGCGCAACCGGTAGGTTCGTACTTCAAGGGACTGGCCTGCATCGATGTGAAGGTGGAAGACGCGTACCAGCGGGCCGCCGCGCGCGGCACCGGCTGGGTCAAGGCCGCTGGCAACTACGCGCCCTGTTACTATCCCACCAAGAAGGCCAAGGCGGATGGCTTTGCCGACCTGTTGTTCCTCGATCATACAGGTACATATATAGAAGAAGTAGGCTCGGCTAATTTTGCGATGGTCAAGAACGGAAAACTCTACGTGGCAGACTCGCCGTCCATACTCAAGGGTATAACGCGCGACTCGGTGATGCGCGTGGCCCGCGAGAAGCTTGGCGTCGAGGTGGTGTTCGCGCCCCTGGAGCTGGACCGCGTGCTGGGCACGGGCGCTTTTGCCGCGGCCGGCCCCGCCGACGAGGCGTTCTGCATGGGAACCGCCGCGGTCATCTCCCCGATAGGGGCGCTTCACTGGAAAGGCAACAGCTTCACCTTCGGCGGCGGCGCCGTCGGCAAGGTGACCACGGCGATATACGATGTGATCGACGGTATCCAGACCGGCCGGTTGCCCGACGTGTACGGCTGGACGACAGTTGTGGCGTTTGCATGAAAACCACCATATCGATACTACCCTGCGGCGATTATGACCGCATTGCCGTACTCGAGGCGGTAGCCGAAGCGGCGCGCAAGGCCGGCGGGCTCGATGTGGCCGGTAAGACGGTGCTGCTCAAGCCCAACCTGCTGGCCACGGCCGAGGTGGATAGCGCCGTGACGACGCACCCCGAGATACTCAGGGCCGTCATCAGACTGGTAAAAAGCCTGGGGGCGCGGCGCGTACTGGTGGGCGCCTCTCCGGCCTTCCAGTCAGGCGACGCTGTGGGCATCAAGTGCGGGCTCAAGCCGGTAGCCCTCGAGGAAGGCGCCGAGTGGGTGGACTTCAGCGAGACCGTGGATGTGGGTGTACCTGAAGGCCAGTTGGTAAAACGCTTTGCCATAGCCCGCGTCGTCACCGAGGTGGACGTGGTCATCAGCGTCTGTAGGCTCAAGAACCATTCGTTCATGCATTTCACGGGCGCGGTAAAGAACCTGTTCGGCGTGATCGCGGGCCTGCAGAAGAGCGCCTTCCATCTGCGATTCCCCGGCAAGCCGGAGTTTGGCGCGATGCTTGCCGACCTGATGCTGGCGGTAAAGCCCGGGTATGCTATCATGGACGCCATAGTGGGCATGGAAGGTCCGGGGCCTCGCAACGGCAGCCCTAAAAAGCTGGGCTACGTGCTGGCGGGCGCAAACCTGTTCGCCCTGGATTGGGTCGCGTCGTCAATAGTCGGTTACGACCCGATGGACATTCCCTACCTCAAGGTAGCCGCGGGAAATCCCGTGTACGGCTTCGATCCGGCCGGGATAGAGACGACAGGGCTGAGCCTGGAGCAGGCGCGCGTCAAGGACTTCAAGCGCGTACCGATAGTGGCGGATAGCCCGCTGCGGTGGTCCGGCCCTATTCGCGGCATCCTCAGGAATCTCGGCGTCCCGCGGCCCTTCTTCTCCAGCGAGAAATGCGTGCTCTGCGGCGCCTGCGTCAAGATCTGCCCCGCGGGCGCGTTGGTAATTTCAGGTAAAAACGGAGACAAGCGCTTCGTTGCCATAGATTACGGCAAGTGTCTTCGCTGTTACTGCTGCCACGAAGTCTGCCCTGAGGACGCTATAGCCCTGAAACGCGGGTTCTAGAGCATCGATAGCGGGAGGTCGATCAGCGGGCCGACACGGGATTCGGGGTCTGCATAGTGCCACCATTCGGCGTC
>CAZNCK010000058.1:1832-22779 GCA_964571545.1 uncultured Treponemataceae bacterium | reverse complement strand
CGGTTTCAACTACATTCTTATATACCTGTGTCTTGCTGAACATGTCGGGTCCACCGTTCACCCAGATCTACGAGCCAGGGGGCAGATGGCCAATGCCATAGTTCTGGGCGGCGCGAGCGCACTGGTAGGCAATGCCGTCGGCGGCGCCATGGCTTCCGCGATAGGGCTCGGAAAGACTTTTGTTGTTTTTTCAGTAATATGCGTGGCCGCGGTCGCGTTGTTCGCTGTCCTCTTCAAGCCGTCCGAGTCATCCCTACCGGATAATGCCGGATCTGTTTGACGCTATCGCTGACCAGACATCCATGGTATTTTTTCTGATACATGCGGATCGATACGACGATAGGTTTTTTCCTGGCAACCATACATACCGGCGCCTCACGTGAGATGTGGCCCGCGATCCTCGACGAAGCCGCCAGAAGCGGTGTCAATCTCGTCTGCTTTCCCGGCGGACGGCTCGATGAAAAAACAGAGTTCGAAAACCAGCGAAACGCCGTGTATGAGCTTGCCGATCCGGGATACCTCGATGGCATTCTCTCATGGGCATCGAGCCTCGGAGGGCAGATAGAAGCCTCGAGACTGGAATCCTTCCATCAGGCGCATGCCAGCGTGCCTACGATGTTGATGACGCAGCGACTACATGGGTTCCCGGTTGTCAGGATCGACGCGTATACGGGCATGCGTAATCTGGTGGATCACCTCATCACGGTACATGGTATGGATCGCATAGCCTTCATTAGGGGGCCGGCCGAGCATCAATCGGCACAGGAGCGGTATGCGGCGTTCCTTGACGCCCTCGCGGGGCGCGGTATTCCCTGTGATATGTCGCTGGTCATCGGGCCCTATCGTTGGGATGCAGGCGATGAGGCGGTGCGGGAAATACTGGACGCACGGAATCTTGTACCCGGCCACGATTTCAAGGCGCTTATAGGCGCGAGCGATCTGCTCGCCTTCAAGGCTGTGCAGGCTCTTGCAACCAGAGGGTATTCGGTACCGGGTGATATCGCGGTCGCTGGTTTCAACGACACCATCGAAAGCCGCCTGAGTCATCCTCCGATGACGACGGTGGCGATGCCGTTCCAGGCTCAGGGTACCAGCAGCCTCGGGATATTGCTTGAGTTGCTGGCCGGCAAGACGATAGCGCAGGACACCGTCCTCGCTTCACGTCTGGTCGTTCGGCAATCATGCGGCTGTGACTCGAGCGGGCTCTCGCTTGCGGGCCGGATAGGTTCTTGGATGCCGCGTCAGGCCAGCGCTCCGGAAACGGCTGACTCGTCCTGGCAGGCGCATTTCCTGTCGCTCGCGGCGGAGCTGCTTGAATCGGCCGGTCTCGTGGAAGACAGAGCGCTAAATTCCTTGCTGGCGGCCTTCGAGAGTGATCTCCAGCTGCATACCTCCCTGACTGAAGGCTCTGTCCGTCAGCCGCTTCCGGCAGTGCTACAGGTATTCGAAGGCATCATGGATGCCGCCGCGGCGCGATCATCCGACCTCTCGGTATGGCAGGGGGTGCTCTCCCTGTTGCGTCAGAGTTCTCTGGAAGGCTCGGCTTCCCAGCGCAAGGACGCCATTGAGAACCTGCTTCATCAGTCAAGGGTGGCTTTGGCGGACAGGATTCAGCGACTTGCCGATATACGGCATTGGCGGTACCAGCATCAGGCGGAAGCCTTGCGTGAAAGCGGCAAGGCTCTATTTGAAAGCCACAGCATGGAAGAACTGGCCGGAACCATGGTTACCATCCTCCCTCGTTTTGAAATACCGGGGGCGTGGCTTGTGCTGTACGGGACTAAGGAAGGAGTGACTGATACGACATCGCGCACGCTCTTCCTGTCATGGCACGATGGCGTGACGGATACGCTCCCAGAAGGAGGCCAACGATTCGGCGTAGACGAGTTGGTTCCGAGTGAAAATCTTCCATGGAGAAAACCCTGGTCGCTGGTTGTAGAACCCTTGTTCTACAAGAATATACCGATGGGCTACGCCGTATTCGAAGCCGGTAATCGCGACGGCTCGGTATATGAGGAATTACGGGCGTACCTTTCAAGTTCGATACGCGGCATCACCTTATTCAACGAGGCCGAGAATGCCCGCAGGACCGCGGAAAAAGCCGACATGATCAAGACCCGGCTCCTAGCTAATGTCAGCCACGAGCTACGGAGCCCGCTCAACCTGATTCTTGGACACGTGCGGAACGCGGAGCGCAACGCCGATGACGGGTTGCGCGGCGAATTGGAGTGCATCGAGAGTAATGCCAGGAACCAGCTCCGCGTCGTCAACGACCTCCTCGACCTCTCCAGAGCGGAGATTGACGAGCTGGATCTGCAGATGGAATACCTTGATGTCGTTCCCGTACTGCGCGATGTCTTTCAAGATTTTGCGGATTCGATCGATAGCGGAGGGCCGGTTGCATGGCGCCTCGATATTCCAGCCCGCATGCCGGTAGCGCAGATCGACCCTGCGCGGCTCAGGCAGGTGTTCTTGAACCTGTTGTCAAACGCGGCGCGGCATACCGTAGATGGTTTCGTGGAGCTCGGCGCGGAACTCGAACCAGATCGACTCCATCTTTGGGTACGGGATACGGGCTGTGGAATCCCCGCCGACCAACAAGAACGCATCTTCGAGCCCTTCGTCAGTAGCGTATCCGGAAACTCCGCACCCGGTGGCATAGGCCTCGGCCTTTCCATCGCACGGCACATGGTAGCCCTTCATCTTGGCCAGTTGAGCCTGGAAAGCATCGTCGGCTATGGCAGCACCTTCCATATCCGCCTTCCGCTGCCTAATCTAGCTCGAACGACCCCGCAATCCGTGGACGCTGACGGAGCCGTCCTGCTCTGTCTCTGTCATGCCTCAGAAGTGCCTGCCGAGGTCCGCGCTTTGGCCGCGTCCAGAGGATTGGCGGTTGTTATTGCATCACGGATGGAAGATCTTGACGACTGCCTTTCGGGCACGTGTCCGGCTATCCTTGCCTGGGACATGGCAAGCGCTAGACAAGGCGACTGGCTGCTGATCAAGCGACTCAGGCAACATCCTGCCTTATTCCAGGCGCCTTTCATCATATATGGAAACCCCGGCACAGGGCTGACCGGCTTACTATCGAAGCCAGCGGCAGGAGAGGGCCTTTCCGACATAATTGCCCGTGCCTGTCCCCACCTGGATGTCGGCCCAGTGTATATCGTTGATGACGAGCCAGCCGTACGACAGGCCCTGGCTGCTCGGCTGTCGGTTGAACTGTGCGGGCACGGCATCCGGACCTTCGAATCAGGCGGAGCCGCAATTGAAGCCATGCGTGATGAGATTCCGGGATTGGTCATTCTTGATTTCTCCATGCCCGGCCTAAGCGGCGCCGACGTGCTCGACATGATGCGACTTGATGAGCGTCTGAGGCATGTGCCAGCGCTGGTGCTTTCCAACAAGGTATTCAATTCTGAAGACATAAAGCGTCTGGAACGAAGCTCCAGGGTCGTACTGCAACACAAGGGCGTTTGGACCGACGCGGAGACCGATGCGGCCGTATCGCAGATGCTCTTTGGGGGTGAGCTCCAGCCCGCTCATGCCAGCGCTATGGTCAAGCGGGTAGTACAATACCTGAACGAACACTACCGTGAGCCTATCTCGCGATGGCAGGTAGCCGATTCAGTGCATGTCAGCGAAGACTACCTCAGCCGCATCTTTAGCCGGGAGCTTGGTATTACTCCATGGGAGTACCTGAACCGTTATCGAGTCTGGCAGGCCGGTCGCCTGCTCGCCGGTTCCGGAGATAGTATCGGATCGATCGCATTGAAGACAGGTTTCAGCGACCAGGCCTATTTCAGCAGGGTATTCCGCAAGATAACGGGCCAGAGTCCTCAAGCCTTCCGCCAGAAAGCATAGCCGGCTCAGTCCGGAATAATCCAAATTCAAGACTTCATCGTCACCCCGGTAGGCGGTATGATGCCTCATCACAGCGAGTCGAGGTACAACGTGAAACGAGCGGTATCGAGGAGCCGGAAACCGGTCCTGGGAACTATATGGAAGCATAGATCCCTCTACGCCCTCGCTGGCTTGCCGGTGCTCTGGTTCCTTATCTTTCGCTACTTGCCTCTGTTCAATGCCCAAATAGCGTTCAAGCAGTACTTTCCCATGGAAGGCGTGCTGAAAAGCCCATGGATAGGGTTTGATAATATCCTGTATTTTATCAATTCGCCGAATTTCGGCAGAATAATGTACAACACCCTGTTCTACAGCTTCGCGAAATTGCTGATAGGACTGCCTCTGGCCATAATGCTCGCCCTTGCCATCTATGAATCCACCTTGCCGTTGTTCCGCAAAACCGTGCAGACCATGTCGTACCTTCCGCACTTCCTCTCGTGGATAATCGTGTACGGCATACTGACCATACTTCTGTCCCAGGGCGGGGGGCTTGTAAACCAGATTATAAAGGCCATGGGCGGCACCGAGATGGATTTTCTGGGCAATTCCAAGACCTTCCCTTGGGTGATCATCCTGTCGGACGCCTGGAAGGAGATGGGCTGGAGCGCCATCATTTTCCTGGCAGCCTTGATGGCGATAGATCCCTGTCTGTATGAGGCCGCTGACATTGAAGGCGCAAACCGCGTCCAGCGGCTACGTTATGTGACCTTGCCTGGAATCGCCGACGTGATCGTTGTAGTGCTCCTGCTGCGGCTTGGCACGATACTCAACGCCGGATTTTACCAACTGATAGCGATGCGCAACGATTCAATCGCGAGCGTGGCCGAGATAGTCGATACCTGGGTTTATTTCAACGCGCTACAGGATATCGAGATGTTCGGAGCCGGAGCCGCCGTTGGCCTGTTCAAGGGGCTTTTCGGGATGCTACTGCTCGTCGTGAGCAATCGCCTGGCCAAGCGTTTCGCTGGCTCCGGCATGTATTGAAGGAAAGAAATATGTCCAGACGAATACGATCGGCCGACGAACTCGTCTACCAGCTGGTCATCAACGCGTTCCTGTTCTGCGTGCTGCTCCTGATGTTCGTGCCGGTGTGGAAGGTGCTGATGATGAGCCTAACCCCCGTCGATCTTCCTCGGGACAGGAGTTTTGGATTGCTTATCGCGCCCTGGGACTGGAAATTCGACGCGTACGCTCAATTCCTGGGGAGCCCGCATTTCCTCAGGGCCGCCATGAATAGTTTCATGATCCTGGTCAGCGGAGTAGCGACCAGCCTTTTCCTGACTATCCCCATGGCGTATGTACTCTCGGTGAAGGCGTTGCCTGGCCGCATGTTGCTGAGCACCTTCGTCCTCATCCCGTTCCTGTTCGATCCGGGGCTCATTCCTACATACCTCGTGGTTACGAACACGGTAGGATTAAGCAACAAACTTTCTTCGGTATACCTGCCCGCCGCGATAAGCGTTTACAACGTCTTCGTCATGAAAAATTTCTTTGAAGGCCTGCCGCTCGAACTGAGGGAGGCTGCCCGTATCGATGGCGCGTCGGAACTGCAGATCCTGTTGCGGATAGTAATGCCGCTGTCCAAGCCGATAATCCTGACCATAGGCTTGTTTTACGGCGTGCACTTCTGGAACGACTTTTTTACGGCAATGGTCTACATCAATGACCCTAAGCTGCTGCCCTTGCCGGTATTGCTCCGCAACATACTCAACGCCGCCAATTTCAACGAATACGTCGAGATGGATGCCTTCAGCTCCGCGTCCATTTATTCACTCAAGGCCGCGAGCGTACTGCTCGCGGCTTTGCCGATGGTGGTCATCTATCCCTTCATCCAGCGTTATTTTACGAAGGGCACTCTGGCGGGCGGCATTAAGGGTTAATCGTAGCGCTTAGCGGGCAGACATGGATGTTCCGGGGCCAGACCCCGTAGCAATAGGAATCAAGGAGGAATGGTATGAAGAAAAACCTCGTACGGGCCATCTTGCTGCTAGTCGTTTCGGCGACGGTAGTCTTCAATGTTTCGGCCCAGAAACTGGTCGAAATCACCCTGTGGGAAGGCGGCGCAGTCAGCGAGGCCGCACCGCCTCCCGACGACTGGATCGGCTACAAAATAATTAGGGAACGGCTTGGCATCGACCTCAAGCTGGTGCTGCTGCCCAGTTCACCCAGTGATCAGGATACAAAGATAAACCTCGCCGCCGCCGCCAACCAGTTGCCTGACCTCATGCTGGTCAATCAGTCGACGTGGTACAAGCTGGCCAAGGCTGGCATGCTCGCCGAGGTCACCAAGTTGCTCCCGGCCATGCCGCTGCGCACCAAGAACCACTATTCGGATCCGCTCCGCAACAAGATCGCCACATTCAACAAGAAGCTGTACGGACTCGCCGATCCGGGAGCCATGGAAAAAGTGGAAGGCCTCGTCCTCCGCAAGGATTGGCTAGACAAGCTCGGTCTCAAGGTGCCCGTCACCCACACCGAGTTGCTTGAGGTGGCAAAGGCCTTTACCTTCAATGATCCTGACGGCAACGGCAAGGCGGACACCTATGGCTTCGGCGCGTGGGTCGAGTCTCCCACTACCGACGAATCAGGCCTCGGCAGGCGCTTCGATCCGCTGACCGGCGCGTTTGGTTTCGTCGGCCTCTGGAACCTCGATTCCAAGACATTTGGGCTCAACGTGCGGCAACCCGCCTACCAGGACGCCCTACGCTACGTCAAGAGTTTCGTTGACGCCAAGGTGATTGATCCTGACTGGCCGACACTCAAGAAGGACGAGTTCCGAGCCCGCTGGAAGCAGGGACGGTTCGGCATCATGAGGGAGCAGTTCGCGGCTCTGGCAACCCTGTCCAACTATAAGGATTTTGACACCAACTTCCCCGAGGGCGAGTGGATAGCGATAGCCCCGCCTAAGGGACCTAAGGGACTCTTCTCACAGGGGATGTTATCAGTGCAGGCCCGCATCCATGCCGTATCGGCTAAAGCCGCCAAGGAAGGTAAGACCGAGGCTATTGCCAAGTTGCTCGAGTGGATGGCCAGCGAGGAAGGTTACTACCTGCTCGGCTTCGGTGTTGAGGGCGTCAATTTCAAGAAATTGGCCGATGGTTCTGTGAGCCTCGAAGGTATACCGGCCGAGTTGCAGTACAGCGCGAAGGCACAGCAACCGCTGACCCAGTTGCGCAATCTGGTTTTCATCAATGCGCCGGTCGAGCTCAGCGCCCGCTACCCCGTGTAAAGCTCCAAGAACGGCAAGACAATGAACCCCTTGGGGGTCTGGAATGAATTCAAGAAGTATCCGTATACGGAGACGACGGGTACCACTCTCATAAAACCGCCCGCGGGTTTCTACGAGAATGATTTCAAGAGCTACTACAGCGAGAGCATCATGAAATTTGTACTCGGACAGACGCCGCTCGACAAGCAGAACTGGGATGCGTTCATAGCTCAGCTCGACAAGCTTGGTGCAAAAAACTACGAAGCGGAAGCCAAGAAGATACTCGTAGAAGCAGGGATGTTCTAAGCATCGATGTTGTACACGCTCGCGGAGCCTTGATGACTCCGCGAGCTGAAAGGAATGTGCATGAGTTTTGACGGTAGTACCCTTACCCGAAAACTGTGCGATGTCGCGCTGCTTCGGTACCTGCCACAAAAAGGCCGCTGGCACTATGAAGACGGCCTCATGCTCAAGGCCTTCGAGGCGGCCTGTCGACATTGGGGCGACCGCAGGTTCAGCGATGCCATCCATACCTGGGGAGAGGCCGCCATCAGACCCGACGGCTCAATTGTTTCGTATCGACGGGAAGAATACAACCTAGATCAGATCAATCCAGGCAAGGCACTTTTTTTTTTATTCGATGAGAGCGGCGACCCGCGTTATCGGGTAGCCCTGAAAAGTCTACGGGAGCAACTGGCTCGCCAACCGCGCACCGATGCAGGCGGCTTCTGGCATAAAAACATGTATCCACATCAGATGTGGCTAGACGGCCTTTACATGCAAGGCCCTTTCTATGCTGAATACGCGGCGCGCTTTGGTCCAGCGGAAGACTTTGCTGATATTGTGAAGCAGTATGAACTGGCAGAGTCCAATACCAGGGATGGTATAACGGGCCTCCTCCATCACGCCTGGGACGAGAGTCGCACGCAGGCATGGGCGGATTCGCGCACTGGCCGGTCGCCTCACTTCTGGTCACGGGCCATGGGCTGGTACGGCATGGCTCTGGTGGACCTCCTCGATTTTCTGCCTGAAAGCCATCGAGGGCGTGCTGGAATCATCAATACCCTGACTCGATATGCGGATGCGCTTCGCGTTGTCCAGGATCGTGCCAGCGATATGTGGTTCCAGGTGCTCGATCAAGGAATCCGCGAAGGCAATTACCTTGAAACCTCCGGAAGCGCGATGTTCGTGTACACCTTCGCCAAGGCGGTCAGACGGGGCTACCTTCCGACAGAGCCGTACTTGACCATCTCGAAAGCGGGCTTTAGGAGCATCTCGGAACGCATGATCAGCACCGACTCGGACGGGTTCCCGAGTCTGGCGGGTATTTGCTCGGTCGCCGGGCTTGGCGGCAATCCGTACCGGGATGGTTCATTCCAGTATTACGTCAGCGAACCCCAGGCGGCAGACGACTACAAGGGTCTCGGACCCTACATCCTGGCAGGCATCGAGCTGGACAGGATAAATCATGATTGATATACGGCATTTTGGCGCTGTCGGTGATGGAATAACCTTGGATACCATCGCCATACAGAAAGCCATCGACTCTGCCACGGAGCAGGGCGGCGGAACGGTGCTGATACCTCCTGGTCGCTGGCTCACCGGCGCGCTGTGTCTCGGGAACCATACGCAACTCTTTCTCGATGCCGGAGCCATGCTACTTGGTAGCCGGAATAAGGAAGACTATCCTGTGATGACCGCCCGCTGGGAAGGCCGCACCCAGCAGTGCCATTCGCCTCTCATCGGCGGAAATGGCCTCAGCGACGTGGGCATCCGGGGGCCTGGCGCCATTGACGGGCAGGGCGAACCGTGGTGGCTCTGGTTTAAGGAAGGGCAACTTGACTTTCCTAGGCCACGGCTCGTTTCACTTACCGATTGCCGAAATGTCGTGCTGGAAGACTTCACCGCGATAAACTCCCCGAGCTGGACAATCAATCCCGTCAGATGCCGCGGCGTCAGCATCCGGGGCATAAGTATCCTCAACCCTCCCGATTCTCCTAACACCGATGGCATCAATCCGGATTCCTGTAGTGTCGTACGTATCAGTGATTGCTTTGTAAGCGTCGGCGACGACTGCATTACCATCAAGGCCGGCACAGAACTCGAGTCGGATCACCTGAAAGCGCCGTGCGAGGATATAACCATTGCCAACTGCGTGCTTGAAAAAGGACACGGTGGCGTGGTGATAGGCAGCGAGATGAGCGGAGGTATCAGAAACATCGCCATTACCAATTGCATATTCAAGGGTACCGACCGCGGCATCCGCATCAAGTCGCGGCGTGGCCGGGGCGGTATGGTCGAGGATATCATAGCGTCAAACCTGGTCATGGTCGACGTACTGAGTCCACTTACGGTTAACCTGTATTACGGCTGCGGCGCATGGGGAGACGAAGTCGTGAGCGACAAGGGGTATCGCCCTGTTGGAGCCGGTACACCCAGGATACGAAATCTTTCATTCAGCGGCATCAGAGCGCGAGGCGCGAGGGTAGCCGCTGCCTTCATCTACGGCCTGCCTGAAATGCCGGTCGTCAATGTATCATTGCGCGACTATTCGGTATCCATGGCCGAGGGCTGCGACGAGAATATCCCCGCGGAGATGGCAGACGGCCTACCCGATATGTGCCGACACGGGATATGGGTGCGCAATGTGGAGGGCTTGTCCTTGAGTAACATTCATATAGAAGGATTTGCGGGAGAAGCCATCGATATCGATGCGAGCGTCAGCTTGGCGGGCTCATGAGCCGACCCATACTCGGAATTGGAGTCCGGGCTCATGATTTTGATAGGGGTACGGCTACAACGGTAGCCTTGCGCATCCAGGCCGCCGGGTTCAGCCTCGCGCAGCTGGCTCCATCAAAAGCCTTGTCCTGCGATCCTGTCAACGACGACAATTACAGTGGAATCGCGGCTGAAATACAGTCCAGTTTCTCCGCTGCCGGCGTAGGCATAGCCGTCTTGGGTTGCTACATCAATCCCGTGGACGACGATGAGGCACGCCGTGGCTCAAGCCTCAGCACATTCCAGCGACATCTGAGAATGGCGCGTTTCCTCGGTGATCCTGTAGTCGGTACCGAAACTGGCTGGTCGGATCGCGGCGATACGCGATCGTCGGGTACCATGAAGACTCTACTCCAGAGCCTGGCGAGCCTGCTCGAGGCGGCCGAGGATTCAGGCGCGCGAATAGCCATTGAGGGGGTCTGCCGGCATGTCGTCTGGCGGCCACGCGTCATGGGCGAAGTGCTCCGGTCCATGGCTAGTCCGCGGCTGGCCGTGATCTATGATCCAGTCAATTACATAGACGGAACCAATTGGCGCGAGCAGGGCCGTTTGATAGAAGAAGCTTTCGATAGTTTCGGTGATCGTATCGAAATCGTGCATGCCAAGGATTTCTGTCTTACTGACGGTCTTCATATCTGTCCAGCCGGCAGCGGTCTCCTCGATTGGCCGCTGGTACTGCGGAAACTCGGCGAGCTGCATTGTACCAGGGCTGGCCCGCCGCTTCCGTTCTTGCTGGAGGATACCAGGCCGACGGATTTGCCCCTGGCACGGCACTTCATTGAAACGACGCTGTCAGCACTCTGAATGAAGGCTCGCCTGCCATATTACATTTTTTTTCTCTTGAAAGACGACCAGATCCTGGAACCCCGGGAAACATGAAATTGGTTCCGGTACATGAATATAAGGTAGTTTCATTGTTCCTCTCGACAAGAATGGTTCCATCGCATACGATGACGCATTCAATGAGAAGGAGATCCCATGGCTGAAAAAGAAACCCTCGTAATCGCATCGAAGGTCAAGGCGTTCATCAAGGACGCTTCGGAACTGAAATGCTCCGCCGCGGTTATCGACGTACTGTCCGACAAGGTTCGTGCGCTTTGTGAAGAAGCGGTCAAGAACGCCAAGGCCGATGGCCGCAAGACCGTACAGGAAAAAGACTTCAAATAAGTGCAGTGGGTTTGTGCCGGATCGCTACCCTGGTTTACAGGTCCAGTGGTCCGGCCTTCTACAAGAAAGGCAGCGGTATCATTTCTAACGACGACGGATGTCCCAAGCGCGGTATGTTATCCGCTGATCAGAAACTGGCTACCGCCTGGCTAGCTACGAACTCGAAAGTCGGAATAGCTTTCAAGCCTTACCTTGTTGAATTCAAGGGCGGAACGGCTATTTCCTTCTATAAAGATGGTAAAGTTCAGTCCGGAACGCTCGCAACCGAGCAGCAGCTGGTCAAATCAATAGCGTTGAATGGTGGTGATCCCGCGTTTGAGAAGATCAGCGCTGGAACCGTGGTTCGTTTCGACAAGGACGGATTCGTTCTGGACTATTGACCACGTCGTGTTGTAGATACGGCGTGGTTTCATCGATTATGACCCGCCGACCCTACTGTTTTGTCGTATTGTCTGTCTCGCCTAAACCGTAGCGTTGCTCGGAAACCGGAATTTTTGTCAAAAACCAGACTCCCCTTGAGCTGGGATGCAAGGCTGCGTACAAGCGTCAGCCCCATGGAGCCGGTTGTCCAGGGATCTACGGAACAGGGCAAGCCCTTTCCCTTGTCCGCTACTGAAAAAACGGTTTCCGCGACCTCCTGACGGAGTTCCACCTGGATGATTTCGCTTGATCCTTGTTCGTATGCATATTTGATGGCATTGATTATCAGTTCGTTTGCTATGAGCCCAAGAGGAACCGCCTCGTCGATGTCGAGTCGCAACGATTCCACGGCGCATCTGACGTTGGCCGCGTCATAGCCGATGGCAATTTCCTCTACGATGGATTCAAGATACCTGCTGGCATCGATGGACGAGAAATCCTGCGACTCGTACAGGAGTTCGTGTACCGTGGCCATGGCCCGTATTCTCGATTGCGTTTCCCTCAACATTTCCCCGTCGGTTTCATCCCGGATAGAGTACGATTGCAACTGGATCAGGCTCGAGATGATTTGCATGTTGTTCTTGACCCGATGGTGAATCTCCTTGAGGAGTATTTCCTTCTCGAGCAGCGAAACGTGTAGGCGATCCTCCCGCTTCCGGTTTTCTGTGATGTCGCGTACCAGTAGCAGAACTCGGCTCGCTGAAATCGGAACGATCCGTCCTTCATACGAAGTGATCTCAGAATTCAGTTCAAGGCTGTATTCGTAGATCATCATCCTGGATTCAGCGAAGGCTTTCCGCATGCCTTCTTTCAATAGTTCTACTGATTCATGGGGGAAGCCTACTTCGTCGATGCGTTTGCCGAGGAACGCTTCAGGCGGGAGAGCCAATAAATCTAACCTCGACGTATTGAATTCTATAAACCTATAGTCCGCGCCGATCGTGAAGAACAGGTCGGGGAGCACGGCTATGAACGCCCTGTTTTTGGCTTCACTCGCTTCGAGCAAGCGGACTTTATCGTTGAGATCGATAGTCGCTCGATTGACGCGGCGCTTCAAGATTCCTGAGGTTACGAGCAGGAAACCGACCAGCGCGACAACGATAGCCGCAACCAGGCCCATGACACGCAGGTTAATGATCCGGGGAATGCTGGAACCCAACCATGTGCGTTCGATCGCCGATAACGCGGATGGACTCAGCCTTTTAAAACCATCTTCAACGAGTTTCAGGATGTCCTCGTTGCCCTTGAGCACAGCTCGATGGAAAGCGCCTTCATTAAGTATGAAGGCCAAGCGGAAATCCGCTTCGATGCCGCGTCTGTTCAGGTAATAGAATGCCGGCGGCGCGTCGATACAGAATATCTTGATGTCGCCACGCGCAGCCGCTTCGACTATGGCTTCATAGCTTTCATATGTTGCCAGATCAGTTATACCGGCGCGCGTCAGTTCCGTTATCGCCGCGTCGCCTTCCTTGACGGCTACCTTGAAACCACGGAGGCCATCGACGTTCGCTATGCCAGAAATCGTCTTGTGGGTAAAAATCGGCACTTCGATCCGGGCATAAGGTTCCGTGAACGAATAGATGTTCTTGCGTTCTTCGGTAATAAAGACTGTATCCAGTACGTCCGCTTTGCCTTGGTTAAACGATTGCTGAGCCTGAGCCCAAGAGAGGGCTTGCAGCTCAACGCTGATACCCGTCGATTTTTCCCAGGCTTTCCATAAATCCACGACTATACCCTGGAGGGTTCCATCAGAAGCCCTGAAGACGTAGGGGGCGTAATTGTCGTCAGAGAGCACACTGATGCTTCTCCGCTCGGATGTTTGCCCTTGAGCGGAGCCGACGCCCGTTCCGAGGGCTACGAGTATCGAAAGAAACCGTAGCATGTATCCTAAGGAGCGGTCTTTTTTTCGCATTTCTTGGTACGCCTCAGCAGATCCTGGATTCATCGATATCTGTGAGACTCGCGGCCCCGGTCATCAGCATAGCCTCGGAGAGTTCAGCCCTGAGCTTGTCCAGATAGAGTTTAACACCCTCGGCGCCGCCGCCGTACACCGACCAAGTGAATGGCCTGCCGATGAGGACCCCGTCGGCGCCGAGCGCGAGCGCCTTAAACACATCAAGACCGGTGCGGAAACCGCCGTCCACGAGTACGGTCATACGACCGCCTACGGCTTTGATGATGGCGGGCAAAACTTCTATTGTGGAAGGCGTCTCGTCGAGTACGCGGCCGCCGTGGTTTGAGACAACGATGCCCTTGGCCCCGGCTTCCAGGGCCTTAAGGGCTCCCGCGGGCGTCATGACGCCTTTCAGGATGAACGGTATGCTTACAGACTGAATTATTTCCTTAAGCATGGCAACGGGCATCGGCGAGACTGGTTTGCCCTGCATGGCTAACACGACGAGACCCGCGGCGTCGATGTCCATGGCAAAAGCGAAGGCGCCGGCGGCTTCGGCCTTGCGGGCCTTGACGACGACCTCGGCGAGGCTCCACGGCTTGATGGTTGGCACTCCGTGTCCGCCTATCGCCTTGATGGCATCTATTGTGCCGTTGTAGACCTCGTCCTTGACGCCATCGCCGGTAAAGGCGGCGCTACCAGCGGCCTTACAGCCTTCAAGTACGGCGGCCGAATACGAAAGATCGGTGTAAGCGTCGCTGTAGTGCAGGCCAACGGCTCCGATGGGCGCCGCGAAGACGGGCAGGGCAAACTCCCTGCCGAACAGGGTCGTCTTCGTGGATACCGCTGAAGGTGAGTAGACGGTATCCATGACCAGGCGGATCTTCTTTAGGTCCTGGTAGTTCCTGATGAAGCCGAGACCCGTGCCCTTGCCTCCCGGGCCGGGAATCTTGCCCTTACAGGCTACGCCGTTGCATTCGGGACATACGCTACAGTGGGGGCCGATGGTTTCCTTGGCTTTTATTCGAGCTTCCTGATAAGTCATATCGTGCGGCTCCTTGGTTCGTTGGGTGGAGCCAGTATAGCAGTATAAACGCCGGACGTGAACGGCTCTTCGGTTGCGGCCCCGTCGCGGGGATCAGCCGAGGCTGTCCGGCGTCAGTCCCGGTACATCCAGTTCCTTAGGAATGCGGGTCGGCCGGCCTGTGGCATCGACGAATGCCCACGAGACGCGTGCCAACGCTACGATTTCGTCGCCTCGCCGTATCGTCTGCTCCATCACTCCAGAGACGGCGCCGCGCTTGACCGCCCTTGAATCTATAGACAGAAGGTCGTCGAGGATAGCGGAACGTTTGTAGTCGATTTCAATGCGCGTCACGAACAGCCCGTAGCCGGTTTTTACGGAGCCGGCAAAATCGAAGCCTACGGCTTTGAGGTATTCGTGGCGGGCAAATTCAAGGTAATGCAGGTAGTTGGCATTGTTTACGTGGCCGTTCATATCACATTCGTACGTGCGCACGGCTAGTTGGCAGGTATGGTTCATGGCGTGAGTATAGAGTTTTGCCGTCGCGACGACAAGCGAACATCCGCCAACGGAGGGCCTCCGTTGGAGGCCCTCGCGCTAGACTCCCTGCGCTTGGAGCGCGGCGGTGCTGGCCGAGAGACAGGTCATAGCCTTGACGACCGAAAAGCCTTCTTTACGGTATAGGTCGAGAGCCGCGCTGTTGTCCGCATTGACCGAGAGGAAGGCTGCCTGGATTCCGGCATTACCGGCTATAGAAAGTGCCGTACGGATGAGTCCTCGCGCCAGACCCTTGCCGCGATGGTTCTTGTCGACCGAAATTGTACCGATGAACGCTGAACCATCTTCCTCGTCGCGTTCGACCCGAAGCGTGCCGCAGGTTCCGCCGTCGGGAGCCACCAGCCGCACAAGGCCGCCTTCAAGATATTCTCCGGATGCGATGAAGCTTACCAGATCCTCGGTCCGAGCATCAGACGATCCCTTGACCTCCCTGAAGTTTCGGTTTCGCGTAGCGATGAATTCCGCGATGGCGCTGATGTCCCCGGCCATGACCGGCGAGCTGCTGTATCCTTCCGGGAAGACCGCAGCTCGCGTCGGATGCTCTGGAGTACTCGTTTCTGTTCGCATGAGGAAGGCCGTACGCTCAAAGCTGAAACCAGCTCTACCAAGAATCGCCCTGAGTTCCACGAGCGCTTCGGGGATGAACAGGTACAGCTCCTCCGCTGAATCCTTGATGCTGGCCACGACCGAAGCAAGCAGGTTTCTGTATTCTAACTCGGTCGCTTCGCCGGAGACATGGAGGATAGCGATGCGCGCTTTCCGAGCCGCCCTGAGCGAGGGACCGAGCATTACAGCCGCCGCGCCCCGGACCGATCCGTCTTCGCCCTGTAACAGGAATGACGGATAGTCGTCGCCGAATTCCCAGGCCGCTCCCGGGATGTATGATTCGTCATGTTCGGCGCCGTGGGCCGCGCAGTATGCCAAAAAATCGTCGGAGCGCGGATCTGCTAACGTTACTACTCGGTGTACCATGGCCTCATAGTACAATGATCAAGCCTGAGAATATAAGGGAAGGAACGGTTCAAATCGACTCGTCCGTTCATCCTTGACCTTTGTGACCATCATTTCCGATATTAAATATTTGTCGGAGGTTGTATGCCTACATTGTTTTCTACTCCCCTGCGACTCAGGGGCCTTGAATTGTCAAACAGGCTCTTCATGCCGCCCATGTGCCAGTATTCAGCGACCGACGGATTGCCCAACGCCTGGCATCGGCAGCATTACCTTACCCGCGCTCTGGGCGGCGTGTCGCTCATCGTCATCGAGGCTACCGCGGTTAGCCCGGAGGGACGCATAAGCCCCGCCGATCTGGGCCTGTGGAACGACGCGCAACGTGACGCATTTAGGCCCCTGGTCGACGCCATCCATGGGGCCGGCGCCATGGTTGCCGTGCAGTTGGCCCACGCGGGACGCAAGGCCAGCACATCAATACCCTGGCTCGGAAAAGGCCAGGTGCCGGAATCCGCGGGCGGGTGGGGTACGATAGCGCCGTCGGCCATTCCGTTTGACCCGGCTGATTCAGCGCCGCGCGACATGGATCAAGGCGACATCGAACGCGTTGAGAAGGCCTTCGGCGACGCCGCGAGGCGGGCGCTGGAGGCTGGCTTCGATGCCATAGAATTGCACGCCGCGCATGGCTATCTCGTGCATCAGTTCCTGTCGCCGCTCAGCAATCTTCGGAGCGACGCGTACGGCGGCGATCTGGCTGGCCGTTCCCGCCTGCTCCGCGAACTCGTGACTATAGTACGGCGCGAATTGCCCGCTACCATGCCGCTGCTTGTACGCGTGTCCGCCACGGACGGCCTGCCAGGCGGCTGGGACGTAGACGAATGCGCCGCGGTGCTCAAGGCCCTGAAATCAGATGGAGTGGACTTTGTCGACGTGTCGTCGGGAGGACTCGCTCCGGGAGCAAAAATGATCCTGGGACCCGGCTATCAGGTAGGATTCGCCACGAGGATTCGGGCGGCTACCGGGTTGGCGACCGGCGCGGTCGGGCTCATTACCTCCGCGGAGCAGGTAGAGCAGATACTTATAGCGGGTAGCGCCGACGCGGTTTCATTGGGCCGCCTTCTTCTGCGTGACCCATATTGGCCGGCGAGGAACCTCGCGGCCGAGGCGCGCAGGGTACCAGGGCAATATCTGCGCGCTTTTTCCTGAACCAGACGGGGTGCCGCGACGAGCCGGTTCCGCCGAGCCACTCCGGCGCGGCGGCAGAATTCTTCCAGCCTGTTTTTTTCGTGGACGAGCCGCCGAGGCTACGATACTATCGGCGCTATGAACGACAGTGACAGAACCCTGCTGCGGGCGGCGGTAGCCCGCGCCCGCGCCTCCAGGAATGACGGCAACCACCCCTTTGGCGCCGTGCTCGCCGACCGCAACGGTACGGTACTGCTGGATTCCGGCAATACCGTACCGGTTGACGGCGACTGTACGGGGCACGCGGAGACAAACCTTGCTCGCGCCGCCTCGAAGGCCTACAACCGTGACTTCCTGCGCTCGTGTACGCTCTACACCAGCGCCGAGCCCTGCGCTATGTGCGCGGGAGCCATCTACTGGTCCGGTATCGGTCGCGTCGTATACGCGCTGTCTGAATCGGCCCTGCGCGCCATAACCGGAGACGACCCGGAGAACCCGACGCTGGACCTGCCGTGCCGCGAGGTATTCGCGCGCGGACAGCGCCCCGTGGCCGTTGAAGGTCCGGCGGACGTGCCGGGAGCCGTAGAAGTACACGAAGGATTCTGGCAGCCTACTGATGGACGGTAAAACGGGCGACCGCCAGAGAGATGCCGAGGCGAATCCGTGTCGCTAACGGGCTGACGGAGCATTCCAGCCGGGTGGACACGCCATGACGATCCGTAGGATCATGGCAGTACACCATGAAGATACGAATCGACACCCACACCCACTCGGTGGCCTCCGGCCACGCCTTCTCGACCATCGACGATCTCGCCCGCGGCGCACGCAGGCGCGGCTTGGCGGGCTTCGTGCTGACCGACCACGGACCGGCCATGGCCGGCGGTACGCATCCCTACCACTTTGGCAACCTTCTCATCCTTCCTTCGCGCATCCATGGCGTCCGCTTCTACGCCGGCGTGGAGGCAAACATCATGGACCTGGATGGCCGGATAGACCTTGCCGAGTATCTGCTTGTCAGGCTGGATTTCGTGCTGGCCGGTTTTCACGATATCTGCTTCAAGCCCCGGAGCCGAGCCGAAAACACGAAGGCCATGATAGCCGCGCTGGCCAATCCCTTTGTCGATGCCCTATCGCATCCCGGCAATCCGCAGTTCCCGGTAGATCAGTTGGCCGTCGTCAGGGCCGCGGTGGAGCACGGCAAGGCGCTCGAAATAAACAACAGCTCGTTCCGCATTAGAAAGGGCAGCGAGGAGACCTGCGCCAGCCTTGCGGACATCATCGCGGCAGAAGGCGCCTTGGTCGTCTGCGGCAGCGATGCCCACTACTGGCGCGATGTCGGCAACGTTCCGGCGGCGCTGGCCGTCATCAAGGCCGCTGGAATCCGTGAGGATCACGTGATCAATGCCTCGGAACGTGGTTTTTACGCTTTTCTGGAGAGCAGAAAGGCGGCACGGGCGGCTGTCGCCCCGCATACGTCGCACGCTTGAGGAAATCAGTGCTTTCGGGCTACACTGATAGTATGGATCAAGAGTACATACTCCTGCTCGAAAAGAGCAAAGAGCGAAACGAATTTATCAAGCGCCAGATGAAATACCTCGGAAAGTTCAACAACAAGAACTTCGACCACGTCGTAGCCGAGTTCAATGATGAAGTCTTCGCCGAGATAGACTGTCTGAAGTGCGGCAACTGCTGCAGGACCATAGGTCCAAAGATGAACGGACCCGAGATCAGACGCGCATGCAAGTCATTCGGTCTGGAGGAAAAGTCCTTTATCAAGGACTCGCTTGTCAGGGACGCGGAACTTGGCTGGATGGTCGCTGTGATGCCGTGCCCGTTTCTCCGCGAAGACAATGTCTGCGACGTTTATGAGGTCCGGCCCCGGGACTGCGATGACTTTCCGTACATGAAGGACCGCGGTATTCAGCGCGACTTGGGCCGTCTGGCCTTCAATACCGAATTCTGTCCCGCCGCGTACCTGATAGCCGAGAAGATAATCGAGCGCTATGCTCCGGGCATCACCAAGTAATAGCCCGGACGCCTTGGGCGTTCTAGCGCGATACCTCGAACAGCAGGTCGTACGTGTCCATAGCGATCTGGAGTTCCTCGTTGGTCGGGATCACCAGGATGGCGGTAGGCGAATACGGATGAGAGACGACGCCCTCTCCCGAGCCGTCGTCTCGGTTTCTCTCGTAGTCCATCATAATGCCAACGTTCTCTAGTCTGTGGCAGATGCGCTCCCGCATCTTGACGCCGTGTTGCCCGACGCCGCCGGTGAACACGATGGCGTCCACCTTGACCAGTTCCGCCATGTAGGCGCCTATGTATTTCCGTACCCGGTGGGCATAGACGTCCAGCGCCTCGATCGCGTTGCGTATACCCTTTTCGCTGGCCGCCTCAAGGTCGCGGAGGTCGTTGGAAATGCCTGACAGGCCCAGGAGTCCGCTTTTCTTGTTGAGCATCGTGTTCAGTTCCTGCGGCGTGCAACCTCGTTCCAGCAGGAAACCGAGGATGGCCGGGTCGAAGTCGCCGCTTCTTGTGCCCATCATAAGACCTTCCAGCGGCGTGAAGCCCATCGAAGTGTCTATGGAGCGTCCTCCCTCAATGGCGGTGATGGAGGCGCCGTTGCCCAGGTGGCAGGTTATCAGGTTGGTGTTCGCGGCCTTGCGCCCGAGCAGTTCCAGGGCGCGGTCCGCCACGTAGCGGTGGCTGGTGCCGTGGAAGCCATAACGCCGTATGCGGTACTTGTCGTATAGTTCGCGCGGCAGACCATACAGGTAGGCCGTTGGCGACATTGTCTGGTGGAACGCCGTATCGAAGACCGCTACCTGGGGCACGCCGGGCATGAGCCGTTCAGCTTCCTTGATACCCGTCAGGTTGGCGGGGTTGTGCAGGGGCGCGAGTTCTATGTTTTCATGGATGGCCGCTAGAACCTCCTCGTCGATACGCACCGAGCTAGAAAATCGCTCTCCGCCGTGGACTACGCGGTGCCCGATGGCTCCGATCTCGCTAATTGACTCAAGGATGCCCTTTTCACGGTCTACGAGCACCTGACCAACGCGGAGCATGGCTTCAGTATGGTCAGCGAAGACCTCCTCGACCTTGATGGAGCCCTTGGGCGAGCTCTGCGTCAGTATTCCCTTGGGCTCGCCTATGCGTTCAACCGACCCTTTCCCGAGGCTGTTCTTGTCTGGCATCGAGAAGACTTCGTATTTTAGGGAGGAACTTCCACTATTAAGCACGAGGATTTTTGTAGGTTCTTTGATGCTCATACGGTATCCTTTCAAGAGACGCTATATTTTCTGCGTGATCCAGGTGATGATAAAACATGAATCCCGTTTCTTCAATCGATACTAGCGTGTTACAATTCGAAAGTTCTGTTTTCTGAGGAGACCCCATGAGCTATGCGCCGAGTGAGACCCGATACGAAACCATGCCGTTCCGCCGTTGCGGAGCCTCAGGCCTCGACCTGCCTGCCTTGTCACTGGGATTCTGGCACAACTTCGGCAAGGACGGGAGCTACGAGAATGCCCGTGCTATGGCCAGGACAGCCTTCGACCTCGGCATAACGCATTTCGACGCGGCCAACAACTACGGTCCGCCGCCCGGCTCAGCCGAGGAGACCCTCGGCAAACTGCTTCACGACGATTTTCGGACGCACCGGGATGAACTTGTCATCTCCACAAAGGCCGGTTATACGATGTGGCCCGGCCCTTACGGCGACCATGGCTCCCGGAAATATCTGCTTTCCAGTCTCGACCAGAGTCTCAGGCGGCTGGGGCTCCCGTACGTAGACATATTCTATTCCCACAGGCCCGATCGTTCAACGCCGCTCGAGGAGACCATGGGCGCTCTGGCCCAT
>CAZNCK010000058.1:0-1822 GCA_964571545.1 uncultured Treponemataceae bacterium | reverse complement strand
AAGGCCCTGTATGTCGGGCTGTCCAATTATCCCGCCGATATGACTCGCGAGGCGTCCGCGATGTTGCGGTCTATGGGCGTCCCCTGTTTAATACACCAACCGCGCTACCACATGTTCGATCGCTGGATAGAGAAAGACCTGCTGTCCACCTGCGTCGATGAAGGCATCGGTATCATAGCGTTCATGCCGCTGGCTCAGGGCTTGCTGACCAACCGTTATCTGGGGGGGATTCCCTCGGATTCACGGGCCGCGTCAGCCAGCCCGTTTCTTAAAATCGATCAAGTAACGCCGGAGATACTGGACAAGGTGACCGACCTGGCCGCCGTCGCAAACGACCGTGGCCAGACCCTGGCCCAGATGGCGATAGCCTGGACTCTGAGGGACGCCCGAGTCACGAGCACGCTTATAGGCGCTTCAAAGCCCAAGCAGATCACCGAGAACGTAGCGGCCGTTGCTAAGACAAATTTTTCAGCCGAGGAACTAGACCGGATAGAGGCTATACTGGCCTCATAACGCGCATTTCGCCAGCTTTTGCTGTACTGTGCAACCAATTTTCGCATCGCTGGTCGAATCTTCCGAGGGTGCAAAATGCCATACAGCTACGATACACACACGATAGCCGACATCGCTCCGCTCGGAGCGGATCTCTACGGCGACAGACCCGCGCTCGGGATGGTCGCCGGCGATACCATAAGCTACAGGGAACTCGAACTGCACACGAGGCGGGTGGCCGCGAGACTCATAGGCATGGGGGTAGAGAAGGGCGACCGCGTCGCCATGCTCTCCGAGAGCCTGCCTGAATGGGGTATCGCATCCCTCGGGATAGCGCGGGCGGGAGCGGTGGCAGTGCCGCTTCTCGTCGATTTTCGCGCCGCGCAGGTGCTCGAGATACTGGAGCACTCAGGCGCCAAGGCCGTATTCGTCTCAGAGCGGCAGAAGGCCAAGCTGGACGGCGCGCCTGCGGTCGTGCTGCCCATAGAGGAACTGTCTACGCTGAACGCGGAACTAGACCACGCGGCGGCCATCCTGCCGCTGCCGCGCGTGGCGCCTGCCGACCTTGCGGCTATCGTGTATACCTCCGGCACCACGGGTAATCCCAAGGGCGTGATGCTGACCCACCGCAACTACATCGCAGACGCTCTGGCCTGTTCCGCCATCATAGTCCTTAGGCCGCGGGATGTGTTGTTGTCCATCTTGCCTTTAGCTCATGCCTACGAATATACGATAGGGTTCCTCATACCGATGATGAGCGGTTCCTCCGTCAGGTACCTTGACCGGCCTCCATCGGCCACCGCGCTGATGCCGGCTCTCGCGACAATCAGGCCCACCATCATGCTCTCGGTGCCTATGGTCATTGAGAAGACTTACCGTTCCGCCGTCAAGCCCGCGCTTGAAAAGATGAAAGCCTATCAGGTGCCGCTTTTCCGGCCACTATTGGAGCGCATCGCAGGCGCCAAGCTGTACCGCTCCTTTGGCGGGCGTTTGCGTTTCTTCGGCATAGGCGGCGCTCCTCCCGAGGTGGAGCGATTCCTGCGCGCGGTCAAGTGGCCGTATGCGATAGGCTACGGCCTTACCGAGACGGCTCCGATAATAGCGGCCTCCGCGGTGGGCAAGACCAGCCCCCGCGCCGCGGGTCCGGCCCTGCCCGGCGCTGAGATCCGAATCGCCGACCTGAGACCAGCCGACGACGAGCCGTCCATCCTCGTGGGCGAACTGCGGGTCCGCGGCCCCATGGTAGGCCCGGGCTACTACCGCGATCCCGCGCGCACGGCCGAAGTTTTTACCGAGGACGGCTTTTTTCGCACCGGTGACCTGGGTTTTG
>CAZNCK010000057.1:8457-22857 GCA_964571545.1 uncultured Treponemataceae bacterium | reverse complement strand
CACCGAGGGCGTGCCGGCCATCCTCACCGGTTTCTTCTATATGTTCCTGCTCTTTGTCCAGTTTTCCTTTGCAAGGACGCGTTGGCACGTGGCAATAGCTTGGCTCACGCTGCTGGAGACCATGGTCGCCCTGCATGGCCCAGTCATAGCCATCCAGAAGGCATTGGCGGGCAATAAAGGCGACATCGCCGGCCCCGGCATCTGGATAATGTTCGCCAGCGGCTTCCTCTTCATGTTTGTATTCACGGGGCAGTACGGCTTCAGGCTCAAGCCGCCCGCCCGCGCGGCCATTTTCGCGGGCTACGCGGTCTTCATAGCCAGCCTGTTCGCCTGGCGCGGCTTTGACCGCCTATTCGAGGTCAGCTTCATACCGGTAGCACTATATGGCGGCGCCATCGCGTTGGCGCTGGTAGCGGGTATCGTCGCGAGGCTATTCCCAGGCGCCGCCGCGGCGGCCATAGACGTCGAAAAAACGGCATGATAGTCGTACTTTCAGGCGCAAGCGGTTCCGGAAAGACGAGCGCGTGCAAGATAGTCGCCGAGGCCGCCCGCGCGGCCCAGATATCGGCGGGCGGCATACTCTGCGGAGCAATTTTCCAGGACGGGCGCAAGGTCGGGATCGAGTGCTCCGACCTTGCCGCCAGTCCAGCCCTACGACCCTGGCCGCTCGCTCAAATCCGGCCAGATTGGGCCGGACAGACGCCTTTTGCCGCTACGCCCCCCTCGATGACTCCAGTAAAACCGGCCTTTGACGATTCGGAGGCAAGGGTCCTGCGTTATGGCATGTGGGAATTCAGCAAGCTTGCCCTCGTAGCGGCCGACCAAGCCATCGTCAGATACGCCGCCGCGCTCGAGCTCCCTGGAAACCAAGGCAAGCGGATCATCTTCGTGGACGAAATTGGCCCGTTGGAACTGGACCGGAGCGCGGGCCTAGTCCAGTCGCTCGCCATCCTCGATGGCGCCGCCTCGCGGCATGAAGCGGACAGGATGTTCCTGGTCGTCGCCAGGCCCGATATCGCAGGCCGGCTCATAGAGCGTTGGCCATGTTCGGCTATGGTGGAAATGGATGCTACAGGTTCGGTAGCTACGGCGAATGCTATCCTCGCGACGCTTGGCTCGCTACGAGCATGGAACGGTTAATCGGCCGAGGCTATCGTGATCGCCGAAACAGGACGTCCGTCTTTGCCGTACAGCAACTTGGTATTCAAAGGGTCAGCGATGCGCTCGCCTCGATAGATGAATACATACAGATGCTCTCCGGGAGGCAGGTCGAGCCATAGTTCATACTCGCCGGGCGCTCGCTCCTCCAGTTCATGGATAAAGGGATCCCAGCCATTGAAGGTTCCGGCCACCGTTATCCGCTGCCCAGGCGCTCCCTTGAAAAAGAACGACGCGCCGCCTTCACCCGCCGGATCCCACGCTCCGAGAACGGTTCTAGGCCTGTCGGGCAGCATGACCATGGACATGGCCGCTCCCGTGGCGGAATCCCGCTCGGATACCGGGTTGACTGGATCAGCAGCCCACAATCCGTCCAGCACGAGGCGGTACCGCACGGCGCTCGCGTCTCCGTATGGAAGCGGCACGGCCAGCACGAAAACGCCATAACGGTTTGTCTCGAACGCATGGATCGAACGCCATTGCTCGTACGAGAACGCGGCCCCCACGAAACGATATGAGCCGGCGGCGCTCAGGATCAGATGACCTTCGAGCACTACAGGAGCGCGGGCTTCCTTGAGTCCGGACAGATAGAGGTGCAGATTAACCGACGTTACCTCGAAGGCGTGAGCGCCGCGCGAAGCCCCGACGCTCACCAGGCATACGAGGACAATGATATTCCGGATTCTCATCGATGCTCCATCATAAGTATACCTGTTGAGTATCGGCGTGTTGCTCCTCCATCTTGAAGCCTAGCGCTCTTCTGGCCGCCTTTTCCGACGCCAAACATTTAATCCTATACATCCATGAATTTATTCCGTTAATATAAGAGCCGAAGATGCCAAAACTACAGGATATCGATCAGTTCAAGGCCTCCCTGAAAACCCTCGGCAGAGAAACCGAGGTACTCCAGCATTGGGGTGAGACCTGGCACGATCTGGAGGCGCCGCCGCAGGGGATGCCCGAAGACCTTGCCAGCCTGCTCGAAATCGAAGCGGAAGAGCCAACGCCCGTGGCCGAGTTCAACACTCCCTCCGATGATCAGGACTTCGCCTCGTTCCTCGATGACATGTCGCTCGGAGAGAGCGGTTCTAAAGACGAAACGCCTCCCGATGATTTCGAGCTGCCCGGAGCATTCCAGGAAACCGACAACGAACCTGCCGAAGACGAGTTTTCGGTGCCCGCTTCATTGCTGGAGGGCTTGGAATCGTTTGCTGACGAAGATACAGAACTTCCAGAAACAGAAAAACAGTTTGAAGAAGCGGACGAAGAGGAAGCTCCGGCAGAGATCGCCGAGATACCTGAAACAGTCGAGAACCTGGAAGCCTTTGACGAACCGGACGGATTCGACGATCTTAAACCGGCGACAGACTCGATGCCTGAAATGGAACCGGAACCCGAGGCCTCCTTCGGAACTGACCCGAGCGACACCTTCGGCCTTGATGATCTGGGATCATTTGCTGAAGAACCGAAATCCGCCGACGCGGCGGTACCTGACGAGTTCTCGATACCGGGTTTTGACGACATGGCATCCACGCCTCCCCTTGCCAAAGCTATCGAAGAATCGCCGGAAGAACCGTCTTTTGATCTAGGCTCTGAATCAATGGATGGAGATGCCTTCGATCAGTTTGATCTTGGCGGCCCGTCGCAGCACACGATGTTGCCTGAATTGAGCTCTGATGACTTTGCGAAGGGGCTGGGCCAGGACGACATCGAAGCCCAGATAGCCTCTCTCGACGGAGAAGCGTCGACTGCCGATAACTTTTCTCTCGACGCTGGTTGGGGTGGCGACTTTACGATTCCCGGCTTCGAGATGGGGGGCGAAACCACGGCCCCGGCTGCGCCCAAGCCTTCCAAAGGAGCCAGGCCCGCGCAGGAGGGGCAGCTCACGGGAGCCTTCGGCGTTGTACCAGTCAGGCCGCAGGTCGAAAAAAAAGTCAAACCAGTCGAGTTTACTGACGAACAGGCTGATGCCCTTCAGGATACGCTCCTATCGTACCCGCTCAACCTACGCCTCGCCGTAGAAGATATCGTAGCCAACAACAAGGGCTCCGAGGCTCAGCAATCCGAACTGCTCTGGATGCTCGTCGAAGGCGCCTCCGCCAAGGATGCCGCAAAGCTGGCTGGCCGTGTCCTCAAACGCTACATCGAAGTACCCGCAAGCTTTGCGAAACGCACAGGAGCGGCCTTTGAGGCGGATAAGGGTAGCTTTCGCTATATTTTTGTACACTCGATACTGCCGGTGCTCCAGATCCTGATCCTGGTCGCCGCGGGCGCCGGGGCAATCTTCTATCTGGGATACTCGTTTGCCTATAAGCCCCTAAAAGCAAATTCACTGTACGCGGAAGGACTCAGGCAGCTTGAGCTCACGAAATACGGCGAATCTATGGAATTCTTCGATCGCGCCGATATCATCTGGTCGATGAAACGCTGGCACTATCGTTATGCCGAAAACTTTGCCAAGAGTGGGCAATATCCGCGCGCGGAGTCTATGTACGACCGGTTGTTGGCAAGCTGGCCCAGAGAGACTCAAGCGGCCCTGGACTACGCTGGGATGGAACGCGAACAACTTGCATTCCCAAAGGCGGAATCAGTACTCCAGAATTACATACTAGGCAGCGATTACTTCAACAAGAAAGCCCTCCTCATGTCCGCTGAGAATTTCCTTGCCTGGGCAGACTTCGAAGAGCAACAGTACAGAGGACCAGACCTGGCGGCAGTCGACAAGCTCTATGAAAATGCCCGTTTGCAGTTGGCTACCCTCATGGAGCGGCACGGCCGATCAGATGCCTACCTCGAGCTCATGCTGCTGTATTTTCTCAGGACCGAACGCTTCAGCAAAAAGGACAACATCAAGGAAATACTGCCGCTTGCCACCTATTTCATGGGGAACGCAAAGAGCGGATGGTCGGCCTCGACGCTGGCGGAGTTGGGCGAATATCTGCTCGACAGGGATGAGACGGGGTATGTAAATACGATATTGCTGGCTGGGGTGGATAAAGACGGCGAGCTACCCGAAGTCCATGTAGCCTTGGCGCGCTGGAATCGCCGGTCCGGTTTCCCTGCCGATGAACTCCTGGCGATGGAATACGCGGCTCGCTTCTATGCTGAATCCGACGCGCGTACGGGACTCTCGTCGAAACGCAACAAGCGCTACATCGAGTCATTGATTCGCCTGGGAGAACTGCGCCGTGAGGACGGCAGAAGCCTGGATGCCGAAGACGCCTTCAATACGGCCATAGACCGGTACGAGCGAGCCCTGGACGGACGCCAATTCAAGCGGGACGCAGCCTACGGCAAGGCTTACGCCCTACTAGCCGACATCTACTATGCGGAGCGCATGGATTTCAAGGGCGCGCTGTCTTTATATTCAGAGGCAGAGAAAAACGGCTTTATAACTCCTGAAACCGATTACCGCCGCGGCTACATCCATTATATGCAACCTGTCGACGACGGCTCGTCTTCGCTCGACTTATTCTACCGCGCGGCCCTCGACACCGACCCCTCGCCATACCTGCAGTGGGCCACCGCCAATGCGCTCTTTGCCCGGGACGACTTCTTTGCCGCGCAAGGCTATTACTCGATGCTCGCGAACCGCCTTCAGTTCGAACTGGACACAATCGCGCTACCTAGCCCTCAGACCAAACCGTCGCATAATGAGATTGTCGAACTCCTGATGATGGCGCGGAACAACCTCGGGGTGACGCTCTTCCGCGTTTCCGAGCGCATGGGTGACGCCAAGCGCCGCGCAGAGGCTATGGTCCAGTTCACCGAATCAGCCAGGTTGTTCGACTCTCTGGCCCGTGATCAGCGAACAATGCTGCGTTCAGAATCCAGAAACCTCGGCTTCCTGAACCTGGACTTCGTACTGCACCCGCTCCGCGGCATTGATTTAGGCTCGTACAGGATTATACCAACCGAGCTGGCGTACCCGAGACAATAAACTGATTAGATGGAATTTGATTACGCATTGTCGCCAATCGGGTACGATTGGCGTCGCGTTCGTGAACGAACGCGCAGGCTATCTACCGTGTGTTGCGAATCTAGGGTGATTCGCATCGCGTTCGTTTACGAACGCGTAGGTTCACGAAGCGTGCCTTCAATAAAATGCTTTCTATGGGCGATACTGGGATTGAACCAGTGACTTCTACCGTGTGAAGGTAGCACTCTCCCGCTGAGTTAATCGCCCATTGACGCGGAAGAATCTTAGCTTCGGGAAGCAGGTCTTGTCAACACGAGGCATACAACCAAAAATTATCAGTAAGTATATGAATCGGTATTATCGAAGTATGATTTATTAGACAACAATACGGCTCAGCCGAGTACACATACTCATTTTGATATTTTATCTGGTTCTACTATATGTATTTAACTATTATGCTCAAAACATCCTTCTTTTGGCTCGGTTCCTGCATGGTACAGAGTAAGAATAACAAAGGAAGCGTATGTCAGACGTAATTCGAACACAAGGATCAATCAGCGTCTCGCGAGCATGGTCAAGCGAGATCGGTACTGAAGTCGTACGAAAAAGCATACATCTTTTGATCGGCCTCGTTCCTACCCTTGCGACTTGGAACTTTGGGTTTACCGTCGCCTTGCTTGTTTCCGGCATTCTTGTATATTCCTACAGCGAACTCATGCGACTGCGCGGTTTCGAGATAGCAATAGTCAGTAAGATCACCGCGCTGGCCGCGCGTCGCCGCGATGCGGGACGGTTCGTGTATGGTCCTGTAACGCTGGGCATAGGCGCGTTGCTAGCGCTCGTTTTGTATCCTGAACCGGCAGCCTCGATCGCCATCTATGCGCTTGCCTTCGGCGACGGGCTTTCCAGCCTAGTAGGCAAGGCGTTTGGCACCACCAAGATTCCATTTACCGGCGGCAAGTCGCTGGAAGGAAGTCTGACGTGCTTCTTCGCTGTCCTTTGTTCGGCCTATCTGGTCACTGGCGATGCCACGGGATCAGCCGTCGTCGCGTTTGTCGCCACGGTAACCGAGGCTATTCCTACAAAAGACGCGGACAACATTCTGATACCGACTATCGTAGGACTCACTGCCGTCGGCCTTTTTGGGCTAGCGTAGAAACGTTGCCGCCCTGCATCATTCAGCGCCATAAGTAATAATCATGCAGGCTCTTGATGTGAAGCCACGTTCCGCCGACAAGAACAGGGACGGCTAGCGCGGCCGTCCAGAACGACGCAGTGGTTCTGAGCAACATGGCCGCTGAAAAACACGCGACTAGGCCAACTCCAGCAACCACGTATGCTTTGTCTTTTCCCGATCGCCAGGCGATCGCGTAATTGACAACGGCCAACACGACCAGAACCGCTTCGAATACTCCCGCCAGCGACGCCATGCCGCGATCAGCAAGAAAATCCAATCCCGGTAACACTGAATTGAGCGGCTGTATCGATGCGAACAGAAGCCCCGCCATCAAGGAAGTAGTGAGCACCGGCATGCCTCGCTCTTGCTTCAGACCGACGGAAAAAAGGCTGCCGGAGAACAAGGCGAGGGTTCCGCTGTACCGACCGAACAACGCTACCCGCGTCACAATTTCGAACGCGACGGAACTTGCCCCGTTAATGCCAAGCACCAGCGACCCTGCTTTGGCGAGTTCAAACGACTGGCAAAACGCCCAGAGCGCAAAGAAAAAAATTTCCACCGAGACTGTCTTGCCGCTCCTTAAAGCCACAAGGCCGGAGAGTATGGCCGCGTAGAGTCCGCTGGCGCCTGCCGCCGCCAGCACGGCGTAGAATACGAGGGGATTGGAGCTCCCGAAACCGGAGCCTCGCAAGCGCTCCAGATCTTCGAATCCCGACAGCCACAAAGCCGCGCCAGCCAGCACAAACCCCGAACTTGAGAGTACGCAGAAACCCCAAAAAAGTCGTCCCCGTAGTTTTATAGTCATACGTCTACCGTATACTTGCGAGGCTTTTCTCTCAAGGGCGCCGGAACCGCGCCGATATTAAAACGGGGGACGGCCTTCCAGGTTGCCGTCCGAGGGGAGAATATCGATGAAGAGATGGATAGCGCTCGTCGCACTGATGCTCGCGTTCGCTTCAGCCGCCTTCGCGGGAGACGTAGCTACGCTCGTCAACCTCGGGTTCTCTCCCGATTCGGCGTACTTTATGTTTGGCTTCTATGGTATGGATACCTCGAACGACAAACCCTACGCCGAAGTATTCCTCGTGGATACCAAGCGCAACGATTTTGCGCCCGGAGGGGTTTTTAAAGGCATGTACGGCGCCGAACTCCAGCCGGGCTGGAATCCCGCCGGCGGTTTTTTTAAGCTGTTCTCGGACGCGGTGCCGCTTGCTAGAAAACACAGGATAGACCACCTGTCCCAAGGCCGGCTCGTCTACCTGCTGATCAACGGCATAGACGGCCCCGACTCGCTGTCTTTCAAGGACTTCGACACCGGGGCCCAGTGGGACGTGGCACTCAAGGAATCAGTAGAAGACAAGGCCGGGGCGATCACATCTTCGTTCGGCCTCGAAATAGCCGTGACAAAGGATGACAAGAAAACAAGCATCAAGGCGGGAAACCCCGCCATCAAACGCAAGGGCGTTTCAAACTATACGATTCGTCAGATCGTGGCGGCCCCGGACGGCAAGACCGTCGTCATGCTCATAGAAAAGCTCGAGAAAGACGTCTCCGGGTCGTCGATCCATTATATGGTCGAGACCTTTAGGTTGCCATAGTCATTATCCGCCGTTGAACAGACGGAGCCAGTTAGTATAGTATCATCGAGCGCCGAGAGGCGTCGGTCCGCGAGGCCGGCGCCTCGTTGTTTTTACGCGGCGCAAATTCCGCGCGGTCCAGCGTGGCCGCAAGTTCCCGCAAGAGGTATCCCAATGGCCGAAAAAATTACCCCCCGAAGCGTCGACTACTCACAGTGGTACATCGACATCGTCCTCCGGGCGAAACTCGCGGACTATAGCCCCGTGAAGGGTTCCATGGGGATCAGGCCGCGCGGCTACGCTATCTGGGAACGCCTGCGCGATGAGCTGGATCGCCGCTTTAAGGAAACCGGGCACCAGAACGCCTATTTCCCCATGCTCATCCCTATGAGCTTCCTCAAGAAGGAAGCCGAACATATAGAAGGCTTCAGCCCAGAACTGGCCGTGGTCACGCACGCGGGAGGCGAAGAGCTCGACGAACCGCTCGTGCTCAGGCCTACCAGCGAGACTATAATCTGGAGCAAGTACCGCGACTGGATTCAGTCATGGCGCGACCTGCCTCTGTTGTACAACCAATGGGCCAATGTCGTCCGCTGGGAGAAGCGTACCAGGCTGTTCCTCCGCACCACTGAATTCCTCTGGCAGGAAGGCCACACCGCCCACGAGACAAAGGACCAGGCCATGGTCGAGACGGAGACGATGCTCGAGGTGTACCGCAAGTTCGCCGAGGAATACCTCTGCTTGCCCGTGATCGCCGGCCGCAAGAGCGAAGCCGAGAAATTCGCGGGCGCCGTGGCCACCTACTCCATAGAGGCCATGATGCAGGACAAGAAGGCCCTGCAGGCCGGTACGAGCCACTTCCTGGGCCAGAATTTCGCAAAGGCCTTCGATGTACAGTTCCAGACCCGCGAAGGCGGACTGGACTATGTGTGGGCGACCAGCTGGGGCGCCTCGACACGCCTCGTAGGCGCCATCATCATGACGCACTCCGACGACAAGGGCCTCGTCCTGCCGCCCTCGCTGGCCAGCGATGAAATAGTCGTCGTGCCGATTTTCAAGAGCGACAACAAGGAAACCGTGCTCGAGTACGCCGGCAAGGTCGTCGCCGCGCTCAAGGCAGACGGTCGCCGCGTTGCGTTCGACGACGATGACAGCAACACGCCCGGGTGGAAGTTCGCCGAGTGGGAAATGCGCGGTGTGCCGATACGCATCGAGGCTGGCCCCAAGGATGCGGCCTCGGGCAACGTCGTGATGGTCCGCCGCGATACCGGCGAGAAGACCTTCGTCAAGCTTGAGGATGTGCGGGCCAAGGCACGAGAAATCCTTGCCGCGATGCAGAAGGACCTCCTGGAAAAAGCCCGGGCCTTCCAGACTGCCAATACCAAGGATGTCGCCAACATGGACGAGATCCTCGCGTTCTTCGGCAAGGAGAAGAAGGCCAAGAAACAGGCCGCGGTAGATGGCGAATCTCACGAGGGAACGGCCGAGGCTACCGGCGGCTACGCGCGCGGGCTCTGGTGCGGTAGCCGCGAGTGCGAGGCCAAGCTCAAGGCCGATCTCAAGGTGACGATACGCAACATGCCCTCGGACCAACAGGAACACTGTGAAGGCGCCTGTTGCCTCTGCGGCGCGCCGTCCAAGCACAGGGCCATCTTCGCCAGGTCATATTGACGGTAATCGCCATGAAGTCGCGCGCCGCGACGTTACTAGTCGTCGTGGCGCTCGGCTCCGCGCTCATGGCTGCGTCACTCGCAGCCTGTTCTCGCGACACACCCGCGATACCCGCGGCAACGCCCCGGCCCGGCTTTCAGGTACCGGCCGGCGGCGCTCTGGCGCTGGTCGTCGGTAATGACGGATCACTGACCCCCGCTGATCCATCCAGAACCGCGGGCTCAAACCGCATGCCGGTTCCGTTTCCGATGGCCATAACCGCCGCCGCTATCCAGCCCCTGGGCAAGGGCGCTGTTCTCGCGATCAACAGGATAGGCCTACGCCAACTCCGCGTGGCGCGGCTTATCCCCGCTGATGGAAGCGCCTCCGCCGATATCAGGCTTGTCATAGATCCCCTGCCAGGAGCCGAGGCCGAATTCGCCGGCCGGACCGTGGCGCCGTCCTGGGCCCATGGCGACGAAGCTTTGTTCCTGCTGTTCCGCCACCCCATCTTCGAACTCCAAGCGCCGAGGATTCCCCCGTCCATCGTAATCGCCGCCACGCTTCAGGAGGCGCGTATCCTGGAACCCAGTATAGGCGACGACGCATACGCGCTGTTTCCCGTGACGGCGGATTCCTGGCTGGCACAGTACCGCGCCGACTCCGGGGATCGCGTGAAGGCGAGTTATGCGCGCCTAAATATGCTTGACGGCACGCACGAGTCACTCGACCGCGCGGTCTTCGAACGGCTCGCGGCGCCGCTGCCCATAGCTTCGGCCCCTGACTCGTTGCGGGAAGCCGCGGCTGCCCTGACAGGCCCGCTACTCATCGAGTGCAGACTGGTTGACGGTTCCCGCCGTACCTATGTGCGGGGCGACCCGGGCCAGGCCGCGCCCGCCTGGGCCCAGATTACCGGAGCCGGTCAAAGCGGAACAAAGGCCTTCATCGCGACTGATGATTGGCGCGTCGTCATTGCCCGCCCAGCGGCCGACGGCTATTCCGCGACGGTTCTCAATCCCCAGCCGCCTGCTCCAGGCGCCCGCATCAGAGACGCCGCGCTGGTCGACGGCCTTATCGTCGCGCTCTGGGAAGAAGACTTATTCCCGGAGGTAGGCCAGAGCGGGCTCCTGGTACTCGACGCCGGCCTATGAAAGGCCGCGACCGCGCGATATAGTAGAAAGTACGATGAAAAGAATCGTTCTGGCGGTGACGCTGTGTACCGCAGCCCTCGCGGCGCCTCGGGCAATGGACATAGACGGCGCCTCCGGCCGCTTCGGCGTGGCCATAATAAACAATCAGTCAGGCCTCGGTGCCGTCAGCCCGGTCGTCAATACGCTCGGCGGCTCCATGCTCGTGTCCTTCAAAAAGGGCTTCTTCCTCGGCCTCGAGCCAGGGCTTGACCTCTACTGGACAAACTACGAATACAAAGAATTCCGAGCAGTTCCAACGGAGACTGAACGTGGTGCTGGTAACAACGCCTTCGTTCTGGGCTTCATCCTCGACATTCCATTGACAGCAACGTTCAGATTCTCGGAGCGTATCGGAGCCGTCGCATCACTTGGTCCTTCCTTCGTGTTGCGCGCTCCCTTTGCCAATGACGATACCGCGGGCAGCGAAGATGAAATGGCCGCCAATCTCGCGTCCATTTCATCCTACCTCTGGAGTTCAGGCAGGTGGTTCTATCCATCGGCCTCGCTCCGCTTGCACGTATTCCTCCAGCAGAATTTTACCTTCGCCTTCGGCGTCCGCGGCTCGCTCCCGGTTTTTAACGCGTGGACAAACAACCCTAATTTCTGGGACGAGGGCATACTCCACATCACGATGGCTATGCTCATAGGATTTGAATGAAGCTGGAGGAAACTGAAACGAGGAATGTCGACGACGCGCTCAGGCTGTCCACCGAGGCGGCGCGCATCGTTCTGGAAGCCGGCGGGGAAACCTACCGCGCCGAGGAAGTGATGGTCGCCATAGCCTCTTCCCTTGGAGGACTTGATCCCGATTCGTTCGCCACGCCTACCGGTTTCATCGCCTCGTGCGACGATGCCACCGGCCATAGCTCCGCCGTCGTCAAACGCATCCGCAAGCGCCAGATGAATTTGGACAAGATCGCGCGGGTAAACATACTCGCGCGGAACGCGGTATCCGGCAAGCTTGATCAGGACGGCATCGAACGGGAACTGTGCTCCATCGACGCGCTCGGCTCGTACCCGGCCCCCTTGCCGTCGCTGGGAGCGGCCTTCGTGACCGGCTTCTTCTGCCTGCTTTTCGGGGGAGTCTGGAACGATGCCCTCGTCGCGGCCGTCATCGGCATCGTCATAGGCAAGATCATGTCCTGGCTTGGTTCGATGAGGCTCTCTGATTTCTTCTCAAACATCGTAGGCGGCGCCTTCGCGGCCACGACGGCGATAGCCGCCCAGAGCCTGGGCCTTGCCGGCAACAAGGACGCGATGATCATCGGCGCCATAATGCTGCTCGTGCCCGGCGTCATGATAGTCAATGCCATCAGGGACCTCATCGTTGGAGACCTGCTTGCGGGCATAGCGAGGGCCGCCGATGCCTTCATCTCGGCGGCGGGCATCTCAATAGGCGTCGGAGTCGCTTTGCAGGTCTCAAAGCTGTTCGGAGGAACCGCATGAGCGGATCAGTCATCCAGCTCCTGTGGGCCTTCCTGGCCACGCTCGGCTTCGGGGTACTGTTCAGGGCGCCGTTGCGGGACCTTCCCTTCGCGGCCTTCGGGGGAGCCCTTTCCTGGGGAGCGTATCTGGTGCTCCGGGCCGCGACCGGCTCGGAATCGCTGTCGTTTTTCGTCGCCAGCATCGTGGTCGGTATCTATGCCGAGGCGGCCGCGGCGCTGCTTAAACGACCGGCTACGCTATTCATCATCTCAGCCATCATACCGCTCGTACCAGGCGCCGGCATGTACAGGACTATGTTCGAAGCCGTCGCGGGCAACGCCGAGGCCTCGGCCGCAACAGGATTCCAGACCTTGACGCTGGCGGGGGCCATTGCCGGAGGCCTTGCGGTGGCCTCGGCTGTTTCACGCATCCTGTGGCTCAAGAAGCCAACGCTGCCCCGTTTTCTGCGCCGGCGTTAAACCGGCGCCGGTCAAGCCGGCGGCAGCAGCGCCAGCACGGCGAAGAAGTGGAGCGTCACCCCAGCGCCAACGAACAGGTGCCACAGGGGATGCGTCCAGCTTCGGCCCTTGAGCAAATAGAACAGCGCGCCGATGGTGTACGCCAGGCCCCCTGCGATGAGGAACCTGACCGACGCCATGTCTACCACAGCAACGAGCGGCTTCCACACGAAGACTATGATCCAGCCCATAGCCAGATAGGCTATCGTCGACAGCACCTTGGCCTTGCCCGCCAGGAAGGGTTTGAGCGAAATACCAATGGCCGCGGCTCCCCAGACGACGCCGAACACCAGCCAGCCCACTGTGGGACGCAGGGCGGTCAGCGCGAACGGCGTATAGGTGCCGGCAATCAGCGCGTAGATAGACGAATGATCCATCACCTTGAGCACCTTCTTGGCCCTCGGAGCGCTAATCGCGTGGTACAAGGTAGACATCGTGAAAAGCAGCACGGAACTAGCGCCGAATACTGTGAACGAGACGACATGCCAGGCGTCTCCGCGTATCGTCGCCGATACGATGAGCACAACCAGGCCCGCGATGGACAGCAACGACCAGATGCCATGGGATATAGCATTGGCGATTTCTTCTCCGAGAGGGTAACGGGCGGGAGACAAGGGAACGGATTCAGCTACGTGATCGGACATATACAACCTTCCTGTAGCGCCCGTCCTGGGGGTCGAGCGGTTCTTGCACAGTTCGACCGAACGAAAGCCTGGAAGTTGCGACAGGTCGCTATATTAAAAAGCGGAACGTCCGCATAGACGTTCCGCTCCTTGAGATCTTACATGTTTACATAGTCCCTGAGTTATAGCTCTACTTTTTTAGCTTACTTTTTTTACTTTCACATTATTACCTGGGCGGGACAGGCTTAACTGCTATAGACAATGCAATATGCGTGCCAATAGACATTAAAGTTGGATATTATTATAATTCATTCTTAAGCATATACTTACTTTAACAACTGGATGATTGCAGCAAAAAAGGCGGTGCCACCAAATGATGAAAAAATTGTTAAAAACCAGGGCTTATTAGTTTTATTTCTATATTATATAATTGCTTATCAACATGAATTAAAAATCAGGCACTGTCTTCTTTTGCACACCCCTAATCAGTCAATATCGCCATCTTTGTGCTTCAATCGGCGGTTCAGAGCCGTCCTCGAAAGGCCCAGCAAGCCCGCGGCGATCCCTTGATTGCCGCCAGCGCGCTTGATCGCCTCTTCTATCAGCGCTTCGGAGGCTTCGCGCAGGGTAGGCAGCGATGGCATGGACGAATAAATCCCCCTGGCGAAGAGGGGCGAGGCAACAACCCGGTTTTCAGGCTTGAAGACACGAGTCTTGAAGGAATCCATCGACAAAGTGCGCCCGCTCGCTCTCCCCACCGCATCGTGGACCATCGACTCCAGCTCGCGTATGTTTCCTGGAAAATCGTAAGTCCCTAGCAACTCATACAATTCTGGCGGAACAACAGGCTCGGACTTACCGAATTTCTCCGCGGCCCTGGCAACGAACAATTCGACGAGCAGGGGCAGATCCCCCGTGCGCTCGCGCAGAGGCGGCAACCTGATTAAGTGCGTTTCCAGGCGAAAGTAAAGATCCTGGCGGAATGTGCCGGCGGCGCAGGCCTTCTGCAAATCCTTATTAGTGGCGACGACGATGAGCGCGTCGGAAGAGCGAGTCAGATCGGCGCCGAGCGGATAATACCGACGCTGTTCTATGAGCCGGAGAAGCTTGACCTGACTCTGATGCGATAGGTCTCCTATCTCGTCTAGGAACAGTGTGCCGCC
>CAZNCK010000057.1:397-8447 GCA_964571545.1 uncultured Treponemataceae bacterium | reverse complement strand
CGGTCGGTTTCAGCGCCGGTGAACGCGCCGCGTTTGTGACCGAATAGGGTATCGCTGAACATCGCGTCGTCCAGGCCCGCGATGTTGACAGTGACCAACTCGCCCGAACGACCAGACGCTTCGTGCGCAGCAAGGGCGAACAGTTCCTTGCCTGTTCCCGATTCGCCGGTTATCAGTATGGGTTTGTCGCTCTTGGCGATAGCCGCAAGATACCTGAAGATGTCGGTCATCTTGCGGTCCCGCGTTACGATTGACTGGAAGTAGCCCAAGGCGCTGCCATCGACCGATAGCAAGCTGTCTCGGAGCGCCTTGTTGTCATCCAGGAGCTGCCCTATCATCGCGGCATGCTCCAGGCTCGCCACCAACCGGGCGGTTTCAGCCGACTTGGGCACATAATCGAAGGCTCCGGCCTTCATACACCTCACGACGGTATCCAGGTCATCAATGGCGGTCGCCACGATCACCGGCACATCGGGTCTCTCGGCATGCATACGCTCGAGCATCCTGTACCCGTCGGTGCCGGGCATCATGAGATCCAGGATCATCGCCAAAGGCTTCATAGCGCCGAGGGCAGGCCACGCCTCGTCAGCGCGTTCGCACGGCACGACATCGTAACCCTCAAAGCGCAGGAGTCGTTCCAGGCGCTTCAGCACCGCAACGTCGTCGTCGACGACGATTATCGTACCGCGTTTATCGTCCATCGTGACCATCCTTGGGCCGACCGGCAGCCGGTAAGTGTATCATAGCCATCGTGCCTTCACCCGGCGCTGATTGCAACTGAATGGTGCCGCCCAGATCCCGAATAATGCCTGATGCCACGGCCAGACCAAGCCCGCTACCGCCGCGATCACGCTTCGTCGTGAAAAACGGATCAAACACAAGGGCGAGCGTTTCAGGCGACATGCCTATGCCATCGTCGACCACCCTTATGACGACCGATTCGCGCTTATTCGTGTCCAGTTCAAGTGAGGTGGCTATTCTGACGCTACCATGCCTGTCGGACAAGGCCTGAATCGCGTTCTCAAGTACATTGACTACAACCTGCGTTAATTTCAGCCTGTCCGCTCGCACTAAAGGCAGGCTCTCCGCGAGCCCCATCTGAAAATTATCTGTGGCCACGGCTATAGAATGCTTGAGAAGCCGGGCCGCGTAGCGCAGGCAATCGTTGGCGTCGACGAAGCCTAGTACCACAGTATCAGAAGGCGCTCGGGCATAATCCTTAAGCCCTTCGACTATCTTCTTGATGTCTTGAGCGCCCATGTACAGGTCATTGAGCATGTCGGGAATTTCGCGCTTGAGGTCCTCATACCCAAAACCGCGGACGCTGAACCCGCCTTCTTCTCGATGGATGCGCTCGATGGCCGATTCGAGAGAAGACCATATCTCCTTGAGTATCGGTACGTTCCGCAGCATCGCGTTGTTAGGCGTGTTGATCTCGTGCGCTACGCCGGCGGACAACAAGGCGAGCGTTCGGAACTTGTCGAATTCCGCCATTCTGGCAAGCTGCGACAGTTCCCGCTTGGCGCTGGACGCCAGATCCACGTGAGTCTTTACTCGGGCTTCCAGCTCGATTCCCGATGCCGGGCGAGGGATGTAATCGTTGGCCCCTGACTTGAAAGCATGTTCGATTTCGTCAGCGCGACCGGCCTCGGTGAGTACAATGATGGGCAGGGAGTCAGACCCGTGGGCTGCCCTCACCGATTCGCAAAATTCGAAACCGGTTAATTCCGGCATAGCCGAATCTATGATGACGATATCGTAGGGTTCGCCACCGAGCACCCGACTGAGCGCATCCCGCGAGGAAACAGTTGCGTCTACGAGCCAGGAGGACGATTCAAGGCGATGTTTTGTCGCAATTAAGGCTACAGGCTCATTTCCCGCGACGAGAACACGCCCGGCCGAACGCGCCGGAGTCCCGGAGCGTTCGAACTCAGGATCGACCGGTTCAACGCCTATAGGTATGCCGCCCCTAGCCTCGATCGAGCGCTCTTCAGCTCCGGCTGGCGCTGAACGTGGAACCTCCATCACGTGGAGATTGAATCCTTCGGCCCGGCCTGTCGTAAAGGTTCCTCCGAGTAACTTTGCGAGCCGCCCCAGAACGACGAGTTCCATATCCAGAGCCGGTGAATCGCCGGGAGCTGTTTCGTGCGGCGCCTCGCCGTCATCTTCGACCAGAATCAGCGCCGTGCTTTCATTGGAGGAGGCTGAAACACGAACGCTACTTGTACCGGAAGTCCTTGCGGCGCGGTTCATCGCCGTATAGAGAAGCCGATGCGTAAAGCCGATATCGCTCCTGATTTCGATGACAGGGGCCTGCACCTCTATGCTTGCCCTGCGCCCCGCAAGCGCGACGCGGAGTAGAGCCGCGGCCGACCGGGCAAGCGAAGCGAGGTCAAAATCCTCCAAAGCCAGCCGGGAAGGCCCCAAGCCCGCGTAACTCAGGATGTTCGATACCAGGTTATCCAGCCTAGCGGCCTCTGCCCTGGCGAGCGTAAGGTCGGAGGCCGCGGCGCGCGGTAGCGGCGGTGAATCCGATTCAAGGGTATCGAGATTCTCAAGAATGCCGATGAGGCCATGAAGCGGACCGCGCAGGGCCGCGGCGGTGGCGGTCATGAAGTCACGCCCGCCCTTTGCCTCCATCTCGAGCCGGGTCGAACGTCGTTCGGCCTCCTCTATGCCGCTTCTGGCTCGCCGGGCTTGCGCTACGGCATCGCCGATCGTCGACATGGAGACGAGGATGCAGAGACCGACGGGAAGCAGGAACCAGTCGAACGGCGAGCGGGTAGAAAACGCGGCCGCGCCGAGCGCCGCCATGAAAGCGATCCGGGGCAAACCGATCCTGGCGACGGACTTCCGGTCAAGCGCCTCGGTTCCGCCAAACCGCTCCACGGCGACGACGAGCGCGATGGCCGACTCGACCGCAAGGGCCGCCGCGACAGAGGCTACAGTAGCCGTAAATCGTACTATTCCAACGCCGCCCAACAGGGCCGAGAGGCTGCCGCCGTTCCGGCCAAGCAGCGCCGCGCACGCCACCAGCGCCGGGTACGCTAATCGCAGGCCCGTCACGACGTTTGCGCCCGCTCTTGTCGGCTCCGCTCGGCGCCGCAGGTTGATTGCCATAAGCGCATACGCCAGACAGACGGCAATCGTGAACCCCGACAGAATGCTAGACAGGCCGGCAATCAACCGATCGCGCGACAGCAGGGCGTTGATCGGCCACAGGCTTAAGTCGGAACCGAAGGAACTACGGCCTTCCAGCCTGAAATACACCGTCATATCCTGTCCGGACGGCGGCCGTAGCACATAGGCAACGACGTCAGACAGGGCCGTATCGAGGAGGAGACGATCGAGAGTATCACCGTTGAAATACTGCCCGCGGCCGTCTTCTGACACCAGGACCATGGCAGAAGGCCTGAAGCCGGCGCCGTCGGCTACGAGCGCCCACGACTCGTCCCCGGTCGCGTTGTGTGCGGAAAACGTCAGCCAGACTGCGGCCGTCGGAAAAGGTTCTCTGCGCAAGGCTCCTCCGAACCCGCCGGGGGCAAGGGCAGGGAGCCTGGAAAAGCGCCTTCTGTCGGGTACTCTCTTGAATGCCATAGATGAAAGGCCATTTGGCCCCTCGAGGTGCACCCTGAGACTCCGCAGGAGAGATACGCTGCCGCCTTCAAGCATAACCGTCTCATCGGCCTCTTCAGGTATAGTTCCGACAGCGGCGCGGTGAGTCGGGCCGGGTTGCGTAGGAAGGCCTTCGTCGGAGACCGCGCGGGAGACTGGCCCGAGCAGTGCGACAAGGCCCAACAACATCACGGCGACTCTGCGGCCCGGCAAAGCCATGCTGTTCACGAACCGAACGGCAGGCGGACCCTGCCCGCCTGGAGAGCCTGCCGGATAATTTCAAGGTCGACATGAATTCCGGAATTCCAGCCTTCGGGTAGTTCGAGCCCGAACGGGCGCCTCGCTATGTGCTCAGGATAATGCGCATCTGAACCCGTGATCACCGTAAAACCCCGAGCCGCGCTTGCGGACAGGGGGCGCACCGCTTCCACGGCGGAAAAAGGGCCGTCGGGCAGAAAGCCCAGTTGGGAGATCGCGCCGAACATCGGCCGGTCTATGTGAGCCGGAATGACCAGCGCGCCCCGGACGGCGGCCGCTTCGCAGAGCCGGTCGAAGCCCAGATCGAGGGCTGCGCAAAGGTAGGTATCGGGCAGGTCCAGGACATTCTCCTGGGCATCGACGACGACCTGGTCACCGAGTCTGGCGGGATCGTAGGGCAGACGCGGCAGATGCCCGGCTATGAACTCGCTAAAATCCAGCGCGGCCCGAAGTTCAGAAAATAGGCAGAGCACATGGACTTCTTCCGCGCTCGTAGCTTCCATGCCGAACAGGGCCTGAATACCCTCCCCTCTGGCGCATTCAGCAAAGGCGGGCGCGTTGAGGGCGCTATTGTGGTCGGTCAGCGCAACCAGTTCCAGCCCCCGCTCCCGTGCGAGCCTTGCCAGCACCGCCGGCGACTGCTCCAGGCTACCGCAAGGAGAGAGGCAAGAGTGATTATGAAAGTCGCAGGCGACCAGCATGATTGGCTCCGCCGAGGCTCCGATGGCTCCCTAGCCCCTCAGCTCGCGATACAGGAGCCCCGAAACCTCAAATTGTGTCTTGGTTGTCCTGTATATGGCTATCGCCTCATCCTTGGCGGCCGCGACCATGTCATCTGGAACCGCGCGCTCGTTGCAGATGACGATGGCGCGTATGCCGATGAGCGAGGCGACAGCGATAGTATTCTTGTGGGCCTGGATCGTTATAAGCACCGATCCCTCCGCAGCCTTGGCCATGACGTCCGACAGCAGGTCAGAGGTGTACGCATCGACGATGGCGGTCGTTCCCTCAGCCGGGAAGACGGCCTCGAAACCAAAAAGGGCAGAAAGGTCTGATAGTTTCATTTGTGCTCCTGATATCGTACGAGGGCCCGCACGGTAGTGCCCGTGCCGACCCTAGAAGTGATTTCAAATTCGTCTGAGGATCGCTTGGCATTGGGGAGGCCGAGGCCCGCGCCAAAACCGAGAGAGCGAACCCATTCATTGGCGGTGGAGTAGCCTTCGGTAAGGGCCGCCTCCAGGTCGGCGATTCCAGGGCCTTCATCTTTGGCGACGATGCTGACGGCGCTGTCGGAGGCCGTGAACTCCATCACGCCGCCGTCGGAGTGAATGACCTGGTTCATCTCAAGTTCGTAGCTGACGATGGCGGCGCGTCGTATAGACCCGGAATCAGCGCCTATGCCTTTCAGTGCCTTCTTGAGTTCCGCGGAGGCCTTGCCGGCATTCTCGAAATCGAAACGCCTCGATGGAAAGCTCATACTAAAGGCTTTGGAGGGTCCAGGGGATGGCTCAGGCAGGGCTCCAGCCGCTCGTCGCTTAGCCAGGCCTTCTTCCAGCCGCTCCACTTCCTGGTTCATGGCTATGAGCAATGCCCGAAGCACGTCGGCGGCGGTCACGATGCCAACCAGCCTCGTGTTCTTGTCCAACACGGGAAAGCGTCGGTACCCATAGCGATTGAAATAGGTGATGGCGAACGACAAGGGCATGTCGTCCTCCAGCACGATCAGAGACCGGCTCATCCTGGAATCCGCGGCATCCTCGATCCAGCCGCCGTCCAGGGCCTCGATGATGTTGCCTATCGATACGATGCCTACCAGCCGCCCTGCTTCCACGATGGGCACGCCGGTGATGCCAAGGTCGCGCATTTTTACCTGTACTTCACGCAGACTCGCGGTCGGAGGAGCCGTAACGACCTCGGACTTCATGACGTCCTTGACCTTGAGGCGGTAAATCAGCTCGAGGACGACCTGGGGGCCGCCATCGGTATCTATCGGAAACGAAGTCATCGTAGTCCGATTCTCGCATGAAACACAGGCCGCCACAAGCTCGAGCCAGCCGGAAGGGTTTTTCTTGACACATATCTGTTACCGTGTCTTAAATAGAAATTGTTCACATTTATAATCACAACGTTATACCCGGCTCTCAGGATCCGGGTTTTTGTTTTCTACCGCCTAGCGTGAAAGGTAGCGACCCATGGTGTACGAGTTCAGATACCTGGCCCCGAAAACGGCAAGCGAACTTGCCGCAATACTCGAAGGGCACAAGACCGACGGCAAGATACTCGCCGGCGGCACCGACCTCATCCCGAACATCCGAAACGGCCTTATGAAGCCACAGGTGGTCATCGATATCAAAAAGTACGAAGGGGCCGACCTCCTGACGTTCGGCGCAGAGGGCCTGTCCATGGGGCCGGCAGTCACCATCAACGACCTGCTCCGCTCTAAGGACGCCCGTGAGCGGTATCCTGTACTCTGCGAATGCGCCCACGAGTTGGCCAGCCACCAGATACGCAACCGCGCCACAGTCTCAGGCAACGTCGTCAACGCGTCTCCCTGTTCGGACATGGCTCCCGCGCTGCTGTGCCTCGGAGCTCAGGCCGTCATCCGCTCGGCCACGGGTGAACGGATCGTTCCGTTCACCAATTTCTTCGCCGGCGTAAAGAAGACCGTACTGGTGCCAGGCGAGTTTCTGGAGCGCATACTCGTTCCCGCCGCGTCGGCTGGAGCCATCGGCAGCTACAAGAAACTCAAGCGCATCGCCGGCCACGACCTCGGAATAGTCGGCGTGCTCATGACCCGCCACGAAGGACGGCTACGCTTCGCCGTCAGCTCAGCGGCGCCAACGCCGGTGCTGATCGATACGGTCGGCCAAAATGACAGTCCCGACGAGGCCGCGAGCAAGGTTCTGGCCGCGGTCTCACCCATAAGCGACGTGCGCGGCACCAAGGAGTACCGCGTGCACATGATAGGCGTCTACGTACGACGCCTCCTTGCGGAGGTCAAGTAACATGAAGATCAAACTCACCGTCAACGGTTTACTCTACGAACGGGACTGCGCCGAGCACACGACCCTCCTGCGCTTCATACGCGAAGACCTCGGATTAACCGGCACCAAGGAAGGCTGCGGCATGGGCGAATGCGGAGCCTGCACGGTCATACTCAACGGCCATGCCGTCAATTCGTGCATGGTGCTGGCCGCAGAGGTGGATGGAGCCGTCATCAGCACCATAGAAGGCGAGGCGCGGGGGCCGTCGCTGTCCGATATCCAAAAATCCTTCGAGAAGCACCACGCGGTGCAGTGCGGCTTCTGTACGCCCGGCATGGTCATGTCCGTCAAGGAGCTGCTGGTAGACAACAAGAAGCCTAGCGTCGCCGAGGTCAAGGAAGCGATAGAAGGCAACTTCTGCCGCTGTACCGGCTATACCCAGATTGTTGAAGCGGTCATGGACTTGACCGGGCGACCAGACGGGAAGGGAGAACTCGAGCATGTTTGATGACATCAAGACCGACGACTTGACGTACGTCGGCAAGAAGGCCGGCAGGCCGGACATGATCGAGAAGCTCACCGGCGAGGCAATGTTCGTCAGTGACATGGAAGTACCGGGCATGCTCCACGCCCAGCTCAAGAAAAGCCCGCACGCGCGCGCGCGCATCAAGCGCATCGATACGACCAAGGCGGCCGCGATGCCCGGCGTCAGGGCCGTGATCACCGGCGAGGAACTCGATTACCACATCGGCCTCTACATAGTAGACAAGTATATTCTGGCCAAGGGTGAAGTGCGCCATTACGGCGAGGCCGTAGCCGCCGTTGCGGCCGAAACGCTGGAACAGGCTAGGGCAGCGGTGGAGGCGATCGAGGTTGAATACGAACCACTGCCGCCGGTACTGCACCACATGGACGCGCTTAAGCCTGACGCGCCGCTCGTGCATCCTGATCTCGGCACGTATTCCTATATCGAAGCTGCATTTACTCCCAAACCTGGCACCAATGTCGCCAACCACACCAAACTACGCAAGGGTGATGTCGACAAGGGTTTTGCCGCCTCCGAGTACATCGTCGAGAGGGAATACTCCTGCCCGTCGGTACAGCACGTGCCCATGGAAACCCACGTGGCCATAGTGCAGTGGGGCAAGGGCGACAAGGTGCAGATCTGGACCAGCGCCCAGTCGCCCTTCACA
>CAZNCK010000057.1:0-387 GCA_964571545.1 uncultured Treponemataceae bacterium | reverse complement strand
GGCGGCGGCTTCGGCGGCAAGGCCGGCATTGGCGTCGAGCCGCTGTGCGCCGTGCTGTCACGCAAGGCCGGCGGCAAGCCGGTCAAGTTCCAGGCCAGCCGCGAGGAGGAGTTCAGCCTCCTGCCCTGCCGCTCCGCGCTGACCTACCGCATCAAGACCGGTATTTCGGCGGAAGGCAAGATCCAGGCCCAGCATATGACCATGTACTGGGATTCAGGCGCTTACGCCGATTACGCGGTCAACGTTACGCGCGCCTCGGGTTATTCCGCGTCCGGCCCCTACGAGATACCCAACGCCTGGCTGGACGCGTACACCATCTATACCAACAAGCCTTACGGCACCGCCTACCGCGGTTTTGGACATGTGGAGTTCCACTGGGCCGTAGAA
>CAZNCK010000056.1:18746-22962 GCA_964571545.1 uncultured Treponemataceae bacterium | reverse complement strand
CGCAAAGATAGCCAGGGAAATCGGTACCGGCGCGGTCAGGTATGACGTGGTAACCGATTACGGCAAACTGATGGAACTGGTCGGCGGCACGTAGGCGGCCCTCTTCAAACTGAAACGAGGCCGGGGTATAGTAGGCGCTATGGAAACCATACAGCAGAAAGCCGCGGCGCTTCACGCGTCCGGCTCCAACTGCGCGCAGGCTGTCTTGTGCGCATTCTCCGGGGAATTTGATTTCGACTTTGCCCAGGCGCACCGATTCACCACCTGCATGGGCGCGGGGCTGGGTCGCAGGCAACTGCTGTGCGGCGCCGTGTCCGGCGGGGCTCTGGCTCTAGGAGCGGCCCTGGGCAACGATTCCGGCGCTGACCTTGCCACGAAGGAGCGCTGTTACGCGATAGTGGCCGACTTCGTCGCTACTTTAGAGGCGGAATTTGGCCGCAGCGACTGCAGAGGCCTCCTTGGCGTAGACATTAGCACCGAGGCAGGCCGCGCCGAGGTAAAAGCGCGCGGACTAGGCGCTGCCGTGTGCGACAAGATCATTGCCCGTTCGGTGGTGCTGGTGGAGCAGGCAGTAGCCAAGGCCAGAGCCTGAGGTCTGGACTTCAGGCTCTGATCATTCCCGTGCGCAGGAAGAGCTTTCCAGCCTGGCTATCAGCGCAGAAAGTGTTGCCTTGAGGGAGTGATATTCGCCTGCGTCAGCCAGCAGGCAGGAGGCCATCGCACCGGGTACGCGCGCTGCCTTCTGCTCCAGCTCCTTGCCGGCCTCACTCAGTGTTATGGTCACAGAACGCTCGTCGTCCGGCCTGCGCTGGCGCACCACGAGGCCACCTGATTCCAGCCGCTTGAGCAGCGGCGAAACCGTACCGGTATCCAGATAGAGGAGCCCGCACAGTTCACCTACGGTCAGCTCGCCGTGTTCCCAGAGGGCCAGCATGGCCAGGTACTGGGGGTAGGTGAGTCCCAGTTCTCCGAGCAGCGGCCGGTACCGTGTAGAAATCTCCCTGTCCAGCCGGTGCACCAGAAAACATAGCTGGTTGGACAGGAGCAGTTCCGGACTGCTCACGAACCGAGAACCTTGACTATGTCCTGCTCCATGTTGGCCGGCTCGAAGGTGGGGGCAAAGCGCTTCACCGAACTACCGTCTCTGGACACGAGAAATTTGGTAAAATTCCACTTGATGGAATCGCCTATGGCGCCAGGAGCCTGCTTTCTGAGCTGGACGAACACGGGGTGGGCGTCCTTGCCGTTTACGTCGATCTTGGACATCAGCGGAAAGGTGACGCCGAAGTCGCGGCGGCAGAAGGTGGCAATTTCGGTATCCCCGGCGGGTTCCTGGTGGGCAAACTGGTCGCAGGGAAAGCCCAGCACCACGAGTCCCTTGTCCGCGTATTTCTTGTAGAGCGCCTCCAGTCCCGCGTACTGGGGCGTGAAGCCGCACTTGCTGGCCGTGTTGACGACAAGAAGCACTTTGCCCTTGTACACGCTCAGGTCTACTTCAGAACCGTCATTGGCTTTGGCCTTCAATCCGAATATGGAATCGTTCATGGTTTTGCTCCCGTTATAAAGATGTATACAACATAGTTGTGTGCAATATAAATGTCAAGACCTTGAAAAGAATTCCGCTGACATAGTGGCTTGGTATGGTTTATTATCGAGCTGTGACGAATGATTCAGAGTTCAGGCCCGTCCAGACAGCGGACATACTTTCTCAATACCGGCAGCTCAGCCAGTCTGGCGCGCTGGAGAACCTGGAATCGCTCCGCAGGGAGAACCGGGAACTGGACCGGCTAGTCTCCGACGCCGCCGTCCTCGTCGCCCTGCCGACGATACCGTCAATGCTCGACTTCACCATAGACAAGCTACTCGAGCGGTTCATCCCGGAATTTCTTGGCTTTGTCATAGAGCCGCCGCGGGGTCTCAGACTCAGTCAGTTCTGCTACCGCAACCTGAAGCCCAGCGACGAGACGATACCGGTGGAGTCCTACAGGAAGCTCAAGCAGTACTTCCTCACCAAGCCCTTTTCCGAGCGCTATGAGACCATCATCAAGGAAACCGGGGTCATACCGGGGCTCGAAGCGTATGCGCCTGAACTGGTTTTTCCGCTACGCGGCATAAGCGGCCTGTACGGACTTGTCGTGCTCGGGCGCACTGTACTCGGCAACGAGTATTCCGATCTGGAACGGATGTATGTCGACCGGCTGATTAGGTTCCTCGCGGTAGGCATACAGAACGGATTGCACCATTACAGCTCCATAACCGATGCCAAAACCGGCCTATACAACCACGAATTCTTCATGCACAGGCTGGAGGAGGAAATGGCGCGGTGTGAGCGCAACGGCTCCGAGGCCGCGGTCCTGATGCTCGATGTGGACCACTTTAAGCGCTTCAACGACCAATACGGGCACATGGCCGGCGACGGGGCGCTCGAGTCGCTCGCCGCCGAGCTCAAGAAGGCCATGCGCACCGGCGATGCCGTAGCCCGATTCGGCGGCGAGGAATTCTGCGTGCTGGCCGTGGACTGCGATGTGCGCGGCGCGCTGGACATCGCGGAACGAATCAGGGAATGCATCGAGACTATGCATATCGAATATGGCGGAGAGACTCTGCAGATTACCGTCAGCGTCGGCCTCTGCATGCTCGACCATCGTTCGACGCCGAAGCAACTGCTCGACGATGCGGATAAGGCGCTCTATGCGTCAAAGGCCGGCGGCCGAAACCGCTGCACCCTGTTTCAGCAGGGGTTTCTGGGCCGCGCGACGCTGGCACGCGCGTCAAAGACTGACGCAAAACAGCTTGCCGCCCATCTGGTAAAGCAGCCGGGGAGATGAGGAGCCTCGATCTGCTGGCTTCAGGTCTGGCGGCTGGCGACAAGCCTTTGGTCGTTTCCATCGTCGGCGGCGGAGGAAAGACAAGCCTGCTCTTCGCGCTTGCCTCCGACGCGGCCGAGAGCGGATTTCAGGTTCTGGTTACGACCACGACGCGCATCTACGACCCGCTAGACGAAGGTCGCGCTTTCGACGCGTTCAGGCTCGACGAGGCCTGGGCTCCGTCGACCAACCCGATTGCCAGCTTCTCCTCGCCTGTGACACGCGTCTTGCCCTTGCCCAACGAGACCGTATCGTCCGCCGGGCGCCGCCATGAAGAGGGATTTGTCTGCGTGCTTGCCTCTGGCGTCGATTCCGGCAAACTCAAGGGCATTGATCCCGCCCTGATAGACGCCGCGACAGGCTGGAGCCTGATTCTCGTAGAGGCTGACGGGGCCAGGCATCTGCCGCTGAAAGCGCCCGCGGACCACGAACCGGTAATTCCCGCTTCATCGCGGGTCGTCATCGCCGTCATAGGCCTCGATTGCCTGGGGCGGCCCCTCGACGACGCTATCGCATTCAGGCCGGAACTGGTCGCGCGCGCGGCGGGCCTCGCAATGGGGTCAATTATTGAACCCCATCACCTTGCGGCGCTGGCCTCGAACGAAGCGGGTTGCTTCAAAGGAACTCCGGCTGGGGCGCTTAGGGTGTTCGTGCTCAACAAGCTCGACCTAACTGACTATGACACGGCGCTGACAAGCGCCAGAGCCGTGCTGGATTGCGGCTCTGCCGATCTGGTCGCGTTGGCCTCCTTGCGTAATCTTGATCCGACCCGCAGGATACCTGTCTTGATGCAACGCCTCTGAATTGATGGAACGAAGCGGCCATGGCGGCCTGGACTTCAAAAAACTAGTGACGGAGAGGAAGCGACATGGAAATTTTCAAGAAAGCCACCGAGCTTGCGGACCAGAATATCCCCTTTGCCATCGCGACCATCATAGAATCTTCAGGATCAACACCGCGCGGCAAGGCCAAGATGCTGGTGATGCATGATGGTTTGACCCTCGGTACCATAGGCGGCGGAGTCGTAGAATCCAGGGTCATCGAGGAAGCGCGAAAGGCCATAGATTTTGACCGTTCAGTAGTCCTTGACTACTCTCTGGACAGCGCTTTGGGTTCAGGTCCGGGCGTCGTCAATCTGCCCATGGTCTGCGGCGGCGCCATGAAGGTGTTCGTTGAGGTGTTCGGGGGTAAGCCTCGGCTCATCATCGTCGGCGGCGGCCACGTCGGCCTTCACATTGCCAGAGCCGCGGCGGCCGTGGGTTACCGCATCGCCATCGTTGACCACCGGCCCGGCTATGCTACCGCCGAACACCTGCCCATGGCGCGGGAATTGTACGTCGACGACGACA
>CAZNCK010000056.1:13580-18736 GCA_964571545.1 uncultured Treponemataceae bacterium | reverse complement strand
AAGGCGCTCGCGGCCGCGCCGGTCGACAGCAGTACCATCGTTGTGATCGCCACCTCCGCGCACGCCAGCGACGAGCAGGCTGTCCGCTATTATATAGGTAAAAACTGCCGCTACCTGGGCGTGCTCGGTTCCCGCCGCAAGGTGCGCATCCTGCTGGAACGATTGCGTGCCGACGGAATTCCTGAGGAACAACTAGCGCGGCTCCGGGCGCCGATAGGTCTGGATCTAGGCGCTGAAACCCCCGAGGAGATTGCCGTCTCCGTGGTGGCCGAGATAATGGCGGCGCTTTCGGGTCGGGATTCCGCGCCGCTTTCGGGCCGTGACGGAGACCTTGTTGTGGTACGAGGCGCGGGCGACATAGCGACCGGCACCATCCTGCGGCTCAGGGCTGCCGGTTTCCGTGTGGTCGCGCTTGAAATCGAGCGGCCCACGGCCATCCGCCGTACCGTTTCCCTGTCCGAGGCCGTGTACGACGGCGAGGCGCGGGTTGAAGGCGTGATGGCCAGGCGTGTCGCCGGTCTTGGCGAGGCCAGGGCTGCCCTCGCGGAGGGCGTCGTACCTATCCTGGTCGATCCGGATTGCAGATTCGTGGCCGCGCTGGCTCCCTACGCGCTGGTGGATGCCACTATTTGCAAGCGCAATACCGGCGTGCGGCGAGGCATGGCGCCCGCCGTCATCGGCCTGGGGCCTGGCTTCGAGGCTGGCGGCGATGTGGACGCGGTCATCGAGACTCAGCGCGGCCATGACCTGGGGCGCGTGATGTTGGCTGGAAGCGCCGCCCCGGATACCGGCGTTCCCGGCGAGATAGGCGGCCTGCGCGGAGAGCGCGTCATTAAGGCGCCGGTCGCGGGCGTCGTTGAACAGGTAGCCTCGATTGGCGATATGGTGAGGGCCGGCGACCCCGTCATAGCGCTACGGGGAGAGGGCGGCCTCGTCACCGTTACCTCAAGCATCGACGGCATCGTGCGCGGTGTCATCAGGCCGGGCCTTGAAGTGCCGGCGGGTATGAAAATCGCCGACGTTGATCCACGAGCATTGGTGGAAAGCTGCGCGACGGTCTCCGATAAGGCGCGCTCCATAGGCGGCGCCGTCTTGGAAGCCGTCCTGGTGCTCAAGGGCCGGGTCAAGCGCGGCAGCTAGCGCTGGCTACTGGGCGTCATCGCTTGCACGTCGGCCTCGCCGCGTGGCATGCTCGGTTTCATGCTCAAACAAGAACGCAACGGCCTGCTGGCAATGATTCTAGCGTCGTTACTCTTCGCGATGACTACGACCCTCGTCAGGATAGCGTCCAATTCGTTGTCCGGCTCCTTCGTATCGACTATACGCTTCGCCGTCGGCGGAGCGGCCGCCATAGCCTGGCTCAGGTTCTCCGGGCGGGGTTTCAAAATCGTCAACAAGAAGGACTGGCTGCTTCGTGGCCTGTACGGTTCGGTGTCGATGACCTGTACCTATCTGGCCATAGCCTGGACGAGCGGCGGCCGTTCCACAATGGTTTCCAACACCTATCCAATCTTCGTGGCGCTATTCGGCAGCCTATTCTTCGGTTCAAAATTATTGCCCACCGCTATTCCCGCGCTTGCCCTGTGTACCGTGGGCTCCGTTGTCATACTGAATGACGGGGCTGGTTATTCGTTGCTCGGCGATGGCCTGGCTCTGGTAGCCGCGATGCTCGCCGGCATGGCAGTAAACCACCTGAAGCGCGCCAGGACCACCGAGGACCCCGTATCGTTGTACCTTTCCGCCTGCATGTTCGGTTTGCCGGTCGCGGCGGCCCTGGCCCTGGGTTCTGGCGGTCTACCGGCCAGACTGACCCTGGTACCGATACTCCTGTCTGTGCTGCTGGGCCTTGTCGTATTCGCGGCGCAGATTCTGATGACCTGGGCCTACAAATATGTGAGCGCCGCCCGCGGGTCTAGGATTTTCTACCTTGAAACCATATTCGCTGTCGGTTTCGGCGCGCTGATCGGAGAACGGCTAAAACCCGCGTTTTTTCTCGGCGCGGCCATCATCATGGGCGCGTTGTGGCTTGACGGCGCGGCCCAAGCCAAGAGGGCAGCCAAGGGTGCCTCTCAGTAGCCCAGGCTCTCCAGGTACGATATCGCGCGGTGCTTGATAAGCGTATCGATGGATCGGCCCTGCGGCAGCGCGCTGGCCGGCATGAATCCGCCTGCCATGTGCGTGTGCCCGCCGCCGAAGCCTAGCCCGTATACCACGACCCGGGCCAGATCGTCCGCCCGGATAGCATCGATGATGCTCCGTACCGAGAGCTTGACTCCGTCGCTCCGCACCGAAAACGCTATGGAGACGTCCACCTCGTCGAGCGACAGCAGGATGTCGTTGGCGGAACCTACGAGCGAGTCGTCGGCGTCCGTGAGTCTCAGGAATCCTAGCTTTCCGTAGATTTCAACGGTCCGGAAGGCTTCCGCATACACGGCTAAATCGCTCCGGGTTATCTGGCTACAACGAAGCCGCCGGATAAGGTCCGCGTCGACATGCTCATGCAAGCGGTAGAACATCCGGGCGTCAAGTGCTGAAACGCTACGCGTCATGTTGTCCGTATCAACGAAAATGCCGTACATCAAGGCCGTGGCCACCAGTCGCGGCGGTGCCTCACCGGCTTCAAAGAAGTAGTCGGCAATGATAGAAGAGCACGACCCCACCTCCGGTCGTATATCCGAGTAGCGGTATGAGGCGTCGGTTCGAAGTTCATGATGATCTATCGCCGCCACTTCGACGCAGCGAAGATCGACAATGTTGGCATTGCCCTTCTGTCCGTCTACGATGACGAGCCAGTCCTCGGTATCGATTGACGTGACGTCGGAAGCAAGGGACAGTTCAATGCCCAACAGTTCAACCATGCGCTGCGCGTCTATCTTTTCGTATTCGCGTCCGTAGATGACCCTCGACTCAATGTTGAAACGCGACAATAGATAGTGCAACCCGAAGGCGGACGCTATGGCGTCGGGATCAGGAACGTCATGCGGCTGTACGAATACTGCTCCGGGAGCGTCCCGCAACAATGAGGCGAGTCGTTCTATCCTGGTCGCCATATATCCCTCCAGCGCTCCGCCCGAGCGCCTTCCATTGATGCTATCCGCGATACCCACAACGCGCAAGCCCGAAGCGGCCGCACCAGAAAATTTGTGTACAGAAGAGCCGCGGAGACGATGAGGAAGAGTCAGAAAAAAAACATAAGACGTAGGAAAGGGCACCCAGGTTTTTTTTACTCGCCTTCTCTGTGGCTCGGTGCTAAAATTCTTTGTATTACAAGCCCTTGTCGCTGGTTCGGGGCAATGGCTATAATCGGCGGGCAAGAAACATGAGTTTTAATGGAGGAACGGTATGAATCCCGCTTTAGAGACACTGAAGGAACGCGGCTTCGTGCAGCAATGCACCGATTTTGAGGGGCTATCTGCCCTGATGGACTCCGGCCCGGTAACCTTCTACGTCGGCTGCGATCCCACCGGCCCTTCGCTGCACATCGGGCACATGGTGCCGTTCTTCGCGCTCAGGCACTTGCGGGACGCTGGCAATGTGGGCATAGCGCTCCTGGGGGGCGGCACGGCTCGTATCGGCGACCCGTCGGGCAGGAGCGAGACACGCAAGATGATCTCCTACGAGGCTATCGACGCCAACGCGGAGCTGTTTCGTAAGCAGTTGGACCGTTTCGTAGGCTTTGACGGCAAGACCAGTTTCGCTTCAAATAACAAGGACTGGCTGGCTGACCTCAACTACATAGAGTTTCTTCGCGACATAGGCAGGCATTTTTCGGTCAACCGCATGCTCACCTTCGACGCGTACAAAACGAGGCTGGAGACCGGACTGTCATTTATCGAATTTAACTATCAGCTTCTGCAGAGCTTCGACTTTCTGCAGCTCTACAAGCGCCACGATTGCCGGCTTCAGATAGGCGGGGACGACCAGTGGGGCAACATCGTCGCGGGCATGGAGCTGATACGCCGCGTTGAAGGCGCCGAGGCGTTTGGCCTGACGTTCCCGCTCGTTATGACCAGCGATGGCAAGAAGATGGGCAAGACAGAGAAGGGGGCGCTGTTCCTCGATCCGACTATGACCAGTCCGTACGAGTTCTTCCAGTACTGGCGCAATGTCGCGGATGCCGACGTACTCAAGTTTCTACTCATGTTCACGTTCCTGCCCGCGGACGAGTGCCGAGCGTTGGCCGCTACCGGTTGCGACATCAACGCCGCAAAGCAGCGGTTGGCGTGGGAAATCACGGCCGTCATTCATGGCAAGGACGAAGCCGACAAGGCGCTCTCTGGTGCGCGGGCCGCGTTTGGCGGCGGCGGCGACAAGTCGGCCATGCCTACCTCAAACCTGGCTCGCGCCCGGTTCGAAGCGGGTTATCCGGTACTGGACCTATTCGTCGACGCGGGGCTGGCTCCGAGCAAGAGCGAGGCCAGGCGCCTGGTGCAGCAAGGCGGCGCCGTAGTGGGAGATGTCGTGTGGAACGATGAAAAGGCGGCGGTGGGTTCCGACAGATTGGACGCCGACGGGGAACTGGTGTTGCGCGCCGGCAAGAAGCGCTTTGTCCGCGTCGTCGCCGGCTAACGCGTCGTCGCCGGCTCGTTAGCCGGCGCGGCGAACTGGTATCGAAGTATGACCAGAAGCGAGGTGGCGGCAGAGACGGGCGCCATTGTCCGTTTGTTGCGCGAGCACGCATTCCTACGCTATTCACCGTCGGGCCGCCGCGAGTATGACGAAAAACTCAAGGCGGCCGATGGCCAGTTCTCGGGACTTGTCTATCGAGTTACGGGTCTGAGCGCGCCGAATCCCTATCCGCGCTCGGGCCTCGATACCCTGGCCTCCGCGGATGCTGATTCGATTGTTAGGATAGTCAAGGGCATAGCCTCTCGGCTGACCGCCGCCGCAAAAAAAAGCGACGGCGCGGAGTCCGCAACGCTTGCCCGGGCCGCGTTGGTCTGGAGCAAGGCCGCGGACATCATCGCGTCGCTGCCGCGTTGACCTATCCCATACCGCGCTGGTACCCGGATAGGCTCCTGTCAGACCACTCCGTGCGCCGTCCTTGAGATAATCTCATCCTGGTGGCGCTCGTCGAGGTCGACGAAATAATCTGAATATCCGGCTACCCGCACGAGTAGGCTCTTGTATTCACCAGGCTGTTTCCTGGCAGCGCG
>CAZNCK010000056.1:4827-13570 GCA_964571545.1 uncultured Treponemataceae bacterium | reverse complement strand
AGCGCGAAGCGTAGCCTCGTCAACGACGTTGAACTGCACGTGGTGTCCGCCTTGCTTGAAGTACCCCCGTACTAGCGCCGACAGCTTTTTGGGGCCAGCGTCTCCCGCCAGCGCGCTCGGAGAGAAGCGCTGGTTGAGCAGTGTGCCGCCTGTCCTGGCCTGGTCGAGTTTGCCCAGGCTGTTCATGACGGCGGTGGGACCGGCCTTGTCGGCGCCGTGAGACGGGCTCGTGCCGTCCGATAGCGGTTCAGTCGCCTTGCGGCCATCAGGCGAGGCGCCCGTCTTGCCGCCGAAATACACATGGCAGGTAGTGGACAGGAAATTTGCCCTATAGCGCGCCCCGCGCTTGGCCAGGCGAGGCGTCTCGCCGCCCTCGACAGCGCTTATGAAGGCCTCGAATACGCGTTTGGCTAGGTCGTCGGCCAAGTCGTCATCGTTGCCGAACAGCGGCGTCTTGTGCTTAGCAAGCGCCCGCAGCAGGTCGTGGCCTTCCCAGTTTACCGATAGGGCAGTCCTGAGTTCGCCAATGGTTGCCTTTTTAGAGCCGAAGACGTGCGTGGCGATAACAGAGAGCGAATCGGTGACGGTGCCGAGCCCCGTGCACTGGATGTAGTCAGTATTGTAGCGCGCGCCGCCGCGGTAGTAGTCAAGGCCGCGCCCGACGCAATCGGCGATGTACAGTGACAGGAACGGCGCCGGCGTCGTCGCTCCGTAAAGATCATCCAGGTAGCCGTCGATACGTACTTTCCAGTCTAGCGCGTAGGCAAGTTGCTTTTCCCAGGCCGTGAACAACTCGTCCAGAGACGTGAAGTCTTCCGGCTTGCCGGTGCGCACTCCGATGAGTTTTTCCGTCATTGCGTCTACGCCATCGTTAAGCGCCAGTTCCAGCAGTTTGGGGCCGTTGAGGTAGCCGTGCAGTATGTAGGCTTCCTTGCCGAAGCAGCCGGTTTCGACGCAGCCGCTCGTGCCGCCTTCCCGTGCGTCGCGTAGGCTCTTGCCCGCGGCGACCTGAGACAGCGTCACCTCGTCGGCGTTGAACAGCGACGGGTAGCCCATGCCTTCGCGCACCACGCGGCTGGCCGCCTCAAGCACGCGGTCGGGAGTGCAGGAGGCTACCTGTAGGTTGGCCTGGGGCTGGAGGAGTCGCAATTCTTCCAACACCTCGAGCGCTATCAAGGTAACCTCGCTGGAGCCGTCGCGGCCGTCTGCCGTGAGCCCGCCGAGGTTGATGTTGGTAAAGTCGTTGTATGTGCCAGACTCAGCCGCCGTGACGCCTACTTTGGGCGGCGCCGGCGTATTGTTAACCTTGATCCAGAATGCCGACAAGAGTTCCCTGGCGCCTTCTCTGGTCAGGCGGCCCTCGGCGATGTCGCGCTCGTAGAAGGGCGCAAGGTGCTGATCAAGGTGGCCGGGGCTCATCGCGTCCCAGCCATTCAGTTCGGTGACCGTGCCCAGGTGTACGAACCAATACGCCTGCAGCGCTTCATGGAAGGTCCGCGGCGCTTCAGCCGGCACTCGTCGGCATACTTCGGCAATTTCGAGCAGTTCGACCGCCCGTTCATGGTTCGTCTCGGATTTTGCCATAGCTGCCGCCTTCTCGGCGTGGCGCGCCGCGAGCGTGATGGCGGCATCGCAGGCCACGGACATAGCGTCTAGTTCGGCTAGCTTTTCGTCCCGACGCGGATCGTCGTTTTCGACGCGGACTCTTGAGGCGGCGGCGTCGGCCTTGATGGCGCGCAGTCCCTTGCGGTAGAGGAGTCCATCCAGAGCGGTGTGCCCCGCGGCGCGTTGCTCCATGAATTCTGTAAAGACGCCAGCCTCGTAGAGAGCCAGCCATTCCGCGGGCATGGTTGAGAATGCCCGGTCACGCACGCATTTACCGCGCCAGTACGGAATGACTATTGTTCGGTACGCTTCTATAGTTTTATCGTCTACGTCGTAGCTGGTCATGGGCCTGGAACGCAGCGTCTGGAGATCTTCGACGCTGTGGCATGTCAGCTCGGGAAAGGTCGAGGTGATCTTAGGACCGCTTCCGCGTTCGCCTACGATTAGGTCTTCGCTGCCTATATAGACGGTCTTGCGTTCGCAGATAGCCTTGAAGGCCATCGCGCGTTGGATGGACGCGGGTAGCGCCGGCGCCATGCCCTGATAGGCCGCGGTTATTATCAACGCCCGTTCCGCGTCGACGCGGGGTTTTGTGTTCATGCTCTGCGAGCGAAGCCTAGCAATACGTTCTGTCATCGATCGCCTCCTTAAGACATAATAGACATCGAAATGTATTAAATATAATACTCATAGCGGTGCAAGGGATTTTATCGAGATAGAAAGTATTATAATATACACATATAGATGAATAACTCATGTCGTAAAACCCAGTGCGGCTTCGCGCGCGAAGTAATACGCCATGATGAAGCGTTCCTGGACCTCAAAAGACCAGTGGACGTCCCTGGCGAAAGTAGCCGCGTTTTCATAGCTAGCCGAGAGTAGGCGCCTTGCCAGTTCGTCATGCTCCTCTATGCTCGCCTGTTCCCACTGGCTCAGATAACCTTCCAGCCGTGGAAAGTCGTAGAGGCGTTCTTTCAGGATCTTGACCATGCGCTTGAGCTCAGCGTTGGAGCTCATGGACAGGTATACGTCATGGAAGGCCAGATTTGCCTCATAGTAATCGTCAAAGTCGTTGAGGAAAAGCGAAGCGCGCATACGCTCGTTGAGAGCCAGCATACGCTCGGCATCCTCTGTAGAAAACCTAACGGCTGCTTCCTTGATTGCCGACGCTTCGAGCGCGCCCAGGAGTTGGTACGAGTTGCGTATTGCGCTAATGTCCAGTGCGTTGACGACTACGCCGCGTCGCGCGTGGATGGTAACGAAACCCTCGGCCTCAAGCCGCAACAGGGCATCGCGTAGCGGAGTCCGAGAAAGGCCGAGATCCGCGCCCAGAGCGTTCAGGTCCAGGAAGGCCCCGGGTTTGAGTTTGCCGTCATTGAGCCTGCGTTTCAGATAACCATAGACCTGCTCTCGAAGTGGCGGCATCCTGTAATCGGCGCCGAATCCATCCCCCATTGCAGTCACCGCGGTTGCCAGGGTCGAATCGTTGTTCATAGTCTGATGTTAAGCTGATATATCAGCAATTGTCAATTATACTGAACTGGCGGAGGCTGAACATGCGCGTACTCATCATCGGCGGGACCGGCAATATTTCATCAGAATTCGCGGATGCCGCTATAGCATGCGGCCTCGAGGTTTTCATATTGACGCGCGGCAACCGCAGTGCCTCGGCCGGCGCTACGGCGCTCATAGCCGATGCGGCTGATCCTGGTTCTGTGGCGGACGCGACGCGCGGTATGAACTTTGACGCTGTCGTCGATTTCCTGTGTTATCAACCCGAACGGGCCATCGAGGCTATCCGTTCTTTTTCCGGCAGAACGGGGCAGTATGTCTTTATCTCCAGCGCTTCCGTGTATGAAAAACCGCCCCGTAGCCACGTCATAGACGAACGTACGCCTCTGAGCAATCCGTTCTGGCCCTATGCAAGGGATAAGATAGCCTGCGAGCATCTCTTCATGGGCGCGTTCCATGGCCAAGGCTTTCCAGTAACCATTGTGCGGCCTTCTCATACCTACGGCCACACCTGGATTCCCAGCGCCTTCGTCTCCTCGGACTTCACCGTAGCTTCAAGGATGCTCGAGGGCAAGGAGATTATCGTTCCCGGAGACGGACAATCTCTCTGGACCCTTACGCACGCGCGCGATTTCGCGATCGGCCTGCTCGGACTCCTTGGTCGGCCCGAGGCGATAGGAGAGGCCTTCACTATAGCGGGCGACGATGTACATACCTGGGACGCTATCCATTGCATTGTAGCCGACGCTTTAGGCGTGGAGCCGCTGATAGTCCATATTCCCGCGGAATTCATAGCGTCGGTGGACGCGGCTATGGGAGAACGGCTGCTGGGAGACAAAGCGTATAGTTCACTCTACGATTGCGCCAAGCTCAAGCGCCTGGTACCCGATTTTAAAACAACAATACCGCTTGCGCGCGGCATCGAGGAATCGGTAGCCTGGAAGCTGTCTGATCCGTCGCGTATGGCGATAAACGGGGATATGGACGGGCGTATAGAGCGAATCCTGTCTGCGTGGAATCGTGCCATGGCAACGACTCAGGCTTTTCAGCGTTCCGTGTAGCCACCGGCAAAATCCTGCACGCAGATGGTTCGGTACCCGGGGTGCTTGCCGAAGGCTATCCCGACGACCAAGAACTCGGCATTGAAGATGTTCGTGCGGTGCCCCCGGGACACGACGCCATCGTCGACGATCAATTGTATCACCACATCCCGGGCCGATTCGGCGCCATACGCTATATTCTCGCCCGCTGTCTTTTGCCATGCGCCATAACGTTCTACGCGCTGGCCCATCGTGCTGCGGTCGGAACCTGAATGACCGGTTTGCCCGGTCGAGCCCTGATCTTTAGCGTGATCCATGGCCGCGAGGCTGAGTCCTTTTGAAAGTGAAAGGGGCGAGACGGGTTTCTGCCGTTCAAGAAAAGCTATAGCCTCATCGACGGCCTTCACGCCCTCGTTGAGCACGACGGTGACTTCTCCCGGGCGTTCAAAATATGTGCCGCGGATGAATTTCCTGTATTCTCGCAGTAGTTGCGCATACCGTTTGGGCTGGGTACGAGCAAGGTTGAGTTCGGCCAAAATTTCCAGCTCGATAGCCTGCGCAAAGCTGGAGTCCGCGACTCCGGCGTTGAGCGCAACAAGGCCGGAAGCCGTCGGCATCGTCTCAGGCAGAGGCGTGCCGGGGCCGGTTGACCATTCAGTTGTGCCGGATTTGTAGTCGGCAACGGGCTTTGGAGTATACGCCGCAAAGAGCGCCTTGATGCCGTCGAGCCCCGAGTCCAAGCGCCCGAGCCTGTAGGCCACGATTTCGCCTCCTGGCGCCACGAAGATCCATGCTGGCGCCGACGGGCCTCCGAGCGCCCTGATCAGGTTCTGTGCATCGCTGACAGCATTGCTGCTTTCAAACCCTGCCTTGGCGATGATGCTTCTTGTCCTGGCGACAGGATCTGCGCTGACGGCGAAGATGGCGGCACCTGGTATGGCTTTCTGGAATGCGGCCGCCAGAACGAGGCCTTCTCCAGAAGGATCCCGTGCACTCGACCATACATAGAAGAGCACTGGCATCGCATCCGTCATCGTCCTGTCAAGGCGCAATCCTGACAGGCTCGAGGCATCGAATACGCCGATATTCTTTCCTGTCGCCCTGGAGAATCCGGCCCAGAGGGCTATCTCTGGTACTGCTTGACCGAACGCACAGGGAGCAACGAGAACCAGGACGCTCAGCAGGGCGGCTTGGAGGAGGCGTAGGTGAAAGCGTGCCATGGTAGCTCCTTGGTGGTCGAACTTTCCCGTCAAGTATACCACATGCGGATGGCCCGAGTAAAAACCCTAGCCCGATTTTCATTGACAGCGGTACCCGGCGAGGGTTCTAATCCTAGCTTCGATTATCAATTCGTTGCATTATGTAAAGGAGACCTCCGCATGGAAGATATCCGCAATAGCCCGTTCATGTTCACGCTCGGCGCCTTCATAGCGCTTTTCGTGACTGTTCAGAGCCTGGTTTTCATGGTGAACGCCTGGAAGGAAGGCCAGCGCCTCGGCCTTTCCGCTGCGACGATGAAGAAGACCCTCGTCGGTTCGAGCGTCTTTTCGGTAGTGCCGTCCATAGCGATACTGCTGGCCGTGTTGACGCTCGCAGGCGCGCTCGGCTTGCCGCTGCCCTGGATACGCCTGAGCGTGGTCGGCGCGATAACCTACGAATTGCCCGCCGCCGAGACGGCCGCCCAGGCCTTCGGCACCTCGATAAAGAATTCGATAACCGACCCCACAGTGTTCTCCGCCATAGCCTGGGCCATGTCGCTCGGTTCGGTGTTTGCGATGATACTTATAGCGGTCTTCGCCAAACGCATACAGTCGGGCATCCACAAGGCCCAGCTCAAGGACACCACGTGGGCAGGGCTGCTCATCAGCGCCATGTTCATGGGCCTGATTTCAGCGTTCCTTGGCAGTTCTCTCGTCGGCGGGTTCGTCTCGATACTGACGCTGCTGTCGTCGGCCGCCGTTATGGCGTTGTTCGGGCTGCTCATCAAGAAGGCCGGCCTGACCAAGCTAGAGAATTTCGCGATGCCGGTGAGCATGATATCGGGCATGACGGTAGCCGCGCTGTACAGCCTGGCCGGCAAGGGAGGCTCGCTGTGAACGCGTCTGTGAAAAACATCAAGACCTATGATGAAACGATTCACCGCAACGGCCGGATCTGGATGATAGCCGCGATCATCATCACGCAGGGCGTTCCGCTGGCGATTTCATTGTATTATAACGTATGGCCACCGTTCGGCAAACTCATGGCGGGGCTCCTCCCGACGATGATGGTATTCTGGCCGATAGCCATCATCGAGGTGATAACCTACACGCCCATGCTCGGCTCCGGCGGTTCCTACCTCGGATTCGTAACGGGCAACCTGAGTAACCTCAAGGTCCCGGCGGCCATCTCCGCCATGCAGCAGGCCGGCGTAGAGCCGTCAACAAAGGAAGGCGAGGTGATATCGACGCTCGCGATAGGCGCTTCGTCGCTGGTGACTAATGTGGTGCTCGTAACTGGCGTGCTCCTCATGTCGTACCTGTTGCCCATTCTGGAGTCGCCCGCCCTGAAGCCCGCGTTCGCCAACCTGCTACCTGCGCTGTTCGGCGCCCTGGGCGTCGTGTTCATTTCCAGGAACTGGAAAATCTCTATAGCGCCGTTGGCGCTGATGATAGGCCTGTTCGTCGCCATTCCGACCTTGCCCGTCGGCATTCTCATACCGGCCGGCGCCCTCGTTTCGATAGGCGTCGCACGCATCATGTACAAAAGGAAGATGCTATGACCTCGACACTACTCGTGCTGAGTCTCCTGGTTCTCGTCGTTGCCGTATTGCTTTACAGGACCATCACGATGAAGCCGGGCACAGTCGCTTCAGTCACCCCGGCAAAAGTCGATATCGTCGATGCCGCGGGAGCCGCGTCGAGGCTCTCGACCCTGATTCAGAAGAGGACAGTCTCTAGTCGCGATCCAGAAGGCTGGGATCCCCGGGAATTCGACGCTTTCAGGAAGCTACTACCCGCGCTCTATCCCGAATCGCACCGCGCTTTGGATATGACGATCATAGCCGGCCACTCAATGCTCTACCGCTGGAAGGGCAAACAGCCCGGCGAACCGCTGGTACTGATGTCCCATTACGATGTGGTGCCCGCCGACGACGAGGGATGGATACGGCCTGCTTTCTCTGGTGACCTTCATGACGGCAAGGTCTGGGGACGCGGCAGCATAGACACTAAGTGCACGCTCGTGTGCGCCTTCGAGGCCGTTGAAACGCTCCTCAAGAGCGGCTTTATTCCCGAGCGTGATATATACCTGTCGTTTGGCCACAACGAAGAGACAGGCGGCGACGGCACTCCATCCATCGTGCGTTACCTGACTGAAAAAGGCATCAAACCCGGGCTGGTGCTCGACGAAGGCGGCGCTATCGTTGAGGGAGTCTTCCCCGGCGTCTCCAAACCGCTGGCTATGGTCGGCGTCGCGGAGAAGGGCGTTACTGACCTTGAATTGTCGGTGCAGAGCCCCGGCGGGCACTCCTCGACGCCTCCCCGCAGAGGCGCCGCATGGCGCCTTGCCCAAGCCATCGTGCGCCTGGAGCGCAAACCCTTTCCCGCGCGTTTCCCGTCCGCCACCAGGGCCATGTTCAAACAACTCGGCCCGCACGCCTCGTTTGGCCTGCGCCTTGTATTCGCCAACCTGTGGCTGTTCGAACCGTTGCTGCTCAGGGTTTTCGGGAGTTCAGGCGGCGAATTGAACGCGATATGCCGCACAACAACGGTGGTCACCATGCTGGAAGGCTCGCAGGCCGCCAACGTACTGCCGGCGGTCGCCAAGGCCGTCGTTAACGTGCGCCTCGCCATAGAAGACAGCGTTGAAGCCGCCGTGGCGCGCATCAGGAACACGATAGCCGATCCGCTCGTGGAATTGCGAGTGCTACATCCGGGCGAGCCCTCCCCAGTGTCGGAGTTGTCCGGCGAGCGCTTCGACGCGCTGGTCGCGACCATAGCGGAGGTGTATCCGGAAGCCATCATGGCGCCGTACATAGTGCTCGGCGGTACCGACGCGCGCCACTATTCAGACGTTTCTACCAGTGTATACCGTTTCTCGCCGTTCACGCTGTCCAAGGCCGAGCGCGCCAGCATGCACGCCGTCAACGAGGCCATCCCCGTAGCCTCCCTGGCCAAAGGCGTAGACTTCTACCAACGCCTCATCCGCCGCGCCGGCTGATCTACGTAAGAAGACTAACGAAGACTGGGGAAGATTAACGAAGAGAATAAGAGGAAAAGAGGTAAGAAAGAGAAAGAGAAAGAGAAAGAGAAAAAATTTTTGGGCCTGAACAATCCAAAATCAATTCTTCTCTTTCCTGTCTCTTTTTCTCTTATCCTCTTCGTTGTCTTATCGTATCTCTGCTCAGATTTCGGCGATGACGTGGCCGTGGTAGTACTGGTCTCTCAGGGCTTTTATGGTGTCGTCGACCAGGTACTCGTCGAATTTCATCATGCGGTCTATGACGCCGCCAGGGCAGAATTCCACGATGCGGTTGGCTACGGAGTTGACGAACTCATGGTCATGGCTGGTGAACAGCACGACGCCGGGAAACTCCATAAGCCCGT
>CAZNCK010000056.1:0-4817 GCA_964571545.1 uncultured Treponemataceae bacterium | reverse complement strand
CGGCTCGTCGAGTATCAGGCAATTGGCCGCCTGGAGCATCATCCTGGATAGGAGGCAGCGAACTTTCTCGCCGCCCGAGAGCACGCGGACAGGCTTGAGCGCCTCGTCGCCTGAAAAGAGCATGCGTCCCAAGAATGACCTGATGTAGGTCTCGTCGTCGCTCGAAGTATAGCGCTGGAGCCACTCGACTATGGAATCGTCGGAATCGAAGAGGGCGGCGTTTTCCTTGGGAAAATACGAGCTGCTCATCGTCTGGCCCCAGGTGCAGTCGCCCTTGTAGTCCTTGTCCTCGCCGGCCAGTATCCTAAAAAACGAAGTCTTGGACAGGTGTTCGCGGCCCACGAAGGCGATCTTGTCGCCCTTGTTGACCGTCAAATCAAGGTTTGACAATACGGGCTTTCCATCGTCCAGTTTGGTAACGCCGCGGAGGGCGACGACATTGTTTCCCGGATCGCGGTCTGGCTTGAAGCCGACCCACGGGAACCGGCGGCTAGTAGCCTGCATATCTTCGACGTCGAGCTTGTCCAGCACCTTGCGTCGACTGGTGGCCTGGCGGCTCTTTGCGGCGTTTGACGCGAAGCGCTGGATGAATTCCTTGAGATCCTTGATCTTGTCCTCGCGACGCTTCTTCTCGTCTTTCATCTGCGACTGAAGCATCTTGGACACCTTGTACCAGAAGTCGTAGTTTCCGGGATACTGACGGATGAAGCCAAAGTCGATGTCGCAGATCTGCGTGCAGACGGAATTGAGGAAGTGGCGGTCGTGGGATACGACGATGACGATGTTCTGGAAGTCCATGAGGAAGTCTTCCAGCCAGGTGATGCTGTCCAGGTCCAGGCCGTTGGTCGGTTCATCGAGGAGCAGTATGTCGGGATTGCCGAACAGCGCTTGGGCGAGGAGGGTGCGCACCTTGAGGCTCTCGGTCACTTCGCGCATAGGCCGTTCGTGTTCGGTCGCTGGCACGCCGAGTCCCGAGAGCATGGTGGAGGCCTGCGCCTCCGCTTCCCAACCGCCTATTTCGGCGAACTCGCCTTCAAGTTCGCTGGCGCGGATACCGTCGGCTTCGCTGAAGTCTTCCTTGGCGTAGATCGCCTCGCGTTCCTTCATTACGGAGTACAGCTTATCGTATCCCCTGATGACCACATCCACGAGGCGCTCATCCTCGAACTCGAAGTGATCCTGCTTGAGTACCGCCATACGGAGCTTTGGCGGGTAGGATATCTGGCCAAAGTCAGGTTCGATTTCGCCGGAGAGCACCTTGAGGAAGGTCGTTTTGCCGGAGCCGTTGGCGCCTATGATGCCGTAGCAGTTGCCCGGCACGAATTTAAGATTGACGTCTTTGAACAGTATGCGCTCGCCGAAGCCGAGTTTGAGGTCGCTGACATTGATCATGGTAGTGTTCCTTGTGAAACGTAGAATTCCGTAGCCGTATGCGGATAATGCCTTAAAAACGCGTAAAACGCAAGGCCTTGGGTCTACTCGTAGGTAGATGTAATGAGTCGCCTCGTTTGACACAGTAGGAGACCATCGTATACGATGGAGCCCATGTTCGTGTCAGTCGTCTGTGACCTCGGAGGCGAGGATTCAAGAGCCGCCGTCTATGGTTTGCTTCCTCAATATGGCTTCGAGAAGGTCCAGCGCGCCTGTTTCGAGAGCGTACGCGCCAGCGACAAGCAGGTGGCCGCGCTCAAGCGCGATATCGACAAGGTGACGGATTACTACGATACGGTCCGCATCTACCAGTATCCGGTAGATGGGCGGCTCGCCATTTCGATACTCAAAGAGAATCGCTGGAAGAGGGTCATCGTCCGCGCGCCTTCGGAAAAAGCATCTGCAGAAAAGGTGCCTGCCAAAGCGCCTCACAGAGCGTAATACGTCCGCAAGGGGAGACTACCATGCTTGAAGAATTAGCCGCGCCGATAGCGCAGCTCAAAAAAGAAGTCCTTGAAATCTGGGGGCGTCTTTGACGCCGCAACGATACGCTCTAAGATAGCGACTAAGGAATCCCAGACTTCCGAACCTGGTTTCTGGAACGACCAGAAACGCTCCGAACGCATCATGGGCGAGCTCAAGGTACTCCGCAACCGCGTCGAGACCTGGGAAGAGATAAAGCGATCCATGGATGCCCTCGACGAAATCTATACTATGGCCATGGACGAAGATGGCGGCTCCCTCGAACCTGAAATCCGTGCCTCGCTCCTGGACATCCGCACCCGTTTCGACAAGGCGGTAACCCTCGAATTGATGACGGGCGAAGCTGACCGTACCGGCGCTTTTCTTTCCATTCATGCCGGTTCCGGCGGCACCGAGGCCTGCGATTGGGCTGGCATGCTGCTACGCCTGTATACGCGCTGGTGCGAACGCCGTGGCTTCACGTATGAGGTCGTGGACATGCTGGAGGCCGAAGGCGGCATCAAGAGCGTTACCCTCGAGATTGACGGCGCCTACGCATACGGACACCTGCGCGGAGAATCGGGCGTGCATCGGCTCGTGCGTATCAGTCCTCGCCCTCCCTGTCATCGACGATACCATCGACGTCACGGTAAAGCCAGACGAGATACGCATCGACACCTACCGCGCAGGCGGCGCTGGCGGACAGAAAGTCAACAAGACGGACAGCGCGGTCCGCATCACCCACCTTGCCACCGGCATCGTGGTGCAATGCCAGAATGAACGTAGCCAGCACAAGAACAAGGACCTCGCAATGTCGGTCCTCAAGAGCCGGCTCTACGACCGCTACCGTATGGAAAAAGACAAGGAAAACGAGAAGTACCAGGGCGACAAGAAAGACATAGCTTGGGGCTCCCAGATCCGCTCCTACGTGTTCCAGCCGTACACCATGGTCAAGGACCATCGCACCAAGTTCAACGTAGGCAACATCCAGGCCGTGATGGACGGCGATATCGATCCGTTCATAGATTCCTGGCTCCACTTCCAGTGGAAGGGCGGAACGGTACAGGCTGACGGCGACGACGACGAGGATTGACGTGCAGAAGGAAAGGCATGTTCGTTCCGCACGTGTCCTGGCGGCTCTAATCGCCTTCTCCTTCGTCCTGTTACCGCTCTCGTCGGGCTATGCCCAGGTTGCCGATACCTCCGTGGTCATCGCCTGGGCAGAACTTGGGTCCGATTCCCTTGAGATAGAATACTCCAACGCCGCGGTTCTGGTTCCGCGGCAGCTCATGACCGCATTATCCTTTGTAAAGCTTCGCTATCCCGGTCAAGAAGAAAAAGATATGGCGCTCCGCAAGGCGGAGGATGCCGGACTGGAATCGGCAAGGAAGGCCTTGGCGACGGCTCGGGCTCAGCGCGACCTCAAGGCCTTGTCTGTTCGGGATCCGGCCAGGAAGGTTGCCGAGCTTCTGACCGCCGACGCGGCGGTCGCAAAGGCCGAAGCCGCGCTGTCAACGGCTCTGGACGCGGCGGGAGGCCATGAGGGCGGAGATCGGGAAATCGCGGTGGACGCATCCGTCAGCACCGTTCCGGTGGTCCTCGTACCCTGGGCTGAACATGCCAGCGGCGCGCTGCTTCCCGTCGTCGAAGAACCCTCGGCTGTCTGCGATGAAAATAAGCTTGACCTGCTCATGTATGGCCGTATCAAACCCAAGGGAACATTTCTGGCCGTGGAGCTTGCGCTGTACGACGCCGCGCTTGGCCGCGACATCTGGAAGGCCACCGATTATGCCTTTGCCGATGGGCTCGAAGACCTGGTCTCCTCGCTCGTTAGGACTGCGGCAACAGCTCTTCTCGGCAGGCCGTATGCGCGAGTTGAATTTAGGGTCGAGCCTGCGGTAGCCAATGTGTACCTTGATGGAACCGCTTGGAGCGAGCCCAGTATCCTGTACTTCGAACCGGGCTTGCATGAAGTCCGCGCTCAGGCAGACGGTTTCGAAAAAGCAGACTCGTCGTTTCTCGTAGAGCCGGGTTTCGACGCGTTGATTAAGCTTAAGCTCGCGGAGATTCCCTCCGCGGGGGTGACGCTGTCGAGCGTTCCTCCGGGAGCGGCGGTCCATATCGACGGCGCGCAGGTGGGCCTGGCGCCCCTGGATCTGCCAGGGGTCGCCTATCCGCGCGTCGCCCGCGTATCCCTTCCTGGCTACGAGGATGTCCAGCTCGTCCTTAGGCCCCAGCTCCTCGAAGATCAGCTTCTCGTGCCACTGTCAGTTTCCGACGGACTAACGTTCGACAACCGCTTTGACAAGCGCAAGAGCGGGTTCTACCGATCACTTGGCTGGTTCGTCGCGTCGCTTCCGATCATGGTGCTGTCGGGAGGCCTGTTCCAGACGTACAAGCAAACTGGGGAAGCCTACAATGACGCCGGAGGCTCAGATTCCGAGGTCCGCAAGCTCTTGTTGACGGGAGACTATGCCTCGCAGGCCGTATTCTGGACGTCGGTTGCCGCCTCTTCCGGGCTAGCCGTCAATGCTATTGTAAAACTCGTCCAGTACATCGGCTTTGCCCGCTAAGGTATACAAAAGGAGACATGATGAGGTTTGGCGATCGCATACGCAAGCTCTTGGGAATGGAAATAGTCGCCGAGGACGATTGGGATGAGCTGGCCGATCTCTTGGTCGAAGGCGACCTGGGCGGCACGCTCGCCGAGACTGTCGTCGAGGAACTCAAAATTGTCTGCGCCAAGGCGGGGATTAGGAATGGCGAAGGCGCCAGGCGAGCGCTCAAAGACCTGCTTTCTGGCTACGCACGCTCAATCGCGATAGTACCCGAGGCCGGCGGTCTCAATGTGATCATGTTGCTCGGCGTCAATGGCGTCGGCAAGACGACCACATCGGCCAAACTGGCTAAGTACTGGCTTGATA
>CAZNCK010000055.1:6253-23206 GCA_964571545.1 uncultured Treponemataceae bacterium | reverse complement strand
TACAAAAGGCTCCTCAAGGAGCACCATCCGGACAAACACGGATCAGCCCCCGAGGCTCAGAAGCGGGCAACGGAGACGAGCGCGCGTATCAATGACGCGTTCAGGATCATAGAAACTTGGCATGATACCGGCACCCTTGGCGATGAATGATTTTAGCCCTAAAGCTCGGGATTCCCGTTCCGATAGATAAAGAAGAAGCTCAGAGGAGGGGGAGAACGAGATGACCCAGAATCCACTCGCTGCATACAGAGAAACTCGGGTACGGACCGCCGGACCGGGCCAGCTCGTCGTCATGCTCTACGAAGAAGCCGTAAAACAATGCGATCGCGCCGTCGAGTATCTTGAGACCGATCTCAAGAAGAAACCGGCCAATATCGAGAAGGTCAACCAGGCCATCTGCAAAGTTCAGGACATCATAACGGAACTTATGGCTAGCCTCGACTTCGACGCGGGCGGCGACATCGCTCGCGACCTCTTTTCGCTCTATGTGTATTTCAACCGCGAACTGACCGAGGCCAACATCGCCAAGGATGCCCTTAGGGTCAAGGCAGTGCGCGTCATGCTGGCGGAACTGGCCTCTGCCTGGGTCGTCGCAGCCACTAAAGCCGTCGGTATGGTCGACGAACGCCGTGCTTCAGGCGTCAATATAGCCGGTTAGGATTTTCCATGCCCCCGGATGGAAGGCTTTCCAAGGAAGAACTAGGCGAACGCGTCGCCGTTCTCAAACGATTCCGGGAACTCCTGGTCCGGCAACGTGAAAAATTCAGCGCCTACATGAACGTGTTGGAGCATCAACGCGCTGACATCGAGAGTGGCGACGTGGACGCGCTCGTGGCCCATGTCGACCTCGAACAGGGCATAGTTTCAGAGATTTTCGCCGTTCAGAAGGTAATAGAACCGCTTGAGGACATGTACCGGGCGGTATATTCGGGGTCCGAACCCGATGGCGTGGCCGAACTGCGCTCTACGCTCTCCAAGCTCAAGGAAGAGGTGGTCGTACGCAACTCCGAGAACCGCGCGCTGCTCAAGCAGCGTATGGAAATGCTCCGCCACGAGGTGGTTAGCCTCAAGAATCCCTACGCCAAGCGCAAGAGCGTCTACGCTTCCGCGGCGGAACCCACGGCCCTGGACATAAAAGGCTGACAGACGCCTCCTCTCCCCGCAAAAACCGGCTTGTCGGAGGACGCTTCAAGGCGTATTCTGCAAGCTATGGAACCAATTTTCCTGCTCGACGCGTACGGCACCATCTACCGCTCGTACTTTGCATTCATATCCAAGCCGCTCCGCAATCCCCGCGGCGAAAACGTCTCGGCGACATTTGGCTTCTTCAGGAGCCTCTTCCAGCTCTGGGACCGCTATTCGCCTTCGGCCTTCGCGGCGGTCTTCGACTCCAACGTGCCGACCTTCCGCCATGAGATGTACGCCCTGTACAAGGCTAACAGGCAGAAGACGCCGGAAGACCTGCATGCCCAGATTCCAATGGTCGAGGAAATACTCAAGTTGCTCGGCGTACCTATCCTGCGAGCCGACCGCTACGAGGCAGACGACCTCATAGCCACCGTCGCGGCACGTTGTCGGGCCGAGGGACGGCAGTGCTACATTATCTCAAGCGACAAGGATCTGCTCCAGCTGGTAGGCGGTTCGGTCAGGGCCTTGAGGCCAGACCGCGACCAAGGCTTCGTCATCATAGGCCCCGCCGAAGTGGAGGCCGAATGGGGAGTGCCGCCTGAAGGCATCCTGGACTACCTGTCGCTAACCGGCGACGCGTCGGACAACATACCCGGCGTGCCCGGCGTCGGCGACAAGACAGCCCTCAAGCTACTCGCGGAGTATGGCACCTTCGACGCGATCTGGGAGCATCTGTCCGAGGTAAAGCCCGATGGATTAAGGAAAAAACTCGAAACGGGAAAAGACAGCGCCATGCTGTCCAGACAACTCGTTACCCTAGCCTACGACGCGCCGCTCTCCGTTTCGTCCTTCGACGAACTGGCCGTGCGCAAAATAGACCGAGACGCGGCCAGCGTGGTGTTCATGCGCGAAGGCATGCGCAGCCTCGCCACGCGCCGTGTGGCAGACGGCATGCCGCCAGAACCCGGCGACCTGTTCGCCGCCGTGGCGGAACACGGGCCCTTGTCCGCCGGTACCAGCGAGGCCAGCGTAAGCCCCGGTAGCTCGGATTCCGGCAAGGCAGGCTCAGCCATTCTGACGCAAACGCCCGCCCCTCTTGCCCCGCCGCCCCTCCCGCCCTCGGTGCCGGAAACCTTCTCCAAGCAAGGCGCCTTCGAGATCGTCCTGGACGAGACCGCCCTCAGGCGCTGGGTGGATCGGGCCATAGCGGCTGGCACCTTCGCCTTCGACTGCGAAACCGATTCCTTAGACGAGATGCGCGCGTTGCCGGTCGGGTTCTCTCTGGCCGTCTCTACGGATGAAGCCTGCTTCGTGCCGCTATCGTCGCCTGACGCGGTCTGCATGCCTGTTGAAGCGGCCAGACGGATACTGGCGCCGCTTCTGGCCCGTTCGGACCTCGTAGTCGTCGGCCAGAACCTGAAATTCGACATACATATCATGGAAAACTGGGGCGCGCCCATACTCTGCGCGCCCTGGGACACGATGATAGCCGCCTGGCTCGTGGACCCCGAGCGCGATTCGCTCAAGCTGGAGAACCTGGGAGCCTCCTATCTGGGTTTCGGCGGCACACCCTACGAGGAAGTGGCGCCCAAGGGCACCCTCTTCTCTGCGGTTCCCATAGACAAGGCCGCGCCATACGGGGCCGAGGACGCCTACATGGTCCTCAGGCTCAAGGCGGTGTTGGAGCGTGAACTTGCCGAAAAAGACCTCTCCGAGCTGTTCGCCAGCGTCGAGATGCCGGTGCTGTCTCTGCTGGCGCGAATGGAGAGGCAAGGCATCCTGGTGGATTCAGACTCGCTCTCCGCGTTCGGCAAGGAACTGGACGTGGAACTGGTGAAGGTGCAAGCCGAGACCTGGGCGCTCGTGGGCCACGAATTCAACATGAACTCCCCAAAGCAACTCCAGGAGATCCTGTTCGTCGAGCGCAAGCTTAGGTCCGGAAAAAAAACCAAGACCGGGTTCAGCACCGACATTTCGGTGTTGGAGGAACTTGCCCGCGAGGACAAGGTGCCCGAGCTGATACTGCGGCACCGGACTCTGCAGAAGCTCAAGAGCACCTATGTCGACTCGCTGCTGGCCCTATCCCTCGATGACCCGCGTATTAGAACGCATTATGTGCAGACGGGAGCGGCCACGGGTCGCCTTTCCAGCAGGGACCCGAACCTGCAAAATATCCCGGTACGCGAGCAGGAAGGCCGCCGCATCCGCAAGGCCTTTATCGCCGCGCCTGGAAAAATGCTCATCTCCGCCGACTATTCGCAGATAGAGCTGGTCGTGTTCGCTCACCTCTCGGGCGACCAAGAATTGAAGAAAGCCTTCATCGACGGCTCGGACGTGCACCGCCGCACGGCGGCCCTGATCCTGGGCAAAAGCGAAGACGAGGTGACGGCCTCCGAGCGCCGCGCCGCCAAGACAATCAACTTCGGCGTCATATACGGCATGGGCGCGTTCAGGCTCGCCCAGGAACTCGGCATACCGCGAGCCGAGGCCCAGAAATTCATAGAAGCCTACTTCGCGCGTTACGCGGGCGTAGCCGCGTTCATACATCAGGTAGTTGACGCCGCTAGGCGCGACGGTTATGTGTCGACGATACTCAGGCGACGACGCCCGATACGCGCCATCGACAGCCGCAACGCCAACGAGCGCCAGGCGGCGGAACGGGTAGCCGTAAACACGCCCATTCAGGGTTCCGCTGCGGACATAGTTAAACTGGCTATGCTCAAGGTGGACGCGCTGCTCCGGGAACACTTTCCGGCCGCAAAACTACTCTTGCAGGTACACGACGAGCTCATCATCGAGGCGCCAGAAACGGACGCGGACGCGGTGGCAGCCGCGGTCTCCGAGGCCATGTCCCAGGCGATAGAGCTGTCGGTGCCGCTACGGGTTGGCGTGGAAACGGCGCGTACCTGGGGAGACATGCATTGATACTGGGACTGACCGGAGGCTACTGTTCCGGCAAGAGCAGCGCCGCTTCGTTGCTCAAGGCGGCAGGCTGGGTGATAGTCGATGTGGACGCGCTCGGTCACGCCGCGCTGGAACGATCCACCACGGCTGTGGCCGCGCTGCTCGGACGAGGCGCACTTAAGGTTGACGGCAGCCCGGACAGGCGAGCGATCGGAGCGCTGGTGTTCGCCGATGCCGGCTTGCTGGCCAGCTACGAGGCCATAGTCCACCCGGCGATGAACAAACTGGTCGCGGAAGCGGTGGCCGCCGCGGGAGACAGAGTCTGCGTCGACGCGGCGCTACTCTACCGCTTGCCAGTCGCCGCGGCCTGCGACGCCATCATCGAACTGCGCTCGCCGCTCCTGGCGCGCCTGCGACGCGGAAAGGCCCGCGACGGCCTCGGAGCGCGCGCGGTACTGGCCAGGATAGCCAGACAGAAACCGCTCTGGGCCGAGGGACGCGCATATGTCGCCAGGGTAGCCGTGCTCAGAAACTGCGGAAGCAAAGAACGGCTGGACAGGAAGATGCTTGCCATCATCAGGCGCATGGAATCGTCTCTCGGGCTTAATTAGAACGCCCCGCATACCGATACATGTAGGGTAGCGCCGCGAGGCGCCGTGGAGGGGCCATGCCGTTGGAAACAAAGAAAGTCCTGTGGACGATGCTCAGCGTCGTCATCGTATTCGTCGTAGTATCCGGCATAGCGCTGGCTTTGGCCTTTCCGAGGGGTACAAGCGCCGGAGCGCCCGCCACTGTCGCCGCGGTAGCCCCGCCTCGCTCAGCCTCGCCGGACGAGTATGTCCGAACCGTTGAACCCGCGCCGGTTCCTCCGGCTCCCGCAAGCACCGACACCACGCCCGGCTCGGATATAATCATCGTCTACGGCGAGAAACCTGACGCCTCGACTATTCCGTCCGCCGGAGAGAAACCCTACGTGCCGGCCGCATCCACTACGCAACCCGCGGCGAGCCCCACAAAGCCCATTGCGGCGAGCCCGGCGCCCGCTACTGCGACGACGACTGGCCCCGCGCCGGGTACCGTGAAACCCGCGGTAAAGCCTGCGGTCAAGGCGTCAACCGCGCCCAAGACAATAGCAGAATACTGGATTCAGGCGGCGGCGTTTACGAGCCGCACCAGGGCGGATGACTTGCAACGGGAACTCGCGACAAAGAACCTGTCCACGCTGATTACCGTCAAGGATCTGGACGGCGTTACCTGGTACCGGGTACGCATCGGCCCATACCCGACGGAACGCGAGGCAAAAGGCTGGCTTGAGAAGATCCGTGTGGTCCCAGGCTGCACCGAGGCATACGTCTCAAAACAGACCGTCGCGCGCTAGAACCAGAAAGACAGGGTACCATGGCCGAGGAAAAATACCGCAGCGCAAGCTTTGCGCGGATTAACCTGTTCCTGATGGGTTTCATAGCGCTGGTGCTCGCGGTCGGCTCGATGAAGCTGACCGCCTCAGTCGTGCTTCCCCTTATCATCGCCATACTCCTGGCCTTCGTGCTGGAACCGGTGATAATCTTGTTGGAGAAGATAAAAATTCCAAGGGCTATAGGGGCGGTCGTCGTCGTACTCATCCTGGCCGCCGGCCTCTATATTGTCGTGCTGGTCCTCTTCCAGAGCGTCAAGACTATCATGACGCTGTATCCCAAGTACGAAGAACGCTTCTCTTACCTGTATTCCCTCATAGCAAAGACCTTCAGGCTACCCTACGATGAGCAAATCAGCCTGTTTCAGAACCTGTGGGGACAGTTGGGAGTCAGGGCGCAGGTGCAGTCTTTCGCCTTGGCGACGTCTGAATCCCTGCTAGGCTTTTTGACCGACACGGTCATGGTCGTGCTCTTCGTCGTCTTTTTGCTACTTGAGATTGGCCACTTCAGGAAACGCATAGAGACGGCATTCGCCGGCATCATGTCGACGAGAATCCAGAAAATAGTCACCGACGTGATAAAGCAGGTAGCACGCTATCTAAGCGTCAAATTCTTTATAAGCCTGGCTACCGGCGTGCTCGTAGGCGTTATCCTGGCCTGGATAGGCATGGATTTTCCCATCATCTGGGGCGTCATCTCGTTTATACTTAACTTCATACCTAATATCGGCTCCATAGCCGCCGGCGCCGGGGTCACGGTCTTCGCGCTGGTGCAGTTCTGGCCTAACCCGAGCCCAATTATCGGCGCATTCCTGACAGTGCTCGGCGTCAACATGGTGCTTGGGAATGTAGTGGAACCAAGGGTCCAAGGCCAGAATCTGGGTCTGTCGCCGTTCATCATCCTGGTATCGTTGTCAGGTTGGGGCTGGCTATGGGGTTTCTCCGGGCTCGTGCTCGCGGTGCCCATGACGGTAATAGTCAAGATCGTGTGCGAAAATGTGCCGGGCCTCGAATCCGCCTCGATAATGATGAGTTCCTACAGCGTCGTAAAACAAAAGCGCCACAAGTAAACCAGCGATCGCGCTTGACTGACGGATTCTGCACAGAGACACAGAGAAGATGAGAGGGAGTAAGAAGGAAAAGGAGTTTTAAACTTCTTTTCTTCTTACTCTTTTTTTCTACCTCATCTTCTGTGTGGCTCTGTGCTAATTCTTCTTATACCGATCTAATCTCGTCTACGTTGATTACAGTTGCTTGATAGCCATGATGACGAAGTTGATCACGAAGAGAACCGTGGCTCCGTACAGGATGGGATGAACTTCCTTGCCCTTGCCCTTGATGAGCTTGATGCCGCAATAGAAGATAAACGCGGCGGCCATGCCGTAGGAGATGTTGTAGCAGAACGCCATGAGGACGGCCGCGAAGAAGGCGGGAACGGCTTCAGAGAAATCTTCCCAGTCGATCTTCTTGAACGAACCCATCATGAGTATGCCGACGACGATCAAGGCCGGAGCGGTGGCAGCGGCGGGCACGAGGCCGGCGATCGGCGCCAGGAACGCGCAGAGCAGGAACAATATGGCCGTAACCACAGACGTAAGTCCGGTTTTTCCACCGGCCTCGATGCCGGCGGCGCTCTCAATGTAGGTAGTCGTGTTAGAGGTGCCGAAAACGGCGCCGATAGACGTAGCGACGGAATCGGCGAAGAGAGCCTTGTCCATCTTTGACTTGAATCCGGAAGAAGAATCCATGGCCTTCATGTCGGCGTCGGTAAAGATGCCGGTGGCGCGGCCGGTGCCGATGAAGGTGCCGATCGTGTCGAAGGTATCGGCGAGGCTGAACGCGAAGATGGTTATGATTACGAGAGGTATGCGCCCCGCGTCGGCGAAGAGCGAGCCGAAGCCGGGGTTACCGAAAAGGGCGCCGAAGGTGAGGCCAAGGTCATTGAACGCGTTGGACCAGGAGGCGGGATCGATCTTGACCGCGGCGAAGTTGACCAGGCCGAAGGGAATGGAGATGGCCGTCGCTGCCAGGATACCGATAAGGATTGCGCCCTTTACCTTGAGTATCATGAGCACGACGATGATGATGAGGCCGAGAAGGGCGACTATCATGCCGGGCTGGGAGAAGTTGGAGAGCGCCGGGATGATGTTGCCGTTCGTGATGACGGTTCCGACGTGGTCGACGAGCTTACCGGAGGGCACTGATTCAGGGCTGCCGAACTTGGAGAATACGGTGAGGATGTTCGGAGCTTCTGAGGTGAACTTGATGAAGTTGGCTTCTTTGATGCCTATGTACGCGATGAACACGCCGATGCCGCCGCCGATGGCGTGCTGCAGACTGGTGGGTATCGCCTTGATGATTTCCTTGCGCACCTTGGTGACGGTGATGAGGATGTTGATGAGGCCGCAGATGAACACGAGGGCCAGCGCTTCCTGCCACTTGAAACCGAATGCGAAGCAGACGGTAAAGGTGAAGAAGGCATTCAGACCCATACCCGGGGCCAGAGCGTAAGGCACGTTGGCGAAGAGCCCCATGAACAGGGTGCCCGCGGCCGCCGCTATGATGGTAGCGAGAAACACGCCATTCCACGGGATGCCGGTAAGCGAGAGGATGCTCGGATTCACGAAGATGATGTACACCATCGTGAAGAATGTCGTTACGCCGGCCAGGATTTCGGTACTGACTTTGGTACCGTTGGCTTTGAGCTGAAAGAATTTTTCCACTGCAGGTCCTCCTGTTTGTATAAACTTCTTGCCCGTTTTGACTGTAGTTTGAGATCGTCCGGGGCAAAACACGAATCAGACCGAGCGTACGCCTCCTTATCTATTTCCGCAACACATTTTTTTTCCTTCTATATTTGGCGCTTTATTTAACTATTATTGACGGCTACCAGAATTTTCGATTTGACAAGAGCCGATTATCCGGTTAACAATGGCAACAGCCAGGATTCCCTGGCTCAGGCGACGAAAGCAATGCTAAAAACCGACTATATCGACGTAGCCCGGGGACGTACTCCCGCGGACCTCAACCTCACCGACTGCCGTATCGTGGATTTTTTCCGCGGCCGCATCATCGATGGGGCCGTGGTGTCGATATACAAGGGTTACATAGTAGGCGTCAATGACGGGCTTCAGGCCAAGGCGACGAGGAGCCTCGGCGGCAGATACCTCTGCCCAGGCCTCGTCGACGCTCACGTGCACATCGAATCCAGCCTGCTCGCCCCAGCCGAGTTCGCGCGGCTCGTCGCGCCCATGGGCACGACCGCCATAATCGCCGATCCGCACGAGATAGCCAATGTGCTTGGTCACGACGGCATCAATTGGATGCTGCGCGCTTCAGATGGAATTCCGCTCGATGTCTATATAATGGTGCCTTCTTGCGTGCCTGCTACCCACTTCGATACGGCCGGCGCCTCGCTGTTCGCGTCGGACCTGGCCCGGTTCGCCCGCGAAGAGCGCGTACTGGGCCTGGGCGAAGTGATGAACTACCCCGGCGTTCTTGCGGGCGATCCCCGCGTGCTGGACAAACTGTCGCTGTTCTGGGAAGCGGGTAAGGCCATTGACGGCCACGCGCCGGGACTCACCGGTCGAGACCTGTCGGCCTATGCCCTCTCCGGCATACGAAGCGACCATGAGGCCACCACTCCTGAAGAAGCCCTGGACAAGTTGGGCAAGGGCATGTGGATAATGGCGCGCATGGGTTCCAGCGCCCGAGACCTTGAAAAGCTTATCCCCGCGATGGACGGCCAGACCGTCCGCCGCATGATGCTCTGTACTGACGACCGTCATCCCAACGACATAGCCACGGAAGGCCGCATCGACGCGGCCGTCAGGGCTCTGGTCGCAGGGGGAGTGCCTCCGCTCGACGTGCTGCGCATGGCCTGCCACAATCCGGCTACCTACTACGGCCTCAGGCGCTCGGGCGCCATAGCCCCCGGCTACAAGGCCGACCTGCTCGCGTTCACGGATCTTGCGGATTTCCACGCAGAAACAGTATTCAAGTCAGGCCACATAATCGCGGAACACGGAAAGACAACGTCCGGCTACGACAAGCTGGGCGGCTCGGTATTCGTGGCGCCGTTGCGTGATTCAGTGAATATCAAATGGCTCGAAGAGAAGGACTTCCGCATACCCGACGAGGGCGGGGAGGCCAGGATCATCGAGTCGACGCCAGGTTCCATCATAACGGGCTCTGGTTTCGACCGACCGACCGTCGAAGGCGGCCTCTGCGTTTCCGACACGGCCCGCGACATCATCAAGATATTCGTCATAGAGCGCCATTCGGGCTCCGGAAACATAGGCAAGGGCTTCATTCGCGGCCTCAAGCTCAAACGGGGCGCCATAGGATCCACCGTCAGCCACGATTCGCACAACATGATAATCGCCGGCGTAGACGACGCCTCGATATTCAAGGCCGCTCGCAGACTCAACGCCATGAAGGGCGGCTATGTGATTACCGACGGAGACGAGGTGCTCGCTGAGCTTGCCCTTCCCGTCGCCGGCCTAATGAGCGATCGTCCCGTGGCGGAAGTGATAGAACGACTAGCCACTTTTGAAGAATTTTTCAGGAAGGAGGGCATGCCGGGAGCCTCACCCCTCATGACCCTCTCGTTCATGGCCCTACCCGTGATCCCCTCGCTCAAAATCACGGACAAGGGCCTCGTCGACGTTAACGCGTTCGAACAGGTATCACTATTTAGAATGCCTTGACGGGCTTGGGCCGAATCCGGCGGCGCCCCCGGTACACCACCCCTGAGAAGATAGTCATGCTCCACCTTGCCGTGAAAGCAGCGGCAGACAATAATCGAAGTACACTCATCAAAAACCCTATGCGGTATGAACGGTCGCGAGACGCTTCGGGCGTCTCGCGCGGAGCCGTCACGCCCACCCAGGAGAGGAACCGAGCATGATACGTTCAATCAACTTCAGACTCAATGAGACGAACTACCAGGTATCCATCCGTGAGGAGGCGCTGGCCCTCGACTGGATACGCAACGAAGCCGGCCTCAAGGGCACCAAGGAAGGCTGCCGCGAGGGCGATTGCGGCGCCTGCCTCGTGCTACTCGGAGGCCGGGGACCGGACGGGGCCACGGAATGGCGCTCGGTAACCTCCTGCACGCTGGCGATGGGCGAACTGGACGGCAGGCATGTGGTGACGATAGAGGGCCTGGCGGCCGCGGGGCTGACGCCGGTGATGGAGGCGATGCTTGACGAAGGCGCGAGCCAGTGCGGGTTCTGCTCTCCGGGTTTTGTGCTGGCGCTTACTGGTTACCTGGTATCCGGGGCTCGCGTGGACCCGGTGGAGGCCATGGTAGCCGTGGAGGGAAACCTGTGCAGGTGTACCGGGTACGGGTCAATCCGCCGCGCCGCGGCAAGACTGGCGGCTGAGTTCCATGGGCTGCCTACGGAACTCGGGGCAAGGCTCGCGGCGCTGGCGCAGCGCAAGGCGCTACCGGATGGCCTGGCCGCGCTGATGGCTGTTCCTCCAGAAGCTACATCTGACCACCCCGCCGCCGCTAATCCGGCGGGCATTGTCATCGGCGGCGGCACCGACTACTTTGTGCGCAACCCCGACCCCGATCCAGGCCTCGCGCCATCATTCAGCGACCGCGGACCAGCAGCCCGAGCCATCGGCGAATCGGTTGAAAGCGGCCGCACTATCGTGCGCCTTGGCGCCGCGGTCAACGCTACTGATTTCTTCGCCTCGCCGATAGTGCGGCGCGCGGCGCCCGGCATAGAGCGGCACGAGCTTGAAGTGGCCTCCCCTCCCATACGCAACCGCGCGACGCTTGTGGGTAACATCGTCAACGCCTCGCCGATAGCGGATATGACCGCGATGCTCATTGCGCTCGGCGCCAGGCTCGTGATCGCAAACTCGGCTAGCGAGCGCATCGTCGCCCTTGAGGATTTCTACCTCGGATACAAGAAGATAGACCTGAAACCAGGCGAGCAGGTAAAGGCAGTCCTCTTCGAGGGCGGCTGGAGCCGTTTCGCCTTCGAGAAGGCCGCCAAACGCGAGCGCCTGGACATCGCCACCGTCAACTGCGCGATGGCAGTGCGCCTAGCCGCTGATGGCACTATAACCGAGGCGCGTTACTCGGCCGGCGGGGTAGCCGCCACTCCGTTGCGCCTGCGCGACGCCGAGACCACCATGATCGGCAAGAAGCCCTCGGCCGCGCTCGCCCGAGCAATCGGAACGCTGGCATCTGGAGCCGGCAGCCCCATGAGCGACGTGCGAGGCTCTTCGACCTACCGCAAACGCCTGCTGGAGCGGCTCGCCTGGGCCGCCTGCTGCAGATTGTGGCCGGAACTCAGGCTTGAAGAGGAGCTCCTCGCATGAAGCGCAATCCCGATTCCGCACTGAACGTGCTGGGCAAGACCACCTACATCGACGACATGCCCGAGAGTTCCGACATGCTGCACGCGGCCATAGTCAGCTCTCCGTCCGCCCACGGAAAATTCACAGGGCTCGACATAAAGGCCGCCCTGGCCTACGCTCCCGGCGTCCGCATCCTCGTGGCCGCCGACGTGCCGGGCCAGAACGAGCTGTCCACATCGATTCCTGACGAGCCCATGCTCGCCGCCGGCCACTGGCATTTCCGCGGCGAGGTGCTGGCGCTCGTACTGGCTCCGACCCGCTCGGTAGCGCGCAAGGCCGCGGCGCTCGTCACGATCGAGGGGCGCGTCGACCTGCCGGCCATCGTCGATCCGCGCGTCGCGTTTGCCAAGGGCGACATCATCATGACGCCGAGGACCCAGCGCTCAGGCGATCCCGAAGCGGCGTTCAGGCTCTGCGATGTGGTTGTTTCCGGCCGCGTGGAGTCGGCCGGGCAGGAACACGTGTACCTGGAAACCCAGGGCGCCATTGCCTACCCCGAGGATTCGGGCGGCGTACGCGTCATCTCAGGCACCCAGAGTCCGGCCGGCGTGCAAACTATCGTCGCCCGTATCCTGGGCGTGCCGATGAATCTGGTGGAAATAGAGACGAGACGCCTCGGCGGCGCGTTTGGCGGCAAGGAAGACCAGGCCTCGGGCTGGGCGGCGCTGGCGTCGTTGGGCGCCGTGAAGACGGGCAAGCCGGTAAAGCTGTACCTGAACCGCCGCGACGACATGAACTGTACAGGCAAGCGCCACCCCTACTCGTCCGACTTCAAGATCGGATTGAAGAAAGACGGCACGATTCTGGCGTTCGAGGCCGACTACTACCAGAACGCCGGAGCGGCCACCGACCTGTCGCCCGCGATTATTCCCAGAACCATGTTCCACGCCGCCAGCGCCTACCACATACCCAACGTGCGCGCCACCGGCATCATGTGCCGCACCAACCTCGTGCCCTTCACCGCGTTCCGCGGCTTCGGCGGTCCGCAAGGCATCTTCGTCATAGAGTGCGCCATAGAGAAGGCCGCGCGCGCGCTTGGCATGGATCCGGTTGAAATTCAGCGAAAGAATTTGCTGTCAGAGGGCGACGTCTCTCACTACGGCATGAAGATGGAGGACGTCCGCGCCAAGGATACATTCGAACTGTGCATGAAGAAGGCCAGGTGGCCGGAACTCCGCGCCGGGATAGCCGCGTTCAACGCGGGGAACAAGGCGTACAAGCGCGGAGCCGCGGTGCTGCCGCTGTGTTTCGGCATCAGCTTTACTAAGATAATGCTCAACCAGGGCGGTTCGCTCATCCATGTCTACAATGACGGCTCGGTATCGGTAGCCACCGGCGCCATAGAAATGGGCCAGGGCGTGGGCCGCAAGATTGCCGTCGTCGTCTCGCGGACGCTTGGAGCCCCCCTGTCGTCGGTGCGCATCGAGAGCACCAGGACGACGACCGTAGCCAACACGGTGGCGACCGCCGCCAGTACCGGCGCCGACATCAACGCGATGGCGGCCCAGGTGGCCTGCCTGGAAATCAAGAAACGGCTGGTAACGCTGGCAGCCGAGAGGCTCGGCGTCGACGCGGCTACCGTGGATATAGCCGGCGGCCGGGTCATCGTAGGCGGCAAGCCCTCTGAACTTACCTTCGCCGCAATGGCTACGGCCGCGTACGAGAAGCGCATAGACCTGTCCGCGCACGGCTTCTATGCGACGCCGGGCCTGCACTACGACATCAAGTCAGAACACGGCACGCCGTTTTTGTACCACGTGTACGGCTGCGCCGTCGTCACCGCCACGCTGGACGTGATGCGCGGCAGCTACCGTTTAAACGACGCCTTCATCGTGCACGACATCGCGGAATCAATTGACCCCCTCGTCGATATGGGCCAGATAGAAGGCGCGTTCGCTCAGGGCCTCGGCTGGGCCTGCCTTGAGGAGCTGAAATTCGATGACTCGGGCAGGCTGTTGTCCGATACGCTGTCCACCTACAAGCTGCCTGACGCGCATTTCATGCCCGATATGCATGTGGACTTCTTTACGCGGCCTAACCCCAGGGTGATAGCAAACTCAAAGGCCGTAGGCGAGCCGCCGCTGATGTATGGCATAGCCGGCTACTTCGCGGTGCTCGACGCCCTCAAGGCGGCCCGCTCGGAGGCGTCATCGTTCCATGACCTGCCCATGACGCCCGAGAAGGCAATGCTCTTTTTGACCGGCGATCTGGAAAAGGAGCGCTCATGATCATAAAGAATGGACTCTGCGCCCTGCCCTCTTCAGACAGGCTCGAACGCCGCGACCTGCGCGTGGAAGGCGAGACCATAGTCGAAATCGCGGAAACACTGGACCCAGCCCCCGGAGAGACGGTCATCGACGCGTCCGGGCTGGAACTGTTCCCCGGCGCCATTGATCCTCACGTGCACTTCGACGAACCGGGCTTTACCCACCGCGAGGACTTCTACCATGGCACCATGGCCGCGGCGCGCGGCGGCGTGACAACGGTAGTGGACATGCCCTGCACCAGCCTGCCGCCAGTGACGACCCTCGCCAACCTCCACGAGAAGCTGGCGGCGATGGGGAAGCACGGGGTCGTCGACTTCGCGCTGTTCGGCGGCATTTCGGGGCACCGCATCACAGAAGCGTTGGCAGGCGACATGGAAGCGCTGACGCCCGAGGTCGTTGGGTTCAAGTGTTACTTCGTATCGGGGATGGACACGTTCACCGCGGTGGATCACTGGGGCTTCGGCAAGGCCGTAGCAAAGGCGGCTGAACTTGGCCGCCCGCTCTTACTCCATGCGGAAGACTCAGGCGTGGTCAACGCGGCCACCGCGGAGATGAAGGCGCGCTCAACCGAGCAAGGCCGCCTAGCCTCCTGGGACGATTACGTCGACTCCAGGCCTGAATCGGCTGAGACCGTCGCGGTAGCCTCGGCCATCGCGCTGGCCAGGGGCAATGAAGGCACCCTGCACGTTGTCCATGTCGGCACGGCCGAGGCGGCGGAGGCTCTGGCCGCGGCCGGCGCAAGCAGCGAGACCTGCCCCCACTACCTGGCGTTTTCCCGCGAAGACTTCGCGGACAAGGGGTCTTCTCTCAAGACCGCGCCTCCCGTAAAGGCCAAGGGGCAAGCGGAAAAACTCTGGCGTCTTTTAGCCTCAGGGGCGATAGTATACGTTACTAGCGACCATGCGCCGGCTCCCGTAGGGGAGAAGCGCACGGGATCCATCTGGACGGACTACGGCGGCATACCCGGCACGGGCACGCTGTTTCCATACCTGTATTCCGAAGGATTAAAAACCGGACGATTAGGACTGAAGGCCTTCCTCAGGGCGACCAGCGGCGGCGCGGCCAGACGTTTCGGCCTCGACGGTCGCAAGGGCGCTCTCAGGGTCGGTATGGACGCGGACATCGTGTTTATCGACCCGCGAGGACTCTATGCGGTCAAGGGAACAGAGCTTCTGAGTAAGGGTACGATCACGCCGTTTGAAGGCATGACGTTCAACGGCGCCGTCATCCTGACCATGGTACGGGGAAAAACGGTCTGGGACGCAAAACAAGCTATCAAAACTGGAAATAGCGCTTCCGGCATCGTCGCCGAAGCTGGATACGGAAAACAACTACGATGGGGGTACCGGTGAGCAAGATAATGAAAGCACTGCCGATGAGCGAGCTGATGGCTCGAATCGTCGGCGAATGGGCCGCACGTGACGGCGCCTACGATATCCCAGGAAAACTGGTCAGGCGGGTCATCGATATCGAGACGCGCTCTCCCGGTTTCAAGGTCAACGCCGCGACCATAGGCCTGCCCGTCGGTCCGGCCGCTGGCCCTCATACGCAGATAGCGCCCAACATTGTGGCCGCCTGGCTGGCTGGCTCCAGGGTCTTCGAATTGAAAACCGTGCAGGAAAACGACAGGCTAGACATAGAGAAGCCCTGCATAGACGCGCTGGACGAGGGCCACAACGTGGAATGGTCCACCGAGCTCTTGCTGGATGAGGCTCGCGCCGAATATCTGCGCGCCTGGATAGCCGTGCACATACTCCGCGCGGCCCTCTGCGAGAGGCCCGGCCAGCTAATGTTCAACATGTCCGTCGGCTACACGCTCGACGGCATCAAGGGCGCCAGGATGGATGCGTTCATAGAAGGCATGCGCTCGCCCGCCGGGACCCCGATCTGGGAGACGGCCCTTACAGAGGCTAAGCTGGCCGTGGACGCTCCGTCATTCCAGCAGGCCTTCGGCGCTACCGGCGCTGCCCGCGCGCGCGCGGCCGTCAGGGCCATGCCGAGCTCCCCTATCCACTCGGTGACGCTGTCTACGATGCACGGTTGCCCGCCCGCGGAGATAGAGCGGATTGGCGCCTATTTAATAGAAGAAAAAGGTTTCGACGCGTACGTAAAACTCAATCCTACCCTGCTTGGGTACGACGATGTGCGCGGTATCCTGGACGCCACCGGCTGGCAGCGCATCATAGTCAAGCGCCCCACCTTCGAACACGATCTGCAGTTCGACGCGGCCCTGAACCTGGTGGCCTCGCTCCGGGGCAAGGCTACGGCCAAGGGCGTTCAGTTCGGTATAAAGCTTTCAAACACGCTGGCCAATGTAAACGACGGCGGCCGCATGCCAGGCGGCGAGCGCTACATGTCTGGCCGCGCGCTATTCCCCGTAACCACCCGACTCGCGGCCAGACTCGCCGCGGCTATGTCCAATCCGCCGGCGTTCTCATACTGCGGCGGCGCGAGCTCCCACAACGCGTTCGATTGTCTGCAGGCCGGCCTCGGTCCGCTGACGGTCGCCACCGACATACTCAAACCGGGCGGATACCTCCGCCTGGAACCGATGGCCAGGGAGGCTGTCAGGGCAGTCCTGGCAGGCGTTCCAGCCAGGCCCGACGCGATCCGTCTCGCGGCCCTGCACGAAGCGGCCCTGAAGAATCCGGCTTACCGCGGCGATTACAAGAAGGGCGAAACGAGGATCAAGAAGAGTCTGCCGCTGACGGACTGCTTCTCGGCGCCTTGCATCGAGGCCTGCCCCGCCGGACAGAAGCCGCCGGCCTACATGAAGACCCTTGCAAGCGGTGACGCCAAGAAGGCTCTGTCCATAGTGCTGGCGGACAATCCGCTGCCGCACATCACGGGCGTGCTCTGCGA
>CAZNCK010000055.1:0-6243 GCA_964571545.1 uncultured Treponemataceae bacterium | reverse complement strand
CCAGTGCATGTACGTCTGCTCACGTGTAGACTACGAGGGCTCGGTAGAGATACGCGACATGAAGCTGGCCTGCGCCCGCGCAGCGACGATTCAGGCAGCAAAGAAACAGCCGATAACCGGAAAGGGAAAGACAGCCGTTTTTGGCGCCGGACCCGCGGGCCTGGCGGCCGCGCACTACCTGGCGCTTGAGGGCTATCCGGTAACGGTGTTCGACACCGCGGCGGGTCCCGGCGGCGTTCCTGCCAACGTCATACCGGCCTTCCGCATCTCCCGCGAGGACATAGCCAAGGATATCGACAGGATCAAGGCGCTCGGAGCCGAGTTCAGATTCGGCCATTCCGGCAAGGTTGACATCGCCTCGCTGAAGAAGGATGGTTACGACTCCATCATCATAGCCACCGGCTCGCCGGTGCCGCGGGAACTGGCGCTTGAGGGTTCCGGCATCCGCGTGGCAGACGCTCTGGAATTCCTGGGCGCCGCGCACGAAGGCAAAGGCGAATACAACGGCTTCAAGGCCGTAATAGTAACAGGCGGCGGCAACACCGCCATGGACGCGGCCCGCGTGGCCGCCAGGTTACCAGGCAAGCCCAAGGTAAGCATCCTGTACCGCCGCACGCTCGCCGAAATGCCGGCCGATCGCGAGGAATTCGAGTCGGCGCTGGCTGACGGCGCTGAATACACAGAACTGTCGCTGCCCGAGCGCATGAGCCCGGGTTCGGGCGGCACCCTGCCGGTGCTGCGCGTCCGTGAGATGACGCTCGGCGAGCCCGACGCGTCGGGCAGGCGCGCGCCGATAGCCTCTGACCGGGTCAGGGACATTCCCTGCGACCTGGTCATAGCGGCCGTCGGCGAGAGCCCCGACCGCGCCCTGTTTGAAGGCTTGGGAGCCAGGGTCGGCAAGGACGGTCGCCCCGTCGTCGATCCCGTCACCCTCGCGACAACGGTGAGCGGTCTCTATGCCGCCGGAGACGCCCGCCGCGGACCGGCCAGCATTATCGCCGGTGAGGCCGATGGCCGCATCGCCGCCTACGCAATCTTGAGAGCCGTAGGCATCGAGCCTACCATAGAGAAACTGGCGCCTAAGGCTCCCGACTATGACGCGCTCTCGAGGCGCGGCGAGATGATGGAGACCCTGCCCCGAGACCATCCCGGTTTCGTGGCCAGGGAAGCCGAGCGCTGCCTGTCCTGCGGCTCAGCCTGCCTGCGTTGCGTAGAGGTGTGCCCCAACCGAGCCAACTTCGCGCTGCCGGTAGCTCCGGGCGGAGCACTCAAGCAAGCCATCCAGATAGTCCATGTGGACGACCTGTGCAACGAGTGCGGTAACTGCGGATTCTTCTGCCCCTGGGACGGCCGACCGTACGAAGGCAAGCCGACCCTGTTCAGCGACGAGGCAGCGCTCCGCGCGAGCGGCAACGCCGGCTTCGCGTTTACAGGCAAGGCCGCCTCGCCGACGCTAATCCTCCGAGAGGCCACCGGCAAAGATGCCGTCGTCAGCTCGCACGGCTTCGCAGCCTGGACCGAGGCCGCGGCGAGTTCAGCGATGCCGGCCATCGCAAAGACAATTTTCGACTCGCACCGATATCTCATAGCGGGAGGCAAGGCATGATTGTAGAGAATGTACGCATTCTCCATTTTCACCCGGGTTCGGTTTCAGAGCCTATGGACATAGCCATAGAGGGCGGCAAGATAGTCGAACTAGGCAAGGGACTGGCGGCAAAGCATCCCAGGGCCGAGCGCATGTCGCCTGGCGGCTACGTGAGCCCGGGCCTGGTATGCTCGCACAACCACTTCTACTCGGCTCTGGCACGGGGCCTGTCGGTCAACATCGCGCCGAGCAAGGACTTCGCCCAGCAGCTCAAGCACATGTGGTGGCTGCTGGACCGCGCCCTGGACGAAGGCATAGTGCGCGCCAGCGGTCTGGCAGGGGCGGCCGACGCCGCCATGGTCGGCGTCACATCGGTGGTGGACCACCACGCCAGCCCCGAATTCATAGAAGGCTCCCTGGACGCGCTCCGCGAGGGCTTCGATACGGTAGGTCTGCGCGGCGTGCTCTGCTATGAGGCCACCGACCGCAACGGTATACCCGACGGTCTGGCTGGCGTCCGCGAGAACGAGCGCTTTGCCAAAAAGGTGGACGCTGAACGTAAAGCCGGCAAAGAAGTACTCGTCGAAGCTGCCATCGGAGCGCACGCGCCGTTCACGGTCGGTGACGAGACGCTTGCGGCTCTTTCCGCAGCCTGCAGGACCACCGGTCGGGGCTTGCACATACACGTGGCTGAAGATAAATTCGACGCCGTGGATTCCCGTTATCGTTTCGACAAGGACATCTGCGTGCGCCTGGACGACGCGGGGCTCCTCGGACCCAAGACCATCCTGGGGCACGGCCTCTTCCTCTCCCAAAGCGAAGTGGAGCTGGTCAACGAACGCGACTGCTTCATTGCCCATAACGCACGCTCAAACATGAACAACTGCGTGGGCTACAATGACAAGATAGGCCAATACAAAAACGCCGTCCTCGGTACCGACGGCATAGGCTCTGACATGATCGAGGAAGCCAACTTCGCGTTCTTTAAGCATCATGACGCGGGCGGCACGCGCTGGATGGACTCCTACCTGGAGATGCTCCAGAACGGTAACCGCCTGCTTGAGCGCTACTTCCCCGGCAAGCGCCTGGGTAGGGTCGAGGCCGGCTACGAAGCCGACCTGACCTTCTGGGACTATGACCCGCCGACCCCGCTGGAAAGCGGCAACGTCGCCGGTCATGTCGCGTTCGGCATGAGCTCGCGCATGGTCAGCTCGACCATGGTAGCGGGTAAATTTATAGTGAAAGACAGAAAGCCGCTCTTCGACGCCAAGGCTATCGCGGCCACGGGCAGGTCGGAGACGCGCAGATTATGGCAGCGTATGGAGGAAAGGAAATGAGCATGAACAACGGTAAGGAAATCAGGGCAAAAGCAGAGTCGTACAAGGACTGGACCGCGAAAAACCTCTCTGACATCATTAAGATTCCCGCGATGAGCAACAAGGAGAAGGACCGCATTATGTTCCTCAAGAACATGTGCGAGAAGGCCGGTTTCGACGAGGTCCGCATCGACGGCCTCGGCAACCTGCTGGCCCGGGTCGGTTCAGGCCCCAAGAAGCTGGTCATAGACGCGCACATAGACACCGTAGGCGTCGGCGACCCCACCCAATGGAAGAAGGACCCCTTCTCCGGCGACATCGAAAACGGCCTCGTCCACGGCCGCGGTACCAGCGACCAGACTGGCGGCGCTGCCTCCATGATCACCGCCGGCCGCATCCTCAAGGAACTCGGCTACAACGGCGAGTACTCGGTCTGGTTCGCCTTTACTATAATAGAAGAAGACTGCGACGGCATCTGCTGGAAGTACCTCATCGAAGAGGAAAAATTCATCCCCGACTTCTTCGTTTCCACCGAGCCGACCACCCTTCGCCTCTACCGCGGACATCGCGGACGCATGGAGATGGAAGTGCGTATGAAGGGCGTTTCCTGCCACGGTTCCGCTCCCGAACGCGGAGTCTCAGCCGCGTACAAGGCAGCCCGCGCCGCCCTGGCCATGGAAGCGTTGAACGCCTCGCTCAAGCCGGACGATGACGGCTTCCTGGGCAAGGGCACCGTCGTGGTGTCCCAGATAAAGGTGCAGGGTCCCTCGCAATGCGCCGTACCCGACCAGGCCATGCTGTACCTGGACCGCCGCCTGACCTGGGGCGAGACCGCCGACATAGCCATCAAGCAGGTCAAGGACGCCGTCCTCGCCGCCGGCGTCGACGCCGTCGAGGTGACAATGCCCGAGTACGCGATACCCAGCTGGACCGGCAAGGACTACCGCCAGGAGTTGTACTTCCCCACCTGGAAGTTCCCCGCCGACCACCCCTTCGTCAAGGCCGGCGTAGCCGCGCACGAGGCTGTCTTCGGCGCGGCGCCCGTCGTTGACAAGTGGACCTTCTCGACCAACGCGGTAGCGGTGGCCGGACGCCACGGCATCCCGAGCATAGGTTTTGGTCCCGGCGACGAGAACCAGGCCCATGCCCCCAACGAAGTCACCCGCGTGGACGACCTCTGGAAGGCCGCCGCCTTCTATGCCGCCCTTCCCTACGCCCTGGAATCCGCCAAACTTTAAGAGAGTCGATAGTACTTAAGACAACGAAGAGAATAAGAGTATAAGAGGGAAGATAGAGAAGATGGCAAAGGAAGGATTGACGATGCAGCGAGTGAATCTGTCATTCTGGTCATTCTCAAGTACTATTTCTCCTCTCTTCCCTCTTGAATTACTCTTATTCTCTTATCCTCTTCGTTCAAATTTGTATGTGCGGCCAAGGAGTTATCAGTGAGGTGGTTTTATAGGTGCCCTGAGTGCGGGGCGGAATATGCAATAGAGCCGGACCGCTACCTCTGCGACCCGTGCGCGGCAAAACAGCAGGCCGACAGGCCGCTGGAGGGCGTGCTCGAGTGCGCGTGGGACGGGAAATTCGACGGTGACCCGGACGATGTGCCGTTACCGGTAGCCAAGGAATTCCTTCCTCCGCTGCCCGTGGGCAACACGCCGCTGTGGGAACCGAACAGGCTCCGCGAGGAGACCGGCTTTCCGCGGCTCTTCCTCAAGGACGACACCTGCGAGCCTACGGGTTCATTCAAGGACCGCGCCTCGTATCTGGTGGCCGGTTTCGCAAAGGAACGCGGCATCACTGAGATTGCGCTGGCCAGCACGGGCAACGCGGCATCCAGCATGTCTGGCGTCGGCGCGGCCGCAGGTCTCAAGATAACGGTGTTCCTCCCCAAGAAGGCTCCGGTAGCCAAGCGCGTGCAGGTGCTGCAGTACGGGGCGGAGCTGCGTGAAGTGGACGGCACCTACGACCTGGCCTTCGATCAGTCGCTGGCCTACAGCAAGGCCACAGGCGTGTTGTCGCGCAACACCGCGTACAATCCCCTTACCATAGAGGGCAAGAAGACCGTCAGCTTCGAGCTGGTCCGCGATCTTGCCCACGCCAGGGAACACGAGGCAAAGCGCTCAGGCCACCTCGCGGAACTGCCCAAAAAAGACTATGTCTCCCCCGACCACGTATTCGTGCCGGTCGGAGACGGCGTCATCATAGCGGGCGTATACAAGGGCTTCGAGGACCTCGTCAGGCTCGGCCGCATCCAGAAAGTTCCAACGATCTGGTGCTGCCAGGCTGAAGGCTCGAGCGCCATAGCCAGGGCCATGGCCGAGGGCGGGTTCGGCAAGCCCGTATCGAGCGACACCATAGCCGACTCCATATCGGTGGACGTGCCGCGCAACGGCGCCCACGCCCTATCAAAACTCAGGAAGTACCACGGGAAGGCCGTGGTCGTGACCGACGCCGAGATCCTGGCCGCCCAGAAGGAACTGGCCGCAAAGTCGGGCCTCTTCTCCGAGCCGAGTTCCTGCGCCTCCTGGGCAGGCTTCCAGAAAGTAAAAGCTAGTCTGCGCCCCGACGAGACCATAGTCGTGATGCTGACCGGCTCTGGCCTAAAAGACATCGCCGGTGCCATGAAAGGCCTAGGGCTGTAATAGACAAGATAGCGAAGAGTAAAAGAGGATAAGAAGTAGGAAAGAGGAAGAGGAGGAAAATGATGGAGAAGAGTGAGAGGATATTTACCATTTTCAATTCTTTCTCATCTCTTGAACTTCTCTTATTCTCTTATCCTCTTCGTTCGTTTTCGTAACAAAGGTTATTAGCGTATTAACCCCAAAGGAGCAATACATGATCGATTTACGGATAGACGAGAAGGCACGCAAGAAGAACATCCAGCGCTGCAAGGAAAAGGGTATAATCCTTCCGACCTACGAACAGATGCGCGACCCGTCAAAGATTCCCCAGAAGTACAAGGACGAACTCAAGAACATCGGCCTGTGGGAAGTGCACAGCCGCAACCTGTTCCGCGTCAACTGGCACAATGAGCCCAAGGAACAAGGCGGCACCTTCGGCGACGTCAACTACGTGGAGATCCCCCGCTCCATCACCGGCACAAAGGCCCGCATCGTCGGCCTGGTCGGCAAGTGGTTCCCCACCGGCGCGCACAAGGTCGGAGCGGCCCTGTCCTGCCTCCTGCCCGAACTAGTGACCGGCCGCTTTGACCCCACCACCAAGAAGGCCGTCTGGCCGTCCACCGGCAACTATTGCCGCGGCGGCGCATACATCTCCCGCCTTATGTCCTGCCCGTCAGTGGCCATCCTGCCCGCCGGCATGAGCAAGGAGCGCTTC
>CAZNCK010000054.1:19166-23233 GCA_964571545.1 uncultured Treponemataceae bacterium | reverse complement strand
ATTCCGAGTCGACCCGAGCGCGTTCTGACGAAGCGAACGCCTCGATATGTTAAAAAAAACCCGGCCTTGCGACCGGATTTTCAGAACAACGACTACTGACTAGTAGCGGTTGTTGTCACGGCGGGGCTTGTCCATGGCTTCGTTGACCTTGAGCTGACGACCGTCAACTTCACGACCATTGATGCCCTGGATAGCGGCCTGAGCCTCGGCGTCAGAACCCATCTCGACGAAGCAGAAGCCTTTGGACTGGCCAGAGTCACGATCGGTGATGATCTTGACGGAGTCGACCTGACCGTAAGCTGAGAAGATGTCCCTCAGCGAGTTTTCGTAGGTGTTGTAGCTAAGGTTTCCGACGTAGATTTTCTTGCCCATGGTAAATTCCTCTTCTCGGTGGCTAACGCCCCGAGTCTTTATTGTACGCTTATCCAGGATAAGCGATTGTGGGAGTTCAGGACCACCGGGCGTAAATCTTTTCGTCGTCCGAGGATTATTGCTGTTCTTCTTTGCCGTATACCGTAGTATCCGTCTCGGATCGACCGCTGTCATCCCCAGGAAAGGGCGTTACATCGATGTCTAGATAGACTCTCTTCATAAATACTATACACTATGTGCGCGACCTTGTTTAGTAGGTAAACCACCTGAAACACCAATATTCGTACGAATTATTACGAATTTCTATGCAAAATATCTCTGTCAACCTAGAGATTATTAAAAATCGACAATGCAGGCCACTCCGGTTCATGGAACTCCGCCTCCGTATACACTAAAATCGTCTCAAGGTCGATCTTGGAACGTTGAAGGAGCCTGCCATGGCGAGCGATACCCCCAGGGAGCTGAGCGGAAATTCCATCTATCAGATATTCATACGGAACCAGTCTACCGAGGGAACCTTCGATGCCGCGCTACCCGCGCTCGATACGGCCAGGCGTCTCGGCTTTGATATCGTGTACCTGACTCCTATTCACCCCATCGGCGCCTCGGCCCGGAAGGGCTCGCTGGGTAGCCCCTATGCTATCCAGGACTATCGCGCCGTCGATCCGGCTCTGGGCGGCGAAGCCGGCTTCCTGCGCTTCTTGAATGCGGCTCATGCAAAAGGACTCAGGTTGATCATCGATGTGGTATACAACCACACCAGTCCTGATTCGGTGTTGGTTCGCGAACACCCCGAATGGTTCTGGAAAGGACCCGCGGGTAAACCGGCTCCGCGCCATTCCGAATGGTCTGATGTCGTGGATCTTGATTACTCGCACCGCGACCTGTGGGACTACCAGATAGAATCGCTGGAGACCTGGGCTCGCTTGGGCGTGGACGGCTTTCGCTGCGACGTAGCCAGTCTCGTGCCTGTGCCGTTTTGGGTTGAAGCCCGCAAGCGCCTGGCCACAATCAAGCCTTGCCTCTGGTTGGCCGAGAGCGTCCACAAGGAATTTGTCTCCGAGCTGCGGGGCCAGGGTCATTACGCGGCTTGCGACGCCGAACTGCACGAGGCGTTTGATCTTACCTACGACTATGACGGACGCACCGAACTCGAAGCTGCCTGGGCAGGCACCGGCCCTCTTGTAGGCTACCTGCATCACCTTGCTCTCCAGGAGTGCATGCTACCGGCGACGGCTATAAAAGCGCGTTTTTTGGAGAACCACGATCAGAAGAGGGCTGCCAGCCATTTTGGCCGCGGCGCCCGGCTTCGTTCCTGGACCACCTTTGCGATGCTCCTGCCTGGCGCCTTCTTCGCGTACATGGGGCAGGCAGGAGCTATTACGCACCAGCCAAGCCTGTTCGATAAGGATGTCGTTGACTGGGCTTCAAGCGATCAGGACTTCGAGTTGTGGTTCCAGACGGCGCACAGGGCAACGAAAGCCGTACGCGCGCGGGAACCTGATTTTTCAGTGCGCGAACTAGCCGCCGGCGTGGTGCTCGTTGAACGCTTTGGTGGCTCAAAACCGGTTGCGGCGCTCATCAATCTAGATGGACGCTCTGGCCGGATAACGCTGCCCGAGCCCATAGTCGGACGCGACCTGCTGAGCGGCGCCAGTTTCGGCTTGGAGCGGTTGGTGGAACTGAGCGTCGAGCCCATTGTTGTCGAGTTGGAGGGACGATAGGCTCGATGGCCCCTTGAGGCTCGGGCCGCTTAGGTCTACGCTCTAGGTATGTTCCACCCAGAAGAAGTCATCTTCGCGCCTACGGGGCGCTGCAATCTCACCTGTTCCCATTGCCGGGTCAGCCGCGGGCCCGAAGAGCTTTCGTCCGCGTCGGCGATAGCATTCCTGGACTCATGCGCCGATACTGGTATAGAGCGGATAGGCTTTTCCGGGGGAGAACCCTTCCTGAGGCTGGATTTTCTGGTGGACGTGACAAAAGCTGCCCTTGACCGCGGCTTTTATTTTGATCGACTGATGACTAATGGCGACTGGTGGAAGACCGAGGCCGAGCTACGGAGCGCCCTCGAGGCCGTGTATGGCGCGGGTTTCGACGGCGTACTTGGCCTGAGCTGGGATACATACCACGGACAGCAACCCGAGCGTATTACTACCTTTCTCAAGGCTGTTTTCGAGGTCTGGGGTAGAAAGGACGCGGTGGAAATCCTGTCCGTTCGATCTCCGGACGAAGGGGCCTTTCTGCGCGATATCGAATCAGTCGCGGCTGCGCTAGGCGGTAAGGCGGAGACGCTGGCCGGGGAACCGTCACGCATAGTCGATGCGGTCTTTCTGACGCGTTCTAACGCTGATCCTGACGACGGCAAAGGGCTGATTGTGCAGGTGCAGCGTTTTCCGCGGTCGCGGTCGGCTGAGGAGGGCGCATGGGAAGCCTCGAAATGGTTTGTCGACGATTTTTGCGCGGGGCCGGGTAACGTGTTCTATGTCCATCCCGATGGCCAGGTCGCGCCCTGTTGTGGATTCGCCAACGAAAATCAGGCCTTGATCATAGGCACCATATGGGACAGCTACGACACATTGATGGCTAATGCGGCCGCGAATGCTCAGGTTGTAGCCTGCTATGAGACAGGCCTGGGCGCCGTACGTAATCGACTCGAGGCAGAGGGCCGCAAATTCCCTGGCAAGACCGATGACATCTGCTTCTTCTGCGACACGCTGTGCCGGAGAAAACTGCTTTAGTCAGGCGCGCGTTCCGCTCTGACGCCGGGCGGTTCAACGCTGAACTCAAGGCTAGCGCGGAGGCCGCTCCTGTCCGGGCGCGGCTCGAATGAGGCTGTGCCGCCGAGTTGCTCGGCAAGCGTGCGGATCAATTGCAGGCCGAGTCCTTCCGAGTCTTCCGGCTTAAAGCCTGGCGCCAGGCCTGGCCCGTCGTCTGTCACCGAAACGGTAACGTCATCTCCGGATTTGCGCAGTTCAACGATGATTTCCGCATCGACTCTGCCATCGGCCGCATACTTGAGCGCGTTCGTGATGAGTTCATTCAGGATCAATCCGCAGGGCATCGCCTGATTGAGCGATACAAGGATCTGTTCATCGTTCCGTTTCAGCGCGACGCGGAATGAACCGTAAGCCTTTGAAAGTTCGCTTATGAGTTTGCAGGCATATTCGTTCAGCTCTATTGAATCGAGCCGCTCTTGGCCGTACAGCGTTTCATGGATGAGACCCATAGACCGTATCCTGTCTATGGATATGCCGAAAGCCGACGCTGTTTCCGGATCGGTAAGCATATTCATTTCCAGGTTAAGGAGGCTGACCACGATCTGGAGGTTGTTCTTGACTCTATGGTGCACTTCTTTGAGTAGCGATTCCCGTTCTGCCACAGTCCTGTGTAGCTCGGTCTCCCGATTAGCTACCGCCAACGCCATTGTTTCTATGCTCACGGACAATGCGCCGAATTCAAGATAAGTAGATGGAACCTTGAGGTCATAGCGCCCGTCCGCGACGGCGCCGACCTGCTGGATGTAGCTTTTGAAGATGGTCGTCGTCTGTTTCCATAGGCGCACGCTGATGAAGGCCGATATACCAAGGCAAGCCAGCGTCACGACGAGTACGAGTCCCAGCATGCTCGACAACACGGAAAACGCCTCGGTGGCGTTACGGTAGTATACAACCCTCCACGGAGTGCCGGGAATGGCT
>CAZNCK010000054.1:0-19156 GCA_964571545.1 uncultured Treponemataceae bacterium | reverse complement strand
GTATTCCATCCTCCGTGAAGGAAATTGTATCTTCGGTATCCTTGAGCAATCGGGTCTCGTAGCGTTGTTCAAGTACGAATACTATATCGGTATGGGCTATGAATCTGCCGGTTTCATCCAGAATGGCTATCTGATCGAGCTGGTCGATGCGGAGCGGTTCCAGGAACTCGGAAAGGTTTTTCAAATTCAGTTCCAGAATGATGATTTCATTAGTCGCCGATGCCCGGGCTATTGAAACGGCTACCGAACCGTCAGACGAAGAGAGGAACGCCCGCGAAAAGCTTGCCTGATCACCACGTTTCAGGGTTTCAAGTACCGCCATGCCTGAAAAATCGTCTCCTAGAACGCCAGCGTCAGTCGGCGATACAAAACTGACCCGCGCGGACTCATCAAGGAGGTAGGCTCTGGTCACTTCTCCGTGAGCATTCGTCGAGACGTGCAAGGCCGTATATAGTTCGCCGCGTGGAACTTTTTGATCAAGGAGTTCCACGTAGGCATTTAGATGCGACACCGAGTTGTTCAGGAAACGTATCGTCTCCTGGGCCACGGCCTGATTTAGCAAGCGGGCTGAAGCGTTTATCTCAGAGCGGACATGAGCATGCACAGAAAGCGCGGCGGTAGTTGAAATGAGCAATGCGGGAATGAGGGCGGTGATGCCCAGGCTGATGACGAACATGCGGATGAGGCTCGGAGAGGAGAGCGGTCGTGTCATCGCGGCTGGCTCAACGGTTTGAATACGCCGTCGACGACTTCTGTCAGGCTATACGGCCTCGCGGTGTCACCAAAGCGATCCAGTTCTATGAGGTCGACGAGTCCCTGGAACTGCCCCAGCGCTTCCAGGGCGGCCTTTAGGCTTGGCCCATCCAGCTTTTTTGCTTTTTTCAAGGCCAACTCAAGGAGTCGTATGGATTCATACGAATACAGGGACGCAAAGGTGGGCTCTTCGCCGTAGCGGCGTTTGTACTCAGCGCGGAACGCGACCTCCGCCGGATTAGTTGACGATAGAGCCGCGCCTTCCGCGAGTATGACTCCCTCTACGGCTCGTCCCCCAAATACCAAGAGGTCGGGGGTTCGAGCCCACATCGATGCGAATGTGGGCAACAGCGTTCCCTTTTTGAACATGGCTTGACGCAAGGACGCTAGGTCAAAGGAACTGCCGGCGCACAGTAAGAGCTCGGGTTTATCCGACAAGAGATCTTGCAGGAGGCCATCGTAATTGAACCCGGCTTGGGCTGTGATCTCTCCGGGGGCAAGCACGACACCGCCGCCGGCTTCGAACGAGTCCTTGAAGCCACGGTAGACAGCCTCAGTGTAGGATCGGTTAAGGGCGTTGTACGCCACCGCGGCGCGCCTGAACCCGCGCTTAAGGGCCTCCCCCGCAAGGGCGCGGCCCTGCTGGTCATTGGGGCCGATGACGCGGAAAAAATAGTCATCCATGCCTGAAAAATCATTGCTCGAAGCGGTCGGGCTGATGAGGACGATTTTTCTCTCGGTTGTGTAGGCTACTGATTTTAAAGCGGCTTGGCTGGACATGTGGCCTACGAGGGCGACAGCGCCCCGGGCTATCAGTGCTTCGTCGGCTTGCACTCCGCCATCGGCCGTGTCGCCGTCGTTATAGACAGCAAGCTCCAGCTGCCTCCCCCGAACGCCGCCGCCGGCGTTGATCTCGTCCACGGCAATCTCCATGCCGTTGCGACCCTGCACGCCAATAGCCGAGGTTAAGCCCGTAAGCCCGAGCGGAGCGCCTATGACGATAGTGCGGGAGCCGCAGGACAGGAGGGGTGAACAGAGTACCGTGGCCAGTACAGACAACCACGTTGATATCATCAAACGAGCCCTGAGGTCGTCCATCCGTACATCCTGTTCATCGGCACACGAGTGGAGACGCAATATCGGGGGTGCCATAAGGATCAGTATAGCGGCTCCCTGCCATTGCGCAATCCTGTCAGAGCTTCGAGAGGCTTTAGTCCACTATCTGGAAACGCTCCGCCATGATTGCCAGCCCGATGCGGTCATCGATATCCAGCTTCTTGTAGGCGCGGGACAGCGTGTTGCGGACCGTCGACTCGGAGAGTTCGAAGTCAAAGGCCAATTCCTTCTGAGATTTGCCGGCCATGGTAAGCGTGACGAACGACCGCTCGCCCATCGAAAGACCCCGTTCCGAAAGCGACAGCCTGGGTTTAGGCTCCTTGAGGAACACGACGAACCTATCTTTATAGAGGAACCAGAGGAAAACACCGAAAGCCAGGGTGAAAAAACTTGCGGATAAAGCATCATTGAACTTTTCTCCGGCGAAGATGACCGATACCGCTTCTATTCCCAACAAGTATATGATTAAGCCTACGATTTTAATAATCCGGTATTTAGCGAAAAAATTAGCACGTTCAAGCAGGAGTATGCTCATGATGATGAACCCGAGGCCATAGATGGTCCGAGAATTGGACACGATGGAGAAGGGGGTCATTATGAGAAACAGCGCAGGCTGTATCCAGCGCAATCGGTCAACAAAGGCGCTGAGCAGGAACAGCATAACGGGAAGTAAAATCATGATCTGGGTCTGCGAGAAGAACACTCTGCTCGGCGGGAAACCGCGTACGGTAGAGCTGAATACATTCACAAAATAACCGCAGAGGAAAATGGCAGAAAATAAAAAGCCTGATGCTCGTAGTTTATTGGGCATATCAATCCTGCCAGTAGACTCGAAGCGCGTCGTCCTCAGTCATCACCAGGTCGATAGCTGGATCGGCGCTTCGGGATAAAACGACATCAAGTCGCTTTTCTGTCTCTGTCATGCTCCAACCACCCGAAGACAGGGGATTGTACTTGTTCAATTGTGCATCGAGTTCAATGTCTCGTTCATATCCGGCCAACATGCACAGGCAGAGCAAGGCCATGCCGCGCTCTATCGTGACGTCGTCGCCGCCCTTGAAATCGGAAATGGTCCGCAGGCGCGCTAAAGGCTCCACGTCATCGGCCGCGCTGTGGTCGAATACCGCGCGGGATTCTCCTCTTCCCGCAAGCACAAACGTCGCAAGGTGCGACAACGCGGTGCGCTCGGGATCGTCGCAATGGGCGATGAAGGGTAGCAACCCCACAAGGCGTGCAACGGCATTGGCCTTGAAACGCTGCGTTTCTCCATCGGTCATGCGCATTGACGTAGCGATGGTACTAGAGAGGTTTTTCCAGAGTTGATCTACGGTTTCTATAGTCATGGCACGATTATTAGAGATATTGGAGTCAAAGTCAAGCATTAACAGCTGAAAGAAACGTGATATTAGTGGCTGGTTGTGCTATAGGCCGTTTCTAGGTTCGATAGGGCCGCCAGGGGCAGAGCAAGCGTTCGGCAAGGTCAATCGCGATGAAGAAACCAAGCCCCAGGAAACTCAGCGCGATAATGGCCGCGTACATTTCAGGGTACGCTACGCGAGCCCATGCGTCGACGATCATGTAGCCCAGACCCGTCTCGGTGGCAAAGGTCTCGGCGAGGAAGAGCACGGCGACGGCTGTGCCCAGGCTTACGCGCAGGGAGGTCAGAAGATCTGGCAGGGCCGAGGGCACGACGACGCGGAGGACCAGGTCGAAGCGGGTAGCCCCCAGTGACCGTACCGAGTCAATCAGCTGCTCCGGCACCCGTCTGGCGGAGTCACGCGCGGATACCAGGATCTGGCTGAAGACGATGAGGCCTACGAGGATTATCTTGGATGCCTCGCCAAGGCCGAAGACCAGGAGTATGATGGGCAGGAACGCCACCTTGGGCAGCGGGTGCAGGATGTACACGATCGGCGACACGAAGAGATCGATACGCCTTGAACGGCCCGCCGCGAGGCCCAGCGTTGCCGCTGGGATGAAACTGGTCGCGAGAGCCCAGAGTACGCGGCTGGCGCTCGCCAGGGCGTGCGTGCCCAGACTGCCCTTGGCCGCGAGTTTCCATAAAGCCCTGATTGAAGCCGATGGACTTGGCAGAAATGGCTTTCCGAGGGCAGCGGATGCCAGCGTCCATAGAACAACGATACCAGCCGTCGCGATAGCGATGCCGGTTGCCTTTTTCAAATCCGCCTTGTAGTGTTTCACCGCGAGGCCTCAGCGTCATCTATGGGGCCGGCAGTTCTGAGCGAGGCCCTGATCGCGGCGCAGAGTTGCAGGTAGCGGGGCTTCGCCCTGAAATCCTGCTCTCTTGGGCCGGGTATAGCCGTCTCGGGGGAGAAGCGTCGCGCCGACTGGTTCTCGGGAATGTCGAAGCGCTCGCGGATGCTACCGGGGTTTCGGCCGCCCATCACGAAGACCGTCTCCGCCAGATACACGGCTTCTTCTATAGAATGCGTGACGACGACGATAGTCAGCGCGCGCGCGCGCCTGATCTCAAGAAGAAACTCCTGGGCGGCCTCGCGGGTCAACGCGTCGAGGCTGGAGAACGGTTCGTCCATCAGGAGCAGGTCAGGCTCGGCCGCGAGCGCCCTGGCTATGGCGACCCGCTGTTTCATGCCGCCCGATAGCCTGGATGGGTAGAAGTCGCGGAACGCCGACAGGCCGAGTTCCGCGAGCAAGGGGCGCACCCGGCGCCTGCGTTCCTCGCGATTGAGCCCCGCTATGATCAGCGGCAGTTCCGCGTTGGCCTCCACGCTGCGCCAAGGCAGCAAGCCGTAATCCTGGAAAATCACCGAGGTCCTGTCGCGGATACCGCGAAGCGGCTGGCCGTCTATCAGAGCCTCGCCCGAAGCGGGTACCAAGAGGCCGGCGATTGCGTGGACCAGGCTGGTCTTGCCGCAGCCCGACGGCCCCACGATTGCCGATATGCCGCCGGAAGGAAACACCGCGCTTGTCCCCGTGACCGCTTTGACGCGACCGTGCCCGCGTGTATTCGCGTATCCAGAGGGATAATCAACGGCGAGTTCCCTCAGTTCTACCACGCAGCGACAGCCCTGCCGTCGAGCAGGTCGGCAGGAACCAGATCCTTGCTCAGCAGCCCTCGCGCCTTGAGCCACGCCAAAACAGCCTGAACCTGGGCTGCGTCAGGCAGCGTGGGCTTGCGATATTTAACGAAGCGGTACGCGTCCTTGACCTCGGCCGGGAACCTGGCTTTTTCAACAAGGAAGCCGCGGTACGATTCCGGATTGGCATTGATCTTATCGGCCGCCAAGGCATAGACCGTATACAGGTTTCTGACCTCCGCAAGCCGCGAATCGAGTACGGCCTTAGAGAACACAATGACCGCCGCGTCGATATGGAACTGCTCGGTCGTACCCACGAGGGTTGCGCCTCGCTGGATGGCCGTGGTCAGAAAGGGCTCCGGAAGGCCCGCCGCATCCACCTGGCCGGCCAGTAGCATCTCCATCCTGACCGGCATTTTGGGGATGGCCACCGCGTTGTAGCCTGAGGCGGGAAGACCCGCGGCGGTAGTAATCGCGTCTACCGAGTATTGAATGATGGTGTTGGATGACAGGCCTATCTTCTTGCCAGCCAGCCCGGCCGCGTTGGCGATGCCGGAGCCGGGCGCCGCCGCGATACCGTAGCGGCCGTCGGTGACGCTCGTCACGCGCATGTCAAAACCGCCCGCTACGAGGAAGGCCGCCGCGAGCAGGTCGGAAATCGCGCCGTCAAGCCTACCGGCCTGAATGGCCGCATCGCGTTCCTGCGCGTTCGCGAAGGAGATCAGTTCCACGGCGACGCCGTTCTTCGCGAAGAGCCCTTCCGCCTCGGCCACCATGAAGGGTAGTGAATCGGCGTCGGGCATGATGCCCAGCCTGAGCGGTTCGGCGGGCTTTGCCGGTGCGGCTGCCAGCAGGCTGCCTGTGCCGAGCGCAAATGCGGCGGCAAGTGCGAGAATCCGGATGTTTTTCTTGCCGATTTTCTTGGCGGATTGCATAAATCACTCCTAAAAAATAACGCCCGCGAGGACGAGTGCGAGGATGGATGTCGATGTTCGTGAGTTTAACGATGCGGCGGATGCCTGACAAGACGAGCGGCCTGAATTGCGTGCCACCCGCCTTGCCGGGAAATCCTAGAAGTCGTCCATGCGGGCTACGAGGTTGACGAATAAGACCTGTCCCGTTCTGATCACATCTGGCACTTCATAATAACCGAAGTAGCAGTATTCTCCCTGACGGACAACAGGGAAGTACGTCGAAGCGTAGGTGTCGCCCGCGTATATGTATCCGCCAGCCGGATTGGCTCCGGATGCGATATATACTCCCCTGCGGGAAACATTGGTAGTAAAGATGTTGGCCGCGATGGAGGAACCCTGATAGCTGTTGTACAGCGTCGTGTAGTAGAGCGGTGTGTACCAGATGCTCTCCGAAGAAACCGCAATAGCCGTCTTTGCGCTCATTGTGGCCGTCAAGAGCATCTGGTTGCCGCTGTCTATATCCGATGGCTGTGTCGGCGAGACGCTCGAGAGACTCCATGTAGCCCAGTTCTGATCGACGCGGTAGAGATAATACGCCCCCCCGGCGCCCATCGCAATGGTTCCCTTTCCTGTCGCGGCGATGTTCCTGACGCGGCCGTCGATGGTCGAGGCTGTCGAGAACGATGATCCATGGGTTATAATGACGGGGTCACCATAGATAGTCCCGCTGGTCGAATAGGTCGATGAGATGAGGTCTTCAGGAAGAAGTGTAACCGTCCAGGCTGGCATCGACCCCTCGACGTACGCATCAGCGACGATTCCCTGAGTATCTTCCAAGAGCGACTTGAGCATTGTTGCCCGGCCGGCGTCAGCATAGAATTCCCCTTTGTCTAAACCTGCGTCATACACTACGGTCACGTTCGATGAGAATCCCAGCACCGAGGTGGCGCTGTAGGGGCCGTATCCGCCTGTATCCGTATCGTAGGCCCTGACGAAGAAGTACAGCAACTCGCCTTTCGGGATAGGCGCATAGCTGTAGCTAGTGGATGTAGTATTGTACAGGTACGTAACTGGATCCCCGTTGTTGGGATCAGCGGAAGAATCGGAAGTCGAGTAGATGTTATACCTGGTTACATAGCTTCCACCAGCAGGATCGGTCACGGGACTATAGTACACGTAGGTATAACCGCCGGAAAACTGACCTTTGGCCGCGTAGGTAGGAACCGGAACCTCAAGGCTTATGCTGTCTGATAAGTAGTAAAGATTGTTCCCTGCTGCATCGCGGATCTGTACATAGGCGGTCTTTGAGCCTGCGCTCGCTGTGAACGTTGAATCTGACAACATGGACGTCGCATAGGGCCTGTAGGAACCCCAGGTACTGGTTGTTGAATTGTAAAGCGATACCTCCAGTTCGCTGGCTGTTGAGATGTTGTCGCTTGCCGTCATCGTCATGTTAAAGGAAAGAGATGGCGTCGTCGCCGAGCCGTTGTTGATGCTGAACGTGCCGGTCGGCAAAGTCAGATCCATGATGATGGTGTCGTTGATGTACGCGCTTGTGTTTCCCGCTTCATCGATAAGGCGTACATAGACGTACTTGGTTCCGTCGCCTGCGGGGAGCGTTGTCGTGATCGTCGTCGCGGTTGGCGTGGCTGTAGGGAATGGAGATGGGTAATCGCCCCACAGGTATGCGTTGTAATCGTAGATATTTATTTTTACTGGCCTTGAATAGAACGAGTTTATTTCGCCGCTGATGCTACCTGTGATGTCCACCCAGACCGATGCGCTTTTTGTGTACGTATAGTCGCTGTCGCTCGGGTGGCTGGCGCCCCGGATCGTGACGCCGCTGATGGTCGGGTATGTCGTGTCGACTGTAGTCAACTGGTTAGCGATAGACGACCAGTTACCGGCATCGTCTCGTTCCTGGACCTGCACCTGGTAGGTTCCCTCGGTGCGGGCAGCCGGAGTATAGCTGGTGGAGGTGGTTTCCGCGGTCCAGCTTACCTGGACTGTGCCGTCGGCGCTGCCGTTGGCATTTTTGAGCCGTATGACCTGGTACCTGAATTTGCCGTTGCCTCCTCCTCCTGTGGCCCATGACCAGGTGGGGGTCGTATCAGGAGTGGCTGTCCTTCCGGCGGTTACGGTGGTGAGTCCGGTGCCGTTTAGGGCTGGCGCGGACGGGGCGATGTTGTCGACCGTGATCGAGTGTGAGGCTTGCTTGCTCGTTTGCCAGGTCGCATCTATGCGTTCCTGCACATATAGCGTATGAGCGCCGTTGCTCAGTCCGGCCTGAAGTACTGTCGCGGCTGCGGCTGGCGGCTCCGGTAGTTCTGCCGGAACTTCTGTCCAATTCGTACCAGGCGTCCCATCCATTTGCCAGCGATAGGCATTGGCCGTTCCGCCCGCTCCGGTGTAGAGATTCCAGGTCATCGAGGTGATGGTTCGTAGTTGTGGTTGACCGTCGCCAATGGATAGTATCGGAGGGGTCAAAGCCTCGGTGTCGACGTGAATGGTTTTGCTTCCGGCTAAGGACCAGTTGTTGGCTACATCCTTTTCGTAGACGAGCAAGGTATGGTCGGTTAAATCCGAGAGCGCGGAGCCAGTGAACGACGTACCGGTTGTGTCGATTATTGCGCCTCCGTCGAGCCTGTATCGATATTCTCCGATACCGCCGCCGCCGCTGGACCAGTACCATGTGGGGTATTGGCTCGGGGTGATGTCAGGGCCGGTAACTGCGGGCGTACCCGGCAAGGTTGTGTCGCGGAGGAAACTGAAGTACGCGTCGCTTATGTTCCCGGCATAGTCTATTACCCGCAGCCGTAGCTGGTATTCATCATTGGCCGAGGCGGACACGGTAGTCGTCGCGGCGGTTGGGGAACCGAAGGTCACTGTGCCCGACCCGGATATCATGCTCCATTGGTATGAAGCGACGCCGCTCGGATTGCTGCCCGCGTCGACTACGCTTCCATCTACATGAGTGGCTGCTGAATAGTCGAGGGTAATCGATGGTGCTACGACGTTGGCGATGAAGCTACTGTTGGTGATCGCGATAGTCGGTGGGGTGGTATCAACGTGGACAGTCGCGTTTAACGCTGTCGAAGCGTTTCCCGCGTTATCCTGTGCCCGTACGTACAGAATTTTATTTCCGTCCGGGGCTAGCGGCGAGTTTGGCGTGAACGACGAAGCGTATACATCGATGAACGGATCGAAATCAGCTTCGTAGCTGATCCGGTAGAAATCCGCGTTTGCTACGGATGTCCAACTCCAGCTGGGTTGCCCCGAAGTGTCGTATTGAGAAACCTGCAGATTGGAAATGTTGCCTGGAGGCGTGACGTCCCATCGGAACGGTACAGCGGCGCTGGCCGCATTGCCGGCATAGTCGGTCACGTTCACTTTGATGAAATAGTCGCCTTCGGACGTAGCCCGTAACCACGGTTCCTGAAGCTCTGTGCCGTCGTTGGTTGCGCCGCCACCGGAAACCGTGTTGAAATACAGGATGCCTGGTCCGCTCATTTGTTCCCATGAGTATGAATCTATTCCGAAGGCTTCGGTGATGTGATAGAGATCGGTTCCGGCGGGACCTTCAAGGAGCCGTGTGTCCGTGTTGACGAGGATTTCCTGCAGGTTAAATGAGACTTCCGGAAAGACCCTGTCAAGAATGATGGAGGACAGGGCGTGGGTTGTCGAAATCTGGTCGAGATGATCGCGGACCTTGACGTAGAATACCTTAGAGCCATCCGAGTCCGGCAACTCCCACTCGGAAATGACGGGCTGCCAGGCCTCCCATACCGCTCCTGTGAAAACCGCGGAATTTGAAACCATCATTTCTTTGATCCCGCTATGAGCATCCTCCGCCTGGATGCTCACGTCGACTTTTCTGTCCGCGGCGTTTGTGTGGGTAGCTCCATTGTCGATGGAAACGCCATAGATAATCGGCACCTGGCCATTATCAAGTATGAGCTTCAGCTGGATGGGACTTGAGGACTCGTTTCCGGCGGAATCCATGAGCTTGCAGAGTATGTACTTCGTCCCGGAACCAGTAGAAAGATGCCACGCTATCGTAGCGCTCCAAGGGAGCCAGCTGGCATCCTGCTCGAATGATTTTTCGCTTGGGTGCAGACCGTCATTGTCGCCCCATATCTTGATTCCGTAGGGGATATTGTAATCATCGGATATACCTGAGAAATCCAGTTCCACGGTAGCGCTGTCGCTCGCGGTGGAACCCGAGGGCAACACGACGACCTTGACGACTCCGAGCTGATCGGTGAGCGAGACGGTTCCCGCGGGCGGATTGGAATCCGCGGCATCGCCAGTGCTGAAGAACCAGTTCTTCGCGCTACCGCCGATGGCGTTGCCGGCGATATCATTGACGGTATTTGAAAGGGCGACTTTGTACGAAGTGTTGGGTGCCAGTTCAAGTCCCCACAGTTCGGCGGCGGCATTCTGTATGGAATTCCCTGATGCCAAGTTGATCATTCCAGGTACGGGTGTAGCATCGGACACTTTCACAAGCGAGAAGCTCGTCCCGGAGAAACTGTCAGGGTTCATTTCCTCATCGAAGATGATGCGCAACACACTGCCGTTGTAAGGAAATACAGATGCATTATCCCAACTGACATCGACGATGGTCGGAGGTGTTTGCTCGTACACTATTGATCGCTGGAAAATTGCGGATGTGTGGCCGATGTTATCAATAACCTGGGCCTCGAGCACAGCGGATTCTCCCAAACTCGTGGTGATGTTCACAGAATCGGCGGTTCCCTGACCTGCTCCACTGTCGATAGTAAGGTCTTGCCATGGAAGCCAGTCGCCAGATTGCAGGCGATAGCGGAATTGGGCAAGTCCGCTTGAGGCTTCGTCGTCGATGGAGAATATATCGAGGTCGACAGCATTGTTGTTCGTCGCGCTGGCACCGTCGTTGATGAGGAAATTGGTGATTTCCGGCGGGGTTATATCAATGTAGATGTCTTCAGATATTCTTATAGCGCTGAGATTCCCCGCACCGTCCTTGACTTGACCATAGACGTGCTTGAGTCCATCAGGCGCGAAGAGGGTTATAGAGTAAACAGGATTTTCAGCATTGTAGGTAATCCAACTGCCGCCGATGAGTGACGGATTGTCGGAGAGCATTATTTGGGCAATGGCTCGGTCATCGCTGGCTGCGACCGTAGTTTCGACCGTAAAGACTCCCGACCACTTTTTTGAACCAGCGATGATGACGTCACTGGCTACGAAAGTTAGACCCGAGAGCGATGGCGGGCTTGTGTCGAGTGTCATGCTGGTCGTGAACGTCCATGAATATTGTTCGGCGAGGGGCTGTCCGTCTGTATCGAGAACCGCGGGGGAGATGGTTGCCGTGTATATCGCCCCAAACTGGAACCCACCCGTGGCGGTGAAGGTTACTGTAGCGGCGTTGATTGAATAGCTACCGCCGACGGTTGCGCCCTGCGAATCGAGGATCGGCAGATTGGATGCGTTGACTGTGCTGGCATCGATTTTTTTCGAGAAAGTAATGGAAAGCGAGGCATTGACAGGAATTTCCTGGGATGAGTTGGCTGGGTAGACCGCGGAGATGACCGGCGGCGTTACCGCAAGGGCGACTTTCTCCAATACTTCGTTTAGAAGTGGGCTCTTGCATCCGGCGTGCGACATCGCGATGACGAGCGAGCACATGGAAAGTAGGAATATTTTTTTTCGCTTCGATGCGATGTTGTGTTTCATGTTTTATTCCTCTTCATCCCAAAAAGTCTTCCCCTTGTCCCTGGCCGCAGAGGCTCTCACTATCGAGGTGCTCACATTGCCCAGATAGGCGTATTGGCTGGCAATTTCTGGATTAAGCTGGATCAACCGCGCGTAATATTTCTGAGATTCGTCATATTCCTCACGCTCGAACAGGGTTCTGGCCAGCCCCGCTATCACGAGCTCATCGTCCGGGCTGATGACGGCCGCGCTTCTGTACCAATCAATGGCTTCGACTGTCCTATCCTGAAGAAAATAGATGTTGGCGAGGTTGACCATGGCGTTGAACGCTTTTTTGTCGACCTTGAGCGCTGCCTTGAATTGCGTTTCCGCGTGTTCGAATAAGCCGTACTTTGCGTAGAGGATTCCGAAGCTGTTCCTGGTGCTGGCTTTCTCGCCTTCACGGCTAAGTCTCGACTGGTATTTCTCGACCTGCGCCTGAATTTCTTGGGTAACGAATGCATCCAGGTTGGCTTTGTAGCTCTGGATAACCGAGTCGGCGGACGGGAACAAGAGCGAAAGCGTGCCGCCGGTAAATCCGACGGGCTGATAGACCTTCCAGGCTTCATGGATAGGGAAAAAACCTTCAACTTTCTTGTTGACGGCTTCCTTCCACTGTTTCGTCGCTGTACGGTATGCCTTGATGAATCCTTCCTGTACCAGGGTGACTTCGACTGGAACCCAGGTATCATCATTCATGTAAATAAAATCGTTGGCTCCCGTAAAAGTTTTTCTGGCCTCCGTTTCCTTCATGCCCAAAGAAAACGCCATGAATATATGACCGGGTATTGTTATAAAGGCTGTCGGTATGCCGACCGATTCGAGCAGCGCGGCGAACAGTATAGACAGATCGTCGCAGTCTCCCGCGCGGTAGATAAGCGATTGCGACGGGAATTGGAGATAGTCAAGGAACAAGGCGTCTTGAGATGCCTCGATGAACGAGGATTGCGGATCGATGACATAGTTGAGCCCGTACAGCCTCATTGCCTCGAAAATACCCATCGCGATACGGAAGTTCAGGTTCATGGGGTTGTGGCCTAAATCCCGGATGAGCCCCGCGGTATTCTTGGAAAAGATGAGTACGGTAGGGTCTCGGGGAGTCACGAACGAGGCGGCCTTGCGGTCGTCATCCCAGGTCATGCTGTTTCTGTCAAGTATCGTGATGGTGAGCGGATGGGTATACGTTATTCGCTCTCCAAGGTAGGTATAAGAAACGCGAATTTCAGAAGAGACCTTGGCGCTCTCGGTAAGATTCATCAGTCGTCCGGTGAAGAGGGCCTTGAGCGGGACATCGACGCTGGCGTTCCTGGCGAGGGATTTGATGCTACTGGTGAGCATTGGTTGTTCCATGTACTCGCCTACGTAGAAATAGATGTCCACATTGGTGATCGCGCTGTTTTCAAGATTCTGTATTGTCAGTTGCCCGAATGGATTTTTTTCATAATAACTGAAGAATACAGGAAACAGCGGTTCAGTCTTGACCTTGGATATCAGTAGCTTCTGCCTGCCCGAGTCGGGTTTCAGTCGGAACACCGTTCCTGCCCAGATGCTTACGCCTTGGTACAAATCCGTGTACTGAGAGCCTGCCGTGTCCCAGCCAAGATGGTATCGGTAGGTACCGCCGGCCGATATCGCAAACCCCGGAGTAAGGTCCCATATGGCGGCTATGTTGCCTCCAAGGTAGGGGTTGCCCGCAGGTTCGGATTCACTGAAAAATCCGAAACTCATGCCGCCTTCTATGCCTAGTTGAAGGCTCATTCTGTCCGCAAGCCGGATGTCATATCCAATGCCCGCTCCCGCCGAGGTCAAGGTGAGGAAATTCTCAGCTTGGGTTGGATGAATACCAAGGTTCAACCCGCCCTCTGCGAACAGGGCCGGCAACTTAGGAAAGGCATACTGTCCGATCAAGGCCGCGGTTCCGCCAAGCTTGTAGGCGGCATCCTCAAAGAACAACGCGCTCTTTTCACCGAAAGGCAGGTCGGCGCCTGGCCTCAGGTGGAACGAGAAGTTTTCTGCGGTTTGGGAAAAGACAGGATGAGTCGCAACGAGGAACATTGATACGACGGCGAACGTGCTACGCATGGCTTCAACCCTCCTGTGGTATAGGTGGACGGAAACGATGGCAGTAATTATTTGTCTATAGTGTATCCCATGCAGAGGCCAAACACAAAATTTCAATGTATAAACGGGTCAGCTTTCTTCGGCTACTCCGCCCCACCTTTCATACAGCCCGTGCTCCACGCCCAGCCGGTCGAGGATCTTGCCGGCGACGAAATTCACCAGGTCGTCTATGGTCTGGGGCCGGTGGTAGAAGGCGGGGCAAGCCGGTAGAATCGCGGCACCGGCTTCAGCCAAACTTGTCATGTTCCTTAGATCGACGATAGACCAAGGCATCTCACGCGGCACTATGATGAGGCGGCGGCCTTCCTTGAGGGCCACCGCGGCCGAGCGGTGAACCAGGTTTGTACCAGCTCCAGACGCCACGGCTCCTATCGTGCTCATGGAGCAGGGAACGATGACCGTTCCATCCAGCTTCCAGGAGCCCGAGGACGGCGGAGCGGCCATATCGTCCGGGGAGTAGACCCGGTCGGCGTCCAGGCCTACGCCGGCCATCCAGGCAAACAGCGACAGCCCTGTTTCCATCGAAAAGACGCTCTCGCCCCAGGTGGAGAAGACGGCGTGCACCTCATGCTCCGCTTTTATGAGCGCCTCTATGGTTTTAGCGCCGTACAGGGAGCCGCTCGCGCCGGTCACGCATACCAGGTATCGTCCCATGGGTGCTCCTTATAAAACGTATATATCGAGCGCCGTAGCGGCCAGCACGACGAGCGGCAGAACCTCGTTGATGGAGTAGCTGGCTATGCGTACATGCCGCTCGGTACCGCCTCTCACGACGATATGCTCGGAAACGAGCAGGCCCGCCGCGATTAGCGCGCCGATTCCGTAGGCCCAGGACAGGTCCCAGAACAGCGGCAACAGTCCCAGCCCGACCAAGGTGCCCATATGCGATAGCGCCGAGATCGCTCTGGCGCCGTTTGCGCCGAAGCGGGCCGGCACCGAATGTAGCCTCTCCTTGCGGTCAAACGCTATGTCCTGCAGCGCGTACAGGATGTCGAAGCCGGCTACCCAGAGCGCCACCGCCCCGGCCAGCACGAAGTACCGCAACTCGAAGCGGCCGGCCAGCGCGACGAAGGCGCCCATCGGGGCGGCCGCGCAGGCGACGCCCAGCCAGTAGTGGCATAGCCAGGTAAAGCGCTTGGTGTACGAGTATCCGCCTACGAGCAAGCCCGCAACCGGCAGTAAGGCCACGCAGAGCCAGTTGAGCATGGTGGCCGAGGCGACGAGGACCGCGCCCATGGCCGCCGCGAACAGTATCAGTTCCTTCTTTGAGAGCCGGCCCGTCGGCAGATGCCTGCCCGCCGTGCGCGGATTCTTCGCGTCGATGTCGGCGTCGATGACGCGGTTGAGCGCGTTGGCGGCGTTTCGCGCCGAGGCGGCCGCGAGCACGATGAGGAGCAATGGCCGCAGGGGAGGCCTGCCGTCGGTTTCGAGCAGTATCGCCACGAGGGCGAACGGCAACGAAAACAAGGTGTGACGCACTATCACCGCATCGCCGAGGAGACCTATTTTTTCCCCAAGCTTCGTGACACCGGGCCAGAAGGCCAAGGGCTCAGATGCCATACTGGTCCCAGCGGCCGTCCACGAGATCCTTAATGTTCTGGTCCATCGAGAGGGTTGCGGGCCAGGGCCTGGTATGTCCCTCGTCCGGCCCCTTGCGCGTGGCGTCCAGCCCTAAGCGCGTGCCGTAGCGCGGCATCGGGGACGAGTGATCCAGCGCGTCCAGCGGGCCGTCGGAGAACACCAGGTCGCGCTTGGCGTCGATGTTGTTGAAGGCGCGCCAGGCTACCGTTGACACATCCGCCGGGTTAACGTCCTCGTCCACCACCACGATGAGCTTGGTGTACATCATCTGGCCCATGCCCCACATGAAGTTCATTACCTTGCGGGCCTGGCCTGGAAAGCGCTTCTTTATCGATACTATGACGCAGTTGTGGAACACGCCCTCAAGCGGCATAGAGAGGTCTACGATTTCGGGACAAATTTGCTTTAAGAGAGGCAGGAAGAGCCGCTCGGTAGCCTTGGCCATCCAGCAGTCCTCTTTGGGGGGTATGCCGACGATGGTGGCCGGGTACACGGGTTTCTTGCGGCGCGTAATGCGTTCCAGGTGGAACACCGGATACTCGTCCTCAAGCGAATAGTAGCCCGTGTGGTCGCCGAAGGGGCCTTCCACGCGGACCTCGTTCGGGTCGACATAACCTTCCAGGATGAATTCCGCGTCCGCGGGCACGTCCAGTTCGCTCAGGGTGGCCTTGGCTATTTCAGCGGGTTTGCCGCGCAGGAAGCCGGCGAACAGCATTTCCCATATGCCCTCGGGGAGGGGAGCCGTGGACGCGTAGGTGACCGCGGGGTCGCAACCGAGGGCTACGGCTACGGGCATGCGCCGCCCGAGTTCCTTGTATTTCTGGAAGAAGTGGGCGCCGTCCTTGTGCAGGTGCCAGTGCATGCCGGCGGTGCGGTCGTCGTAGACCTGCATACGGTACATGCCCACATTCTGAACGCCGGTCTCGGGGTCGCGGGTGCACACGAGGGGCAGGGTCAGGAAACGACCGCCATCCAGAGGCCAGCACTTGAGCACAGGCAGGCTGTCGAAGCCGGCCTTGTCATCCTTTACTTCCTGGCACTTGGGCCGCGAGATCCGTTTGGGAAACAGGCTGAGCGCCACCGGCAGTTTGGGCAGGGCCTCGGGTACCGCCGTGAACAGGTTGAAGCCGCGGAGCTGCTTCCAGGCCCATGAAATGAGGCGCCGAAGGCCATGGCCATGCGTTCCTCGCTACCCATCGCGTTGATGAGCAACGGATAGGCGGAGCCCTTCACCTTCTCGAAGAGAAGGGCGGGGCCTCCTCCGGACTGCCGCATGACGCGGTCGGCAATCTCGGTTATCTCAAGCTCGGGGTCAACCTCGACCGTGATGCGCTTGAGCTGACCCTTCGCCTCGAGGGCGGCCATGAAGTCCTGCAGATCTTTGTATGCCATATCGTCCAAAGTATACCGTAGTTCTAGCGACGGTGAAAAGGACGGCGCCTAATCGCTAGGCCGCTTTCAGGTCTGTGTCCGCCTATCGTACTGTTTGACAAAGGCCTCTGGAAGGTTGACGCATTCCTTCGTTTTTAGGCTCGTCGCCGCCCACGCTATCGTTTCCATCTTTATGAGGCGGAACACCGCGGCCTCGACCTCGTCCAGCGGCACGCCGATGTGGTTGTTGATCCATGCCTTCATGGCTTCCAGGTTGACCTTCATGGAGCCGTCGTGGATGCGTTCGCCATGGTTGAGGGCAAAGTCCGCCATGCTCCGCGCTATGCGCTCGCGGGGCCCCGTCTCTATGAGGTCAGAGACCTGATCGTTGGAGCGCCTGATGCGCTCCGCGAGCACCTTTATTATCTTGAGGGCGAACTTGCCGTTCGAGAGGATCATGTTCTCGAACGTGGCTTGGTCTACGGCCAGGACCTGGGTCAGCCTTGTCGCGACGGCGCTCGCCGAGCGCGGCCTGTCGTCGAGCAGGGCCATCTCGCCGAAGAACTCGTTGGCCGTATCCACGGTCTTGAGGACAGCCTCCCCGCCTTCGACCTTCATCTTCAGATCGACTGCGCCTTTGAGGAGTATGTACATGAGCTCGCCGCGCTCGCCTTCCTTGAAAATGCAGTCGCCCGAGTCGAATTGCATGACGTTCTGGTTGTTCATTGTCTACAGCATAAACCCGCATCCGCCGCTTGTCGATGCGAGAGAGCCGGCGTATAGTTTTCCGATGATTCTGTCTGACCGATCCAGAAAAAGGCTTTCAATCATAGGTTTTCCCGTACTCCTGGTGGCGCTCGGCTTGTTGGCTTTTATATGGCGAGATTCATTTTTCATTCTATTCCGCTCCACTGAATCGCTGCGCTCGTGGGTCGAAGCCCGGGGAGCGTTGGCTTCATTGGCCTTCGTTGGCCTGCAGATAGTCCAGGTCGTCGTCTTTTTTATACCCGGCGAGGTCGTGCAGATAGCGGGCGGCTTCGCGTTCGGCCTCTGGGGCGGCACCCTGTGGTCGGTCATCGGCATACTCGCCGGTTCGCTGTTCAACTTCGGGGCGGGGCGCGTGTTGGGCAGGCCCTTCGTGGAAGCGGTGTTAGGGGCGGAACGGACGAGGCGTGTTGAGGCCGCGACCGCCGGCGACAAGGCTACAGTCGGGTTCTTCCTCCTGTTCGCGATTCCTGGCATACCCAAGGATGCGCTCACCTACGCCGCTGGCGCCAGTCGGCTCTCGTTCGGCGCTTTTATAGCCGTATCGACGCTGGGCCGCTTGCCCGGCATCGTCGGCAGCGCCTACATGGGTTCTGCCGTCTTCGACCAGGACTACATAGCGGCGCTGATTATCGTCTCCGCCGCATCGATACTGTTCATCGCGGGACTCGTGTTCCACAGGCAGATCCACGAGGCCGTGGCGCGACTCATCTCGAAGAAGGGGCGCTTCGGGCGATAGCGCGGTGCAGCCAGCGGGTCTCCGCTCCGTCCACGATCTTTGTCTTCTTCCAGGCTCCGCCTGAAGGCTTAGCTTCGCGTCGCGGCCCTCGTCCGCCAGGCACGCGTTCTGCTGGCGCCCGATCCCCGGCAAAGCCGCCGAATTCTTCCCGGTCGACGACAAAACACAATTCCCAGCGGGAAAAGCGATCGGCAAACGCGTTGAGCGACGCGTACAACGCATCCGCTTCTTCGGGCGTGCCAAGTCGCTTGCCGTAGGGCGGATCGGCGATGATGAAGCCGCGTTCGGCAAAGGGCGCGGCCTCCTCGGCCCGCGCCCTGAAGAAGCGTATCCGCTCGCCGACGCCGGCCAGACCCGCGTTAGCGAGCGCCGAGTCCAGGGCGGCCTGGTCGGAATCCGAGCCGGCTATCATCACGTCGCGATCCAGATTGACGGCATTCCTGGCCTGTTCCTTGGCCAGCGCTATGTCCCTGGCGCCTCCATCGGGCATGTGCTCCCAGGAAAAACCGCGGCCGAGCCCCGGCGCAATGTCGAAGGCGTACAGGGCGGCTTCAATCGGTATGGTGCCTGAACCGCAGAACGGGTCATAGAGCGGAAACGACCGGCGCCAGCCCGAAAGGAACAGCACGGCCGCCGCGACGCTTTCCTTGAGCGGCGCCTCGGTAGGGCGCTTACGGTAGCCGCGCCGAGAGAGGGCCTCGCCGCAGAGATCCAGTTCCACCGTCGCCACGTCGCGTTCTATCCGCACTCGCGTCATAACGCTGGCCGCCGTCTCGGGCATGCGGCCAACGCCGTACTTGGCGCAGAGCCGGTCGTACGCGGCTTTCTGGCCGACGGCCTGTATGGAGCTCTGGGCCGACAGGGTCGACTGCAGTGATTTAGCCTTCTCTATGACGAGCCTGTCCCTGGGACCTACCCAGCGTTCCCAGGGCATAGCCTGGAAGCCCTCGAACAACTCATCGAAGTCCTTGGCCGGGAATACGCCAGCCTCTAGAAATACC
>CAZNCK010000053.1:23464-23677 GCA_964571545.1 uncultured Treponemataceae bacterium | reverse complement strand
GCAAAGGGCGTCGACATAGCGCGCCTCCATACGGACAGAAATCCCGGCAGACATACTCCCGTGTACCTAAAACCAAAGGATGCTGGCGTTTCAGGGCTTGCAGGCGAACACAGCCGCTACGACATCAAGAACCGCAAGCCTACCGAATTGTCGCTGGAACGGAGGCTCGTTGAATCCGCTACGGGACTCATCGATGCCGTGGATATTCTCATT
>CAZNCK010000053.1:21562-23414 GCA_964571545.1 uncultured Treponemataceae bacterium | reverse complement strand
CCAGGCCTGTACCGTTCACTGGGAGAGCTCATGGAGGGCAAGAATATCCCGGTTGCGTGGGCTGACTCGCGGAGGCGCATCAGGAGCTTCTCGGGGTTCATACGCAAGATGAACCAGTTCGAACTCTTGAATGTGCCCGACCCGAAACCGGGAGCAATTCTGCCCGATACTTCGATAGCCGACGCGATGGCCGCAATGGAACAGGAGCTGGCAATTCCGGTTTTTGTCACCGTCGGCGAACGGGGCGTGTGGGTAATGGGTAAACCGTGCCCTGTGCTCGTGCCCGCGGTCAAGTTTGACGGCACAGTAGATCCAACCGGCGCGGGCGACTCGTTCACCGCGGGCGCCGTGCTCTCGCTCGCGGCCGGAGCAACGCCGATCGAGGCGGCCCTTGTCGGCAACCTCGCCGCCTCGGTAACCGTACGTAAGCTCGGCACGACCGGAACCGCATCCCCCGGAGAACTCCGCGTCGCACTCGATGTATGGAAGGAACAGAATCGATGAACACGTACTTCGACCGCGATTTGATACACGCAAAACCGCTCTCCGAGCGCATCAACAAGCTGGATGTGGTCCGCGATACCGTCGACCCCGAACACTACGAGGGTCTGTTATCCGACGAGGCCGCCGCCGATGTATCCGTAGCCGCGGAGGATATCAGGAGAGCCAAAACCAGAGGCGCTCCCGTCGTACTGGCCTTCGGCGCGCACTCAATAAAGAACGGCCTCTCGTCCACCATGATTCGCCTCATGAAGGGCGGTTTCGTCACGCACTTCGCCACCAACGGCGCCGGCGTCATTCACGACTGGGAGTTCGCCTTCCAGGGCCGTTCAGGAGAGGACGTAAAACGCTACATGGACGAGGGGCAGTTCGGCATATGGGACGAAACGGGCACCTACCTGAATCTTGCGATTGCCATTGGCGCGTACAGGGGAATGGGGTACGGAGAATCGGTCGGCACCATGGTGCGCTTTGACGGGCTTGAGCTACCTTCCGACGATGAACTGAGGGCAGCCATCGCGGCGGGAGCGGTTGCCGATGCGAATCAGGCTGTGCTGGAGAAAGCCGGAGCGGCTGCGGATCTCAGGGCTCTTTCACAAGCGTTGGCCAGAGCTGCCGGAAAACTGGAAACCAGGCCAGGCCACCTGAAGATAGACCACCCCTGGAAGGCTACCTGCCTGGCGGCGGAGGCCGTCCGTGCCGGAGTGCCGTTCACCTGCCACCCTATGTTCGGGCACGACATCATCTATACGCATCCGGTCAATCGCGGAGCGCCTATAGGCAGGGCCGCAGAACGTGATTTCCTGTCCTTCGTCGATTCCATATCGAAACTTGAGGGTGGAACCTACCTGTCCCTCGGTTCGGCGGTGATGTCCCCAATGATCTTCGAGAAGGCGCTGTCGATGGCGCGTAACGTAGCGAGCCAGAAAGGCGCGAGCATAAAGGATTTCTCGCTACACGTGGTGGACCTTGCAAGATCGACCTGGGACTGGAACCGCAATGGCGAACCGCCTCAGGACGACCCGGCCTACTACCTGCGCTTCAACAAGACGTTCAGCAGGATGGGCGGGCGTATGAGCTACGCCAGCGCCGACAACAGAGCCTGGCTTTCGGGCTTGGTGAGGGAACTGGGGGCCTGAAGCCCCGCTACTTCAACTGTATCGGAAGGCCTTGAGCAGAAGACGCGAACAAGGCATCCACGATGCGCATCAGCTTGACTGCCTGGCTCGGGTCGTTCAACGGTTCTTCCTTTCCTTCGAGCGCGAGTATGAAGTTTCTGGTCGAGGCAAGCCGCCCCATCGCTTCATCAGGAATGAAGGCGAGAGCGCGGTTCACGTGCCGGCCATGCTCC
>CAZNCK010000053.1:11151-21552 GCA_964571545.1 uncultured Treponemataceae bacterium | reverse complement strand
CGAGGCCATCGTGTTTGAACACGCGCTTGACGCTGCCTCCCGCCTTAGTGCCCTGGAACTCCACGGATACCAGCTCGCGCTCGGTCATCTCGGCCCAGGAATTCCGCAGGTACAGCACCTGGCCGGTCTTGAACCTGATGAAACCGTGGCAGGCCGTCTCCACGTCGGTGGCTCCGCCTACGACGTCCGGGATTTGCCATGGACCCTTGAATGCCTGATTGCCCATGAAGTCGTTGAAAGTCTGGGCCAGGACCCATTCAGGTTCCGGATAGCCCATGAAGTACAGGCCTAGGTCCAACATGTGCAGGAGATCGATTACCGGTCCCCCGCCTGATACTGCCTTGTTGGTGAACCATCCGCCGAAGCCCGGTATGCCATAGCGGCGGGCCCATACGGCTTGCAGTGAATTGATAGTTCCAACCTCGCCGGCCCGTACGTAGTCCATGAGAGCCATGGACTCGGGTCTAGCTCGATTGTTGAAGTTGAACTGCAAATGGCGATTAGCCTTTTTTGCCTCTTCAGCCATCAGCATCGTGTCCGCCGCATTCAGCGCGGGAGGTTTCTCGCAGAAGACATGCTTGCCCGCCTTGAGCGCCTGGATGGCCAGCGGGGCGTGGAACTTGTTCGGGGTGAGTATCGATATGGCGTCCAGATCGGGGTGGCGGGCCAGCATCTCGTCCAGACTGGCATAGGTCAAGGGTATTTGATAGATGCCGGCGGTTTTTTCCCTTGCGACCGCGCTCGGATCCGCCAGTGCGACGACCTCCGCGCCTCCGCTCCTAAAGCCCGGCACATGGTAACGCGCCATGCCACCTGCCCCGACTATACCGATCTTCAAGCTCATGGGTCATTCTCCTTCTGCATCGATGGGCGGGCGCTGGAAGTGTCCGACCTCCACAACGAGGCCGGACAACAATTCAGACTAGAACGGAGCTTCGGGAACGTAGAAATCCTTGGCGTTGGCCTTGGTCACCAGTTCCGACGGAAGGATGACGCGCCTGGGCAGAGCGCGAACCTGATAGGTGTAGGGATTGAGCTTCTCGCCCTTGACGCCTATGACCGCATAGGAGATAGAGGTGGCGATGACTGACGGCGAGTAGGTGACGTCGGCCTTCACGAGCGGATTGGAGTCGTCCATGATTTCCTTGATCACGCTCTTGAGGGTGCCGCCGCCTAAGAAGAACTTGATGTCCTTGCGGCCGGATTCCTTGTACGCTTGCATGGCGCCGAGCATCATGTCATCGTCGGCAGTGTAGACAGCGTCGACCTGCTTGTATTTCTGCAGATAGTTCTCCATGACGGAGAGTGACTTCTGCTTGTTCCAGTCGCCCGGTTGCACGTCGAGGAGTTTGATGTTCGGGTACTTCTTGACGACTTCCTTGATGGTGTCGGTGCGGATGGTGTCGATCGGGCTGGGAGCGCCGGTGATCAGGAGCAGGTTGCCCTTGTAGGCCATCTGGCCGGCGAGCCACTCCATGCCCTTGCGGGTATAGGCTTCGTCGTCGTTGGTGATGTAGATGTCGTAGATGCCTTCCTTGGAGACGCCGCGGTCTAGGACGACAACGTACACGCCGGCATTGTAGGCCTTTTCAACGATCGAGGTGACCGAGGTGTCGTGCGGGAACACGACCAAGGCATCGACTTTCTTGACGAGAAGATCCTCTATGTCGGATACCTGCTGGGTTACCGTGCCGGAGAACTTGAGTTCTATCTGCACGTTCTTGTCGCGGCCTTCCCAGTCCTTTTCTGCGCGCTGGGCCCACCAGTTGGCGTTGGCCATCCATCCGTGGGTCGCGCTCGGCATCGATACGCCGATCTTGTAGACCTTTGTCTGGGCGAAGCCGGAACCTACTACCATCATGACAATGAGGAGAGCCAAAAGCAACTTTTTCATCGTGTACCTCCCGGGTGCACTTTCAGGAACTTTTCCTTCGCCCCTTGGGGCCAGCCCTCAACGAGGGTGTTTGTTCGAAGAGCGCGAGCGACGGATTCCCCATCAGCGGACCCGGCGCGATGGAGCCTCCTTAGGTTTGCCTCTGCCTCTGGATATACACCGAGGCTATGATGACCACGCCCTTGACCACACCCTGGAGGTAAGGCGACAGGCCGGCCATGTTCAGCATGTTCTGTATTATCTGCAACATGAAGACGCCGACTATCGTGCCCCATACCGATCCTCGGCCGCCCGCCATAGCGGTGCCTCCGATGATGACGGCCGCGATGGCGTCAAGTTCGAAGCCGAGACCGAAATTGGGCGTTGATACCGTATTGAAGCGGGCGGCTAGCAGAGCGGCAGAGACGCCCACCACGATGCCGTTTATCGAGTACGCCCAGAAGCGCACCCTGTCCACGCGGACCGCGGAGTACAGGGCTACCCTGGAATTGGAACCGACGGCACAGATATATCTGCCGTAGCGGGTATTATTGAGCACGAACGACAACACCGCCGCCAGCAGCAACAAAACGAAGACCGGAGTGGGCAGCGAGATGGCGCTCTCCCCTACTCTGAACGAGAAAATTTTTGACATGCCGATGTTGCCGAACACCTGGCTGTGCGAGGCGAACTCGCCGGCATTGGCCATCTGCAGGCTCACATAGCGAAAAATTGACATCGTTCCCAGCGTCACGATGAACGGCACGATCTTGCCTTTGGTGATGAGCAGTCCATTGACCGCTCCGCTCAGAAATCCAGCGATTATCATGATTCCGACGCCGAACAGAATGGCTAGGGTTTCGTTTCCGCCTTTGTCCGCGATCGAGTTCATCGCGATGACGCCGCACGATGCGACGAACGCGGCCATGGAACCAACGGACAGGTCTATTCCCCCTGAAATGATAACGAAGGTCATGCCAAGTGCGATGATGCCTGTATATGATGACTGACGCATCACATTGATCAAATTTTCCGGCTGTATAAAATATGGCCATCCAATGAACGTCGCCAGGAGAAAAAGCACGCCCAGGGCCAGGAGCGATCCGTATTTTTCAAGGTCCAGCTTGCCGGCTACCACCTTCGTCATGTTGCCTCCTCTTCGTGTACACCGGTTGCATGGAACATTATTTCTTCCTCGGTCATGGCTTCGCCTTCAACGAGGCCCGCAAATTTACCCTCACGGAGTACGATCACCCGATTGCACATGCCCAGGATTTCTTCCAGCTCGGAGGATATGAAAATGCAGGAAATGCCGCCCTTCACCAAATCGGCGATCAGGCGATAAATTTCATGTTTGGCCGATACGTCGACGCCGCGCGTCGGCTCGTCGACGATGAGCACGTCGGGAGCCGTGTCGATGCTCTTGGCCAGGGAAACTTTCTGCTGGTTGCCGCCCGACAGGTTTTCCAGGCGCTTTTCAAGGTTGTCCGTTTTAATATGAAACGAATCAACATAGCCCTGCACCTTTGTCCGCTCCGATGATTTATCTATCAGGCGCAGGAAGGAGCGACAGTAATCGCCGAGGGAAATGAGGGTCACGTTGCGCGTCACGGAAAATCCGGTGAGTATACCGGAACCCTGCCTATCCTCCGAGAGGTAGGAGATGCCCGCGGCTACCGCGTCGGAAGGCGCATTGACGACCAGCGGTTTACCGCGCTTGATCAAGTCACCCGAGGATTTCTTGCGGAGGCCCAGTATCGTCTCCGCGAGCTCGGTCCTGCCGGCGCCGACCAGCCCAGCCAGTCCGAGTATCTCGCCCTTCCTGAGCGCGAACGAAATATTTTCAAGGACACCCGGTACGGTGATGCCGCGCGCCTCGAATACAACCTCGTCATCCGGTTTGTTCTTGGGCGGGAATATGGAACCGAGTTCCCTGCCTACCATCTTCTGCGCCATCTCGAGGGCGGTGATTCCCGAAGTCGGCCCGTCGTGCACGATGGCTCCATCGCGGAGGACTACGACGCGGTCGCAGAGCTGTTTGACTTCCTTGAGTTTGTGGGAAATGTAGATGATGGTCATACCGGCTTTCCGCAATTCGCCGACCAGTCTGAACAGTATCTCTATCTCGTACTTGGTGAGCATCGTTGTCGGCTCGTCCATGATGAGAACGCGTGACTCGAACGCGAGCGCCTTGCATATCTCCACCATCTGCTTTTCCGCGGAACTCATCATCTCGACGCGCGCTTCCGGGTCTATGGAGACACCGAGGCGTGCCAGCAATGCCCGGGTTTTATCCTTCATCGCCTGCTTGTCCAGAAGGCCTGCCCTGGTCAGCAACTCGGATCCAAGGAACACATTGTTGTACACGGGCAGATCGCGTATCAGGTTGAATTCCTGGGGCACGAGGCTGATGCCGAGTCGGCGCGCGCCAATGGAATCCGGTATGCGCACCGGCTTGCCGTCGACGAACACGCGCCCGGAACTCGGCTGGTAGATGCCGCTGACTATCTTCATCAGGGTGCTCTTGCCAGCCCCGTTCTCGCCTATGATGCCCAGGATCTCGCCTGAACGCAGCTCGAGATTGATGTCCTTGAGTACGGCCACGCCGCTAAAATCCTTGTAGATGCCCTCCGTCCTGAGCACTACTTCACCCATGGGATTCACCGTTCCATCGCCGCGTCAAAGGCGCGGTCAGAAGGTGGAAAATCGATGCGGCGCGCGTATTCCAATGCCTCGCGGGCGCCGAAATCGCGGTCCATGCCTGCATCTTCCCACTCCACCGACAGCGGTCCAGAATAGCCGGCGGCATTGAGTTCCCGAATTATGGCATCGAAGTCAACGTCTCCCCGTCCAAGCGATACGAAATCCCACCCGCGCCGGAGATCGCCGAAGGGCAGGTGCGAGCCGAGGATGCCCGAACGACCGTCACGCCGTACATGAACGTCCTTCATGTGCACGTGGTAGATCCTGTCTGAAAAATCCCGAATGAACAGGGCTGGGTCTATCCCCTGCCACAGCAGGTGCGAAGGGTCGAAGTTGAAGCCAAGCGTCTTTCGTCCGCCGAAGGCCTCGAGGAGGCGTTTGGCGGTCCAGTAGTCGAAGGCTATCTCGGTGGGATGGACTTCGAGAGCGAAGCGAACGCCGCAGGCGTCGAACTCGTCGAATATCGGGCTCCAGCGGCGAACGATCTCCGCGTAGGCCTCATCGATCATGGATTCAGTAGTCTGTGGAAAGGAATACCAGTAACGCCAGACAGGAGAACCCATGAAGCAGGTGACGACGTTGCAGCCCATATTCGCCGCAGCATGCGCCGCGGCCTTAATCTCCGCTGTCGCCCATGCGACGATGGCTTGCGGCTTTCCCTTGACTTCGGGCGGCGCGAAATTGTCCAGACGCGGATCCCAGGGATCGCCAACGCACTGCCCCGCCAGGTGGGCGGATAGAGCCCAGGCCTTGAGGCCGTGGCTCTGGAGAATTGCCTTGCGATCCGCTACGTACTGCGGGTCAGTTGCCGCCGCGCGCATATCCATGTGGTCGCCCCATCCCGCGATCTCGATGCCATCGTAACCAAAGGCCGCGACCTTGGCGCACAAGGTATCAAAGGGAAGGTCAGCCCACTGTCCGCTTACCAAGGTTACAGGTCGTGACACGTGGCCATCCTTTCAAAGGTACCAACAGACCATACGTCTCTTTTTTACCGCTGTCAAACTTTTTAGTTCGTTTTTCGAACTTTTCAAGACTAATCTATGTCTTTTTATTATTGACAGTCGAACCATCAACGCAAATACTTGCGGAGGATTTGAATATATGGAACGGACGGGTATCCTACCGGGGCATGAAATACAGGCACCTCTCGACTGAATATAGTCTTGGCGCTATGATCGGTCTCCAACTCGAGGGACCTACACGGAAAAGGCATGCTTAATGAAGAAAGTACCCATAGACGACCAGCAAAATATTTCCACGACAGCGGGCAGAATATTCAAGATAATCAGGGACCACGGCCCTCTCCTCGGGACCGACATCGTGCGCAGAACCGGCCTGGCTAAATCAACAGTTTCAGCCTATCTCGAAAGACTCCTCGCGGTAGGGCTCCTGCGCGAAGAGGTTCAGGAAAGTGGCAAACGAAAAAAACTCAAGGTCGCTGAATCCGCGGGATATGTCGTAGGCGTGATGATTGGCCAGACTAAAGTGCACGTCGCGCTCTGTGACCTCGAAGCTGAAATCATCGATTCCGTCGAAGGCCCGATAGACCTCATCAGGGAGACGCCCGAGTACATACTGGGGCGCGTCGTCTCCTTTGCCCGTGAACTGGAGGAGCGCGCCGGATTAGGACCAAGCGCCCTGTTCGGCCTGGGCGTCGGGCTTCCGTGCCCGGTTGACTACGCCAACGGCGTGCCGGTCAACCCGCCGGTTATGCCCGGCTGGGATCATTTTCCCGTGGCGCGCTACTTATCCCAGGAATTTACCTGTCCTGTGTTCGTCGACAACGACGTCAATGTCATGACTCTCGCCGAGCGGGATAAAGGAAAGGCCCTGGAACACGGCCACCGCCACGGTAGCTTTATGCTCGTGAAGGCGGGCACCGGTATCGGCGCGGGCATAGTGATAGACGGTGAACTCTATCGGGGCGCAAAAGGCGCCGCAGGCGATATTGGCCACATAGGTCTCGACGGCGACGTCACGGTATGCCGCTGCGGCAATGCCGGTTGCCTTGAAGCGGTCGCCGGAGGCCGGGCCCTCGTCGCCATGGCTGAAACAGCCGCCAGATCGGGGAAAAGCCCATTCCTCGCGGAGGCGCTGGAACGTGGCGCGGTCATGACGCCCAGCCTTCTGGCCCACGGAGCGGCCTCTGGAGATGAAGAATGCATACGCTTCGTCATTTTATCGGGCGCAGCTATCGGCGACGTGCTGGCAAAGCTCGTCAACTTCTTCAACCCCGAGATGATAATCATTTCAGGGGGGCTGACCTGCCTGGGCGAGCGCTTCATCGCCTCGATCCGCGAGACCGTCTATCGCCGCTCGACGCCGCTGGCTACCTCAGACCTCATCATCAAGCAGTCGTCCTTCGTGGAGTCGGGCGGGATGATAGGCGCCGCGGTCCTCGTGCTGGACGAAGTGTTCTCCCACAAAAACGTCGGCAACCTGATGCGTAGTCACGAGTCATGACTCGTGTTTGACTCAGACAAAGGCACTTCAATGGAATCACTGACCAGCTACAAGCAAATCCTTGACAAGATACGCGCCGACAAGGCTGTCCTGTTCTACCTGTCGTTTCCTTCTTGCGGTGTCTGCAAGAGCATTCTGCCCAAGGTTATACAACTGATTGAAGATAATTTCCCCGAGCTGCGCGGATATTATATCGACATTGAGGCGGTACCGGAGGCGGGCGGGCAGCTTTCAGTATTTACCGTACCCGCGGTGCTGGTCTATTTCCAGGGCAAGGAAATGGTGCGCGAGGCGCGTAACTTCGGCATACAGGAATTGGGTAGCAAGATCGACCGGTACTATTCGATATTATTCGACCAGGCGGGCACTTGAATGTCCAGCGCCGTCCGTCAAGCTACAGAAAGACGGACGGCGCTCTGGTATTCGATCCCAGTTTGATGCAAGGGTTTCATCCCCCTCGCACACGGTTCACGATGACGCAGAATTCTTCATCAGTTACAAGGCCTCGCTTCTCGTTGCCAAGGTTCTTGACCGCACCGAGCACAGCCGAGTTTTTCTCGTCGTCGAGTTCTCCCAAGCCCAGCTCCGCCAGTTTGTAGTTGATCGAAAGCTTGCCGCTCTTCTTGCCAAGCACCACCCTGCCCTTCCGTCCAACGATGGATGGGTGTATGGCGAACATGGCCAGCGGATTCTCCACGACCAAATTGACCCCGATGCCCGATTCCCGTGTAAAATTTTCTTCTCCGACGACAGGCTTGTTCCGCGCGATGGGGATGCCGCTCAGATCTGCTACCAGCGCGGACAAGTCCTTGAGCGCCGCTATATTTCGCCCCGAATCCTCGTTGTAGAGAAGCTTCATGGCCAGGATCAGTTCCTCAAGCGGAGCGTTTCCCGTTCGCTCTCCAAGGCCGTTGACGCAGGAATGCACGACGCTGGCGCCGGCTCCGACTGCGGCTAGCTCCGTCGCGAGGGCCAGGCCGAAGTCGTTGTGGGTATGGATCTCCACAGGCAGTTTTGTAGCTTCGCGGTACTTGCGGGTCAGCCAAGCAATCGCTTCGGGCGTAGCGCAGCCCATGGTATCAACGATGCCTATGGAATCAGGCGGGGCTTCGTCCATGATGCCACGCAGCAGTGAGTCGAGGTCCTCTTCCCTGGCTCTCGTGGAATCATACGGGAAGTAGACAGTGTAGAGTCCCTTGGACCTGGCGTAGTTGATAATCGGTACGCTCTTGCGAAACACGTCTTCCCAGGTCCACTTGAATTGGTGGACGAGTTTGGGGTAGCCGAGGGGCACTTCTATGACTACGCCGTGGGCTCCGCAGGCGACAGCCTGATCTATGTCCTCTTCCATCGCGCGCGCGAAGGTAAATATTTTAGATTTTAGGTTCAGTGAACGGATCTCTACGATGGCCTCGAAATCCTCGCGCGAGACCGCCGGCATACCCGCCTCGATCCTGTCAACGCCGACAGCGTCCAGGGCCTTGGCTATGGCTACCTTGTCGGCCTTGCGAAAAACGACGCCGGGAGTCTGTTCGCCGTCACGGAGGGTGGCGTCATGGATGAGCACCTTGCGCGGAGCGTCCCTCTTCGCGACTACTTCATCCTTGAAGTTGTACGGGCTGACCCAGTGCTCGCCGTCTTTCCTGTAGGCTTCGTTCATGACTCTCTCCTCGTAGCAAAGAAATGGCCGCCAGGGAATCGTCTCCCCTGGCAGCCCGGCTTTTCAGGCCGTGGAATTGTAAGGACTACTTCAGCCAGCCCTTTTCAACGAAATACTTCCTGGCGCCCGGGTGGTACGGGATGAGCATCTGATCATCCGGAAGCACGAGGGCCGGCCCGAACTGCCTCATGAGCGCGGTTACGGTGTTGAGCGAGGCCTGGTTCTCGTAGAGGACCTTTGTCATCTGGTAGACGAGGGCCTCGTCCATCTCGGCGCGGACGATGATGATGTCCGGGGGAGTTCCGACGGTCGGCACGGCTGCGGTCTGGTTGGGGTAGGTGTTGGCGGGAATCTCGCGGCGGATATAGAAGGGATTGACCTTCTTCAGGTTGGCGAGCGCGGCGTCGGTTATCGGAAGCATGTCCGTCTTGTTGCCGAGCAGGAGTTCGGTCATGCCGGCCGCGCCCATAGCGAGGCCGAGGATGGCGCCGTCTACCTGCCCGTCATCGAGCATCTCTATGCCCTGGGTGTATTCTACGAAGCTGACCTTCATGTCCTTGTAGGTAAGGCCATAGGCAGCCAGCGTCTCGCGGGCGTCGACTTCGCCGCCGGAGCCGATCGGGCCTACCGCTATGCGCTTGCCCTTGAAATCAGCTATGGACTTGATGCCGCTCTTCTTGAGGGCGACAACCTGGAACACGTCGGAGAAAAGACCGCCGGTGAGAGCGCGGAGCCAAGGCATCTTCTCGGGATAGGTGCCTTCGCCCCTGGTGGCGCGGTAGGCTTCGAGCGATCGGCACATCGCGACGTCGGCGTCGTTGGTGCGCAGGAGGTCGATGTTGTGCGGGCTGCCGTTGGTCGCGATGGCGACGGCCTTGATGGTCGGAATGTTCTGGTTCCACAGCTGGCTCATAGCGATACCGGTGGGATAGTTGCTGCCGCTGACGCCGGCGGTGCCCATCGTGATCTGCTTGATCGGGGCCGCGAAAGCGGCTGATCCGGCGAGCATGATCAACAGCGTCGCAATGGCTACGATCCTGAGGGAATGCTTCATCGTTGTCCTCCTTGAAAAGACTTACTGCGCTCTTGGTCTATCGTAAGCCGGGGCGCAACCCCCGGCGTCGATCCGTATCTATGCGGCTTTCGGTACAGAAACGCCGCGCTTCTTCTTGATGTACAGAATGACCAGAATGGATACTGCTGCAACCACGATGCCGATAAGCGAGGTCGACAAGCGGGGATCGATGAACAGGATCGCGGCTACGAATATCGGAGCCCGCAACCACATCGGATACTTGATTAACAGGTAACCTTCTACCGAAGCGGCCAGGAACCAGGTACCAACGAGGCCGGATACAACAGCGATAATGATGCTGATGGCGCTTGCGCCGAGCATCGTGCCGTCCGGGCCCATGAGGACCATGGCGGGAGAGTAGATGAAGAAGAAAGGAACGATGAATCCAGCCAGTGCGAGCCTGAAAGCCATCCAGCCGACTTTGTCGGTATTGGCGTTGGCGATGCCGGCCGCGACATAGGCGGCGAGTGCGATAGGCGGCGTAACCGTTGACAAACAGGAGTAGTAGAAGACGAAGAAATGCGCGAGGAAGGGATTGAGCCCCACCTTGATGAGGATGGGAGCGCAGATTGAGGCCGTTATCACGTAACAGGCGCTCGTCGGCAGACCCAGGCCCAGGATTAT
>CAZNCK010000053.1:6956-11141 GCA_964571545.1 uncultured Treponemataceae bacterium | reverse complement strand
ATCGTCAGAATGAGTACGATGATGAGGCTGCCGCCCGAGATGGCCACGATGCTGTCGGCAAGGACTATGCCAAGGCCAGTCGAAGCGAAGGCTGCGATCATGAAGCCGGCGGCCGCCATGGATATGCCGATGGCGACGCTGGTACGGGCAGAACCTATGGCGACGAGCTTGGCTTCCTTGAGCCCTATTCTCGTTTCTTTCCTAAACCAGGAGAGGATGATCGTGAGACAGACCGCATAGAAGGCGGAGTACAGCGGAGTCCGGCCCTGCCCCATGAGCCAGATAAGGACTATCATCGGGATGATCATCTGGCCGTAGCGAAGCACCGTCTTCTTGACATCCGGCATCTCGCTCTTGTCCAGGCCGCGGAGTCCCAGGGACTTGGCACGGAAATCGACCTGGAAGTAGACGCTGGTGAAGTACAGCAGGGCTGGAATGAGGCCGGCTACAGCGATGGTGAGATAGGGAACGCCCAGATACTCGGCCATGATGAAGGCGGCGGAGCCCATGATCGGCGGCATTATCTGCCCGCCCGTTGAGGCGGCAGCTTCAACGGCGCCGGCGAAGGTGGCCGGATAGCCTATCTTCTTCATGAGGGGGATGGTAAAGGCGCCGGTAGTAGCCACGTTCGAGGCCGCGCTACCGGAAATGGTACCGGTGAGAGCGCTGGCTACGACCGCAACCTTGGCGGGTCCACCCGAGAAGCGCCCCCCAAGACCAAGCGCCAGGTCGTTGAAGAGCTTACCGAGACCGCTCTTGTCCAGGATAGCAGCGAGTATTACAAAGATTATCAGGTAGGTTGACGACACGCCGAGCGGCATGCCGAAGATGCCTTCGCCGCCCATGTAGATGGCCTGGATTATGCGCTTGACCGACTGACCTCGGTGGGAGAAAACGCCTGGGAGGTAAGGGCCGGCCCACATGTATAGAAGGCAGATGATGCTGATCCAGAGCATCTGGCCACCAACGGTCCTGCGAGTAGCCTCAAGCACGAGCAGCATGGTGATGACGCCGAGAATGTAGTCGTTCATATTGAGGATACCGCTGCGCATGAGATAGGCATCCCGGTTTATTACCGTCAAAACGGAAACGACGACTGAAACGGCGAAGAGCGCCACATCCATATAGCTTGGTTTTCCTCGGGGCGACTTCTTGTTGAACGGAAAATACAGCCAAGTAAGGCTGAGCAGAAAGCCGAGGTGGATGGCCCGGTGCTTGAAAATCTCGGGAAGGCCGATGCCTGCAGTAACCATGTGGTACCCGATGAAGATGATGGAAACCACGGTAATGAAGGTCATCCAGAAAGGATCGATCTTCTTTCGGTAATTGAATTCGGCCTCGACCTCTTCAAGCATCTCATCGGCGTCGCCTGTTGGCTTCGGCGGTTTCTTGTTGCGCAGTAAACTAAGAACACTCATCAATGTCTCCTTCTCGATACAGGTACTGTCGATCCGTTCCAGCGGAGATATGGGATTGCATGACGCATTAGAACAACCAGGGTTCCAATAATTTATATCCTATATCCTATATTTTTGATTGTACCATCCGTTTCACAAGGACGCAAGATAAATGTTGGAGTAAAACTCGCTGAATTCGCTTCAGGGATTGCCTGCGAGGGCCGCCATGGCCCTCTTTTCACCATTCTTGAGATGACTGAGTACCAGCTCGGAAATGCGAGAGGCATCCCTTGTCCTGATGGCGGCCAGTATGGCCAAGTGTTCCTGGATAACTTCGTGCACAGTCCTTTCATGCAACCGTCCCGATCCTTCGGGGAAATAACGTATCCTTATAGACATCTGGTGTACACGCCGTATCGTCTCGACGAGCATGGTATTAGTGAGGTGGGTATAGAGTATCTCGTGCAACCTGGTATCGCATTCGACATATTTTTCGTTATCGAACGGCTGATCCCTCAGGCTCAGAATTTTTTCTTCTAGCTCTAGTATTTCACTGCCAGATATCAAAATAGCGCTTTTTCCAGCAGCATATGGCTCAAGTAGCTGACGCATTTCCCACGTATACCGTATGTCTTCTTCCCTGATGTCGGTGACCATTGCGCCTTTATTTGGAATGAGCTTGACCAATCCTTCGGCCTCAAGCCTGACGAGGGCCTCCCGGACGGGCGTGGCGCTTACGCTGAATTCCTCAGCAAGCCGGTCAATTTGCAGAACCGCATTCGGGCGATACACGTTTTTCAAAATCAGGTCGCGGAGTGCGTCGTACAGTTGATCGCGCATTGAAACTGTGATTATCTTCTTTTTCATTGGGCACATCCTAAAAAGACATATTATATAGGAAATATCCTGTATCTCTGCTCAACTATACCATGCCTTGTATTCTCTGCAAAGAATGAAACTTTCACCATTGCGCATAATTCAGCGCCAAGTTCATCTTGCTTTTATGCAAAACATATGTTAAGAATATAGGATATAGGATCGAGGTGACAAGATGACAACAGTCGCGGAGCATTTGATACGACGATTCAAGGAACGGGGTATCCGGTTCGTTTTTGGCGTTCCGAGCGGCTCATGGCTTTATTATATGGAAGCGATGAGAAAAGAAGGCGTCCGCTTCGTGCTGGTCAGCAACGAAGCCAGCGCGGGCTTCATGGCCGATGTCTGCTCCCGCCTGACAGGCGTACCAGGCGTCTGCTACGGCACCGTCGGCCCGGGTGCGACAAACTTGAGTACAGGCGTCGTCAACGCCCTACTGGACCGCTCGGCGGTCATTGCCCTGACCAGCGAACCGCCCGAGAAGCTCATCGGCAGAACGGTCCAGATGGCAATAGACCACCAGGCCCTGTTCCGCCCCATTACCAAGTGGACGACGCGTCTCACGCCGGAACGTATCGACCAGGTGCTTGGCCAGGCGCTGCGCATCGCTACGGCCGACGTTCCTGGCCCCGTGCACATCGGTCTGCCTGAGGATCTCGGTTCTAAAAAGGTGCCCGATACGACGCCGGCCTACGCACCGGTACTTCCCGCGAAAACAATGATAGCGACGGCTCCGGAAGCGCTCCTCAGAACGATGGAGACGGTCTTCTGTGCATCAAAGCAACCAGTGCTGGCCCTCGGACTTACTGCCGTACGAGCCGGAGTCGGATCGCTCGTGGCAAAGATCGCGGAAAAACACCGCATCCCCGTGGTGCTGACTCCCATGGCCAAGGGTCTCCTGTCGGAGAACCACGAATGGTATGCCGGCGTGCTTTTCCACGCGCTCAGCGACCGAGTCGCAGAGACGCACCGGCAAGCCGACCTTGTAGTATCCGTCGGCTACGATCCGGTTGAATTCAACTTCGAGGACTGGATGCCCGTGGCTCCCCTGCTCCATCTGGATTCGGTAGAAGCGGACATAGACCGGCTGGTGTACCGCGAGGTGTACGATATCGTGGGCGATATACCCGCCTCTCTTGAACGCCTTGCCGCGTTGGCGCCGCTTGCGTCCGCATGGGATAAAGCCGCGCTTATGGCCCGCCGCGAAGCCATGTTCAAGGCTATGGAACCGGCGCCCGGCAGTTTCGGTCCCACCGCCGCGCTATCTATACTGCGAGAGATACTTCCTCAGGACGGCGTGATGGCATGCGACGTTGGCGCCCACACCCACCTTATTGGCCAGATGTGGCGCACGCCAGCGCCGGGACTGCAGTTGATGACCAATGGTTGCTCGTCCATGGGCTTCGGCGTTCCTGCCGCCATCGCGGCAAAGCTTTGCCGTCCAGAAAGCAAGGTTGCCTGCGTAACCGGAGACGGTAGCTTCCTCATGACGGCCGGCGAGATGGCGGTGGCGCGGCGCGAAAAACTAGCCATAGTCTTCGTTGTCCTCGCCGACGAGAGCCTTGACCTCATAAGACTCAAGCAGGACCGCAAGGACTTCCCGCGCTACTCCACCAAGCTCTATAACGAGCCCTGCCCGACGGCAAAGTTCGTTTTCGGCGTGCCCGTCATACGCGCGGACGATGCTGTCCAGTACCGGGCTGCGCTGATCGAGGCGTTCAAGACCGATGGGCCAGTGATCGTAGAAGCCCACATCGACGCGACCGAATACGACAATCTCATCATGCGCAAGCACAAGTGACGGAGGCAACCATGAATACATTCGCAACCAGGCTCGAACAGATCCCGTTTTCCGGGATACGCAAGGTCTTCGACAAGGTCAAGGAACTCGAATCGCAGGGCAAGGACGTTA
>CAZNCK010000053.1:1450-6946 GCA_964571545.1 uncultured Treponemataceae bacterium | reverse complement strand
TTGGCCGCCCCGATTTCGATACGCCGACTCACATCAAGCAGGCCGCGATAGACGCGCTCCAGCGTGGCGAGGTTCACTACGCGCCTAACCTGGGCGTGCCGGCCCTGCGTAAGGCCATAGGCAACCGAACAAGCATCGATACCGGCGTCAAGGTAGACGGCGAAAAGCAGTCCATCGTCATGGCGGGAGCAAACGAAGGCATCATCGCGGCTATGATGGCGCTCGTGAATCCCGGCGACGAAGTGCTGGTATCCGACCCGAACTGGCATCACTATAAGGCGATCATAACGCTGGCGGGGGGCATCCCCATTGAAGTGCCGACCAGGGCCGAAGACGGATTCGCCATGACCGCGGAGCAGGTCGGACGCCTCATCACCAAGCGTACCAAGATGCTGTGCATCACCTCGCCAGGCAATCCCACGGGCTGCGTGCAGAGCAAAGAAAGCCTCGAAGCCCTGGCCGCGCTGGCGATCAAGCATGACCTCTTCGTCATGTCTGACGAGATCTATGCGCGCATATACTACGGCCAGGGAGTCGTGGCTCCGAGCATCTACTCTATCCCCGGAATGGCCGAGCGGACGATCATCATCAACGGCTTCTCCAAGACCTATGCGATGGACGGCTGGCGCCTCGGAGGGACGGTCGCCTCTGAAGACGTCACACGCGCGATCCTCAAGATCAGGCAGTACACGACGGTCTGCGTCAACACCTTCGCGCAGCACGGCGCCGCGGCTGGACTCAACGGAGACCAGGCTTGCGTAGACACGATGGTCAAGGAATTCTCGCGCAGGCGCATCATCATGCTCGATGGACTCAGGAGCATTCCCGGCGTCACCGTACCGGAACCGCTTGGCGCATTCTATGTGTTCCCGAACATTTTAGCCTATGGCAAGAGCTCCGCAGAACTCGGGGACTACCTGCTCAACGACCACGCGATAGCCACGGTAGCGGGCTCGGTCTTCGGCGCTTCGGGGGAAGGGCATCTGCGTATGGCGTACTCGTGTTCGGCTGAAGAATGCGCCCGTGGTCTGGAGCGGCTCAAGGCCGCCCTCGCGTCCGTCGGCCTCAAGAAAAAGGCATAGGGAGGAATCGGGATGAAACAATACAGAGTAGCTGTTGTAGGCGCCATGGGCGCTGTCGGCAACGAGATGATCAAGACACTTGAAGCGCGGAATTTTCCTATAGCCGAACTTGTTCCGCTCGACATACCGCAGAACGACGGCAAGACCGTCACTTTCAGGGGCAAGCCTGTAACGGTGAGGACAGCCAAAGAAGGCGCGTTCAAGAACGTCGATGTGGCTCTGTTCTCCGCGGGAGGAGACGCGAGCCTAGTGCTGGCTCCGATAGCCGCGAGCGAAGGCGCCATAGTCATAGACAACTCGGCCGCCTGGCGCATGGATCCGGGTGTGCCGCTCGTGATTCCGGAGGTCAATCCGGCCGCCCTCGATACCCACAAGGGCATCATCGCCAACCCCAACTGCTCGACCATCCAGATGCTGGTCGCGCTTAAGCCCATTCATGACGCCTACACTATCAAACGCGTCGTCGTATCTACTTACCAGGCCATATCGGGCACCGGCGCGGCCGCCATAGCAGAACTCGGCGCGCAGGCCAAGGCCTGGGTTGCCGGCAAACCGGTGGAGCACTCTGTGTACCCCGTACAGATCCTCTTCAACGCGCTACCGCACATCGACGTGTTCCAGCCTAACGGTTACACCAAAGAAGAGATGAAGATGGTCCACGAGACGCACAAGATTCTTGACCCGGCCATTAGCGTCAGCCCGACCGCCGTGCGCATTCCCGTATTCCGCGGCCACTCTGAATCTATCAACATCGAAACGGTGAAGCCGTTCAAGATCACCGACGTACGCGCCTTGCTCCAGAAGGCACCGGGCGTCGTGGTGATGGACGATCCGGCAACGCTGACTTACCCCACTCCGTTGGACGCTGACGGCAAGGACGGCGTATATGTGGGCCGCCTTCGCGAGGATTCGACGGTGCCCAACGGCCTCAACATGTGGGTAGTATCGGATAACCTACGCAAGGGCGCCGCGCTGAACGCCGTGCAGATAGCCGAGACGCTCGTTGTAAGGAAACTCCTGTAGAATTTAACCCGTATGAAGCGCGCTGCGTTGTTTAGATGAATCAGACCCCGGTATGGTTAGACCATACCGGGGTCTGTTATATTGCGTCTGCGACCCTAGCGCTCCAGGCTGCCTTTCCAGTTGTCGATGCCGCCAAAATCGGACACATCAGTAAAGCCCATAGCGGTCAAGGTCTCGGCCGCTATTGCGGAGCGGCGGCCGGAGCGGCAGTACACGACGATGGGGCGATCCTTGTCAGGCTCCACGAATTGCGCCTGAATGGCATCATACGGCATCAGCACTGAACCGGAAATGTGTCCCGAATCGTATTCTTCCTTGGCGCGCACATCGAGGAGTAGGATACTTGAACCAGGCGCGGCAAGAAACGCGGACAGGTCGTCATACCCGATAGGCCGCGGGGATTTTATTGCGGCAACAAGACCTGCTGTCACCGTTACAACAGGCGCTGCCGCAACAGGAGCCGGCGCTGAAGGAGCTGCCGGTTCAGGAGGCCCCGCGGTACAGGAAAATACCAACACAGAGACCAGAAGCAGCGATGGAATCGTTTTCATCACTTAAACCAGCCTTTCCAGCAACCTAACAATCTTGATGAGCGGCTCTACATCATCTTCATCGAACTGCGCCAGTTTCTCAGAATCGATATCGAGGACGGCCCGTACGGCACCATCCTTGAAAAGCGGAATGACTATCTCGCTTTTAGAACGTGAATCGCAGGCTATGTGCCCCGGAAACGCCTCCACATCGGGAACGACGACTGCGGCTTTTCTCTTGACCGCTTCTAGGCAGACGCCTCGGCCCTTGAGAACCTGGCAGGCTACCGAACCCTGATACGGTCCAACGTGAAGCTCGTCGTCGCCGGCCACGAAGTAAAACCCGGTCCAGAAATGATGCCTCAGCTTGGCGTGCAATAGGGCTACTACGGTAGCCATTCCCGCTACGAGATCCGGAGATTTTTCTTCTATCAACGGCCTGAGTTGCTCGTGCAGGCGTTCATAGGTGCCTATCCTCGATATTTCAACCACAGTGCATCCTCTTTTTTGAATATATCGTTTATTACCTTACAGCGTCGAGCAAGTCCTGTATGTGGCGAGTTCGAAGGCCTTGGCAGCGGCAGAGTAGAACGCTGGCCCGAAACGCGGAATGGCGCTTCAGGCACAGTGGTGGTATTCAGCTACTCCTGATTATAGAGGCGATGTCGCCTTCTATATCCAGAAAAGCCGCAACCAAGGCTGGATCAAAATGGCTGCCCTTTCCGTCGGCTATGATGGTAAGCGCGTCCTGGTGCGACAAGGCGTTTTTGTACGGTCTGTGCGAACGCAGCGCGTCGTAGACGTCTGCTACCGCGACTATGCGCGCCGACAGGGGAATAGCCTCACCCACAAGGCCGTGTGGATAACCAGAACCGTCCCACTTCTCGTGATGGTGGTAGGCAACGAGTTTTCCTATGGTGAGGAAAGAACGTTCCGGGTCGAAAGCCTCCGCTTCTTCGAGTACCTTGCCGCCGATGCTGGAATGTTGCTTGATTATGGTAAATTCTTCCGGCGTCAATCTGCCCGGTTTGAGCAGGATGGCGTCAGGAATGCCGACCTTGCCGATATCATGGAGGATGGCGGACAGGCAGAGCGCATCGATGTATTCCTCGGTCAGGTACGACGCCTCGAGGTTGGTGACTCTGTAGCGGTTGGCTATGAGTCGTGTATAATCCTGGATACGTTCCAGATGTCTGCCGGTTTCGTTGTCACGGTATTCCGTCAGTTTGGCTAGCGTTAGGATGGTCGTGCGCTGGGCCCTGGATTCATTGACCAGCGATTCTTGAAGCTTTGTGTACAACTCGCAAATATCGAGCGCCTTTTCGACTTGAGCGCAGGCTCCACGCAACAACAACTGTTCGTATTTTGTAAAAATATCATCGTCTTTCTTCTTCCCTAGACTCAGGAAACATTCGGCTCCGCCCATGGAACCCAAGGGTAGATAGATTCCGCCGGAATCGTCGCTATCCGTCGGACCAGGTTCTGGAGGGTAACGGTACTCGCAGGACTCAAGGCCATCCTTCACGTGGGAGATAAGAATGTATGAAGGAGCGAAGGCTGACATCATGGCGGCCCCGACTATCGGATACACCTCGGAGGCCCGGACCTTGCCATTCAGTTCCTGTTCCATCTCGAGGAGTATGTGGTTTTTATCTTTTCGGCTCCGCCATAGAAAACGCTGCATGAACGAGTCTATCTTTAGGTACAACCAAGGCGCGACGAGCGCGGTCAGAAGCAGACTCAAGTAGATTTCCAGGCTCAGGCTCGATTCAAAAAAGAACAGGAACAGCATTGTATAGATAGTGGTGGCCAGGAAGGCCAGGAAAAAATACACCGTGAAGCGGTTGAGGAATTGATCGATATCAAAAAGGTTGTAGCGGACAACCCCTATGATCACGAAAACGGGAAATAATACGAGACTGAATGAGGCGATATAGTTGAGGATTTCGGTTGTGTTAGAAAGGATATTGGCGCGGAGGAACACCGAGAGCACGTAGAACAGATACGGAAGGACGCTCAACGCAACGCCCGCGAGTATCCACCGCAGCTTGCGTTTTCCGCCGGCGCTTGTCTCATGGTAGCGGCGCGCTAGCAAGGCTATGATGAAGATCAGCCCGACGGCGATGAGAGCGTGTATGACATAAGCGGCATTGTTGTAAGGCTTAATGAGGTCTAAGGCGATGAAGACGAATTTTACGGCAATGATGGCGATGGGAGCCGCAAAAAGCCTTATGGGCTTCAATTCATACCGATCCGGGAAACGGTATAGGAAACCCGCCAGAAAGCACAGGGCGCAAACGCCGGACAGGTCCAGCAGGATGAAGCGCAACGCGAGAAACTGACTAGACCAGTAGGAACTGAAGAAGGAACTGCCCACTGCCAGAGCGGCGGCTATGGTAAAGGCCGTGAACCATCTGGCCGCTTCGTTGTTCTTGCCTACCGACAGGAGCCAAATTCCGGAAAGTATGAAGAGGGTACCGACGAGCAGGTTGCTCAGCACCTCCCGGTGCAGGAGCGGAGCCCGCAAGGCCCAGGGTTGCCTGGTTATGGCCAGGGTATGAACGGAACCCGAATCCGTGCGTATTTCGAGCCTGGAACCAATCTTGAAAAGCCTTGTGGAGAGGGCGAGGAACTCAGAAATATCAGCGTTGGAGAGCCTGGAAAGCTCTCGTATATCGAGACCGCCTATATCTACGAGCACCATGCCGCTACGGAGCCCGCTACTTTCGGCGCTGGAACCAGGGGCTACGGAGGTCACGTGGAAGCCGTCGTTCATGAGCGTTACGCTCATGCCGCTGTGGTAGTAGGGTTGATCGCTGAATTCCATGAAAAATGCTAAGAGCGCGATCAGGGCCCCGATG
>CAZNCK010000053.1:0-1440 GCA_964571545.1 uncultured Treponemataceae bacterium | reverse complement strand
CGACACATATAAGGAACGCTTTACTCTGTTCATTGAAAAGGAGTATCGGTGCTGTCCTTATGGGTGTCAACCAGAGGAAGCGTCGGGGTAGTCATGACCAAGGCGAATGAAGTATCCTCGAAAAAGGACACTGAAAACACCATACCCATGAAAACTAACACGCTACGACATCATTGCGTATCAGTTCGGGATTCCGCCGTAGGACCCCTGTTCCTGCTCATGCTTCTTGCGGTTTCGTCCTTCACTTCTATCGTGACGGAACTGGACGCATGGCGCCAAGTATGCAGTGTAGCGGAATCGATTTTCGTCGTGATTGCCCGTCCCGCGACATTGGACGCTGTTGTAGAGTCCGCCATCGAAGCCCTAGCGGGTCAGGAAACCTTAGTAAAAAACTCACTCTTCAAGACCGTCGTGGATGAGGCGCAAGCAGCACTTGTCTGCCTCGGCTCTCTTAATTCCATACGACAAGAGCCCCCTCACCAGCAAACCCCGGTAAGCTCATCAGATCGCCCCCGGGGACCTCCAGCTCCTGGCTGATTTTCAGGAATCGCCCCCGCGGCGCACATGTCGGCGCAGGGGATTAGTCACTACAAATCAGGAGATCAACTCATGCCAATAGATACAGGCAGCACGGCATTCATGCTCGTGGCCACATCCCTCGTCATGTTTATGACACCGGGCCTGGCATTCTTCTATGGCGGCCTTGTAGGCCGTAAACACGTTCTTACCATCATGTTCCAGAGTTTCGTTTCACTCGGGATAACGACTATCGTCTGGTACCTCTTCGGTTATTCTCTATGCTTCTCGGGAAGTCTCGGCCAGGGCGACTTCATGGGAATCACAGGCAATCTCGACTACGCATTCCTCCGGGGAATCGATCTCATGGCATCGAGCCCCGCAAATCCGGCCGTTCCGGGACTGGTCTTCGTGGCGTACCAGATGATGTTCGCCATCATCACGCCGGCCCTCATCACAGGCGCGTTCGCCAACAGGGTACGCTTCCCCGCGTATCTCATTTTCCTGGTGGTCTGGTTAACCTTCGTCTACTTTCCCTTTGTCCATATGGTCTGGGGCGGCGGGCTTCTGGCGGCTTGGGGTGTCAAGGACTTTGCCGGCGGCATCGTGGTCCATACGACGGCCGGCTTCGCCGCGCTCGCTTCGGTCCTGTACATAGGCAAACGCAAGACCGTAGACAAGGGTTTACACTCCATCCCCCTCGTGGCAATCGGCACGGCGATACTATGGTTCGGCTGGTACGGATTCAATGCGGGCTCGGAATTCGGAGCGGATAGGATCACCGCCCAGGCGTTCCTGAACACCGACATCGCCGCATCCTTTGCCGGCCCGACCTGGTTGCTACTGGACTGGATCTTTACCCGAAAACCCAAGTTCCTCGGCTTCCTTACAGGCTCTGTGGCGGGTCTGGCCACCATCACGCCC
>CAZNCK010000052.1:4974-23985 GCA_964571545.1 uncultured Treponemataceae bacterium | reverse complement strand
CTTTCCATAGTGCGCGTACAGTTTTACCCAATTTGACTTGATTATAGCCAAGCCTATCTCTTTGTCAATTATTTTATTTAATTTATGTCCCTTCGGCTACCTTTGTACGAGTCCAAGTCGGTTCTTGTCCATCAACCGTGAGCACAATCTTGAAAAAAGGAAAATTCCATCGCAGAGAACGCTTGATGTAGTCAAGCGCAATCCGCGGTTGCACTACCGGCGCATCGTACACGCCGGAGGCTGTCGACCTACCAAAGAGTATATCATTTGATACATCAACGTATAGTGTTTTTTTTGAACGGATTGACGACTGAAGCCTAGCGTCCGGAACGGAAATGGGCCTCGACCCGGGCAAAAGCGGGCCTAGCAACAACTCTTCCACAACGGAGGCAGCCTGGGCCGCGACATCGCGTCCCGAACTGACATACCGGAGCTCCGACCGGGCCGTAGAGCCGGAAGCCTCACGCGAATCGGGAAACCAGAGCACAACAGCGCGGCGATCAGGAATAGCCAGTGAAGCCAAGGCGCTTACAAGAAAGACGACAACCAAAAGACTCGGACAGAGCGTGCGGGGTTTGAGGTTTCTATTCACTAGATCCAAAAAGACGGCGATGGATTCCTTAAGGCTACGTTTCACGGTACGGGTGGACCCTTCCTGTGTTCAAAATAGTCTACAAAGTCAACTACACCAGTATAGATGCCGTCACCAAGCTTGCGCAAGTGTTCCTGGTCGGACAGCAATCTGGCTTCAGCCTCATTCGTTACAAAGCCGACTTCAACAAGAACACTTGGCATCTTGGCGTTACGCACAACAAACCACTCTTCTTCCCTGATACCGCGATCAATGGAACTGTCGCCAACGCTTTTCTTCATGCTACCGAGAATACTCCGGGCTAGAAATACGCTCTCGGTCGTATATTCTTCCTCGAGCATGGCGTTCAGTATGGGCAGCACGTTTTTGTCGACACCCTCGGCTTTTTTGGGATCCACCACCGTGCGCCGGTATTCAGGATTTAGGTACCAGACCTCGAAGCCTGAAGCCGCCTTGTTGAAAGAAGCGTTGGCGTGGATAGAAACGTAGATGATGGCCTCGTTGACGCCAAGGGGCACGTCATTGGCCTTGTCTACCCTTGCATCGAGAGATGGAAACGTGTCTCCAGTTCTGGTCAGCAATATTCTTTTGTCTGGCCAGCGGGCCTGAAGACGGGCGTATACATCGGCTCCAATAGCCAGCACAACATCCTTCTCGAGTATGCGCAGGCGATCCTTGCCCGTACCGAACTCGCCTATTGCTCCTGAATCTTTGCCTCCATGGCCCGGATCGATGAGGATGGCCGCGATGCTGAAGCGGGACGCGCGCTCCGCGTCCCGCTCGGCAAACCAGCGAGTGATGGCGGTAACGGCATCAGCGGATATCTCAAGCCGCGCGCCGGTATCACGTACAGCAGTCGCCCGCAAGGAAAGGCCCGAGCCGACCGAATATACCGGATAATCGCGCTTGAAACGTACAAGGTCGCCTCCTCGCAGGATGTGGCCTGTGCCCGTCAGCGCGTCATACGCTACGGTGGCCTTCCATTCCGCCGCCGCCGCCATTACGTCAGTCCAGCTGGCTGGCGTTCCTTGCGGAAGCGCGGCGCTGGAGGCAACGAGAAGCAAAGCCACGAGCAAGCGGAAGCGTTTGGGCATCAATTCCGAGCCGCACGGTGTAACTTGGCGCTGTCTATTACCCAGACACCGGCCTGGTAACCGCCCCTGAACAAGGCGCGCCAGAAAGAGGCGCCAAAAACCAGGTCGCCATGCAGTCCGACCGTCGCGCCACTCATGGCGGCAACCACGTCAAGCGTGTCAGAGATGGAACGGCCCTGCCAATCCACCGCTACTTCCTGTTCGGCGCCATGGAGCGGCGCGATGGAATACGAGCCCCCGTCGCTAGCCATGCGCACCATGTCAGGCATCTTAGCCAGGGACGAGAGGGTCATTGCGGATAAGCCGTCGTACGCTTCTGGAGGCCATATCGAGCCGTCAGGGCCTGTCATGCGGCCTTCTCCTCGCAAAAAGGCCGCGGTTTCAGCGTCATCAGGCTCAAGCCGGAGCAACACTGATCTAGCCGCGCTTTCCGCCGCGGCATCGGCCTCCATCGAAGAGGATGCGACGGCCAGGACGTTGCCGCATTTCTCGACGTTGTTGCACGGAAACACAACCCGATCTCCCGGAACGGCGCGGGAAAAGAGATTGCGGACGCAGCTCATGTTGGTAGCTTGTTCAATGCCGTAAATAGCGGAAATTTTGCCTGATATAGAGATCCATGCCCGCTCCGAGCATACCAGGTCATGCGCGCGCTCTGGAAAATCGGGTTCTACGCCGCAGGCTAGGTCTATGGCCTCCGCGGTTGCTTCTATACCGCTGGAGTACGGATAGGTCCAGCCCGACATGTAGCCGCCTGAAAGCCGCGCGGCGATCTCTCCTACGAAGGCGCCCGCCCGGGTATATTTGATATCGCCCTTGGCTGCGCCGTTCCGTATGCCGAGCGCCTTAATGCCCGCCTCGAACACCGCCACGACCTCGTCAACGACTTCTTTGCCGTAAGATGTCGGGATGGTGTGCCCCATCTCGACAAAAAACGGTTCAAAAACGACGACGCGGTCCGCTATACCGCGCAATACAACGTGGTCGTTCCGTACGATGGCGTCAAGGCTGAATTCAGGCCCTTGCAGATACGCTTCAATGATAGCTTTTCCGGAGCGGGAATGGCGAACGGCATCGGTCCAGGCCTCGCGCAATTCAGGAAGCGTGCGCGCCAAGCGACAACCACGGGATCCCATGTTGTCCACGGGTTTCACGACCAGCGGTAAGGGGGCAACCCGGGCCGCCAGTACCTCGGGATCATCGACAATCGTGCCATAGGCAAACGCGGGCACGGGAACGCCTCCCTCAGCCAGCTTGGCGCGCATTCTGGCCTTGTCTGACGCATCCATCGCAACCTCGTGCGGCAGGCCTGGCAGCCCGAGGCGTTCGGCGACCCAGGCTACCGAGGCTGAAAAATCCGTGCCGGCGGTCATGACCCCCGACAGTCCGTCTATTCCAGCGGCGGCTTGCGCCAGCGCGATTTTGTCCTTGAGATCGATGTGAAGGAATTGATCGGCTGAGCGGGCTTCGGGGGCGTCTGGGTTTCCGTCGGCCGCGTATACGCGGTACCCCTTGGCCTTGGCAATCCGTATGGCTGGCCCCTGCATAACGCCGGCGCCCAGTATCAGTAGTGCGTTCATGTGTGCTCCGCGGGCCTCAGGCGGCGCCGCCATCAACCAGACCGCGGTAGACGGCGTAGCACTCGAAGGTGTCGCCGAGCCCCAGAAGCCTGGAAGTCGCCATGGCCACCTTGTACCGCAGTGATTTTGCATCGGCTGGTACGCCCGCAAAGCGCTCTGGATGGTGGCCCGTTACGACAATCTGTTGTACCTCGAAACCGAAGCGTTTGAGAATACCGGGAGCCGTAGCGGGGCTCCATACGGTAAAGTGGTCGTCGGGGGAACGTTCATAGAAATCAGCCCTATTTCTGCGAGCGGAAATTCCCGAGCCCGATGGCGTTGAGAATGCGAAGACTCCGCCGGGCCGCATCAGCGAGGCCACGCGCCTGAGCACACGGGCCAGTTCATCGAAATGTTCTATGACATACCACATGGAGAGGCAGGCGAGGTTCCGCGGATACAAGCCTTCAGCGCCGGGTTCAGAAAAATCAGCGATGAAGGCCGGTACGGCATAGGTAGTTTTTACGTATTCCACTGCATCGGGGGCAAGATCGGAGCCGACAGCATTCCAGCCACGCGACTGCGCCTCGGCAACGAAGGCTCCGTAAGCGCAACCTACGTCCAGGATGCTCTGGCCTTCATGTCCCGCGGGAGCATCGCTGGCGATCAGCGACTCGATGACAGCCAGCCGCCTGGCGGCAGCAGCCCTTATTGTGGGTATGTCTTCAATATATGTGCGGCCATACTGAGCCTTGTATTCCTCGAAAAAGTATGAACGTTCAGCGTATGGATTTTCTCTGGCCTCGAAATACGCCATGCGTACTAACCCGCAGGCAGGGCACGCGCGGTATGTCTTGCGTTCTGTCCTGTAAAGCGCCCAACCGCTGTGGAGACCGCAGGCGGGACAGTCTCCGGCATGCTTCGGAGCCAGCGAGGCCAGGCGCGCAGCTAGGTCGAGCCGCTTTTCTGGCGCGGCGCGGCGGGAAGCCTCTATCAGAGCCGTGGAATCAAGAAAGGCCTCACGGAGGATCCTCATATTCGGTTTTTTGATGCCCAGGCTCATGAAACCGGCGGCCTGAGCGAGTTCCTCATGAATGGCCGAGGGATTGAGGAGCAACACGGCGCAACCCGCCCAAGCTGCCTCGAAGGCTGTCAAGCCAAACTGGGTGACTACGAGGTCGTACGATCGCAGTTTCTCCTTGAGGTCCTGAACCGGACCTATGGCCGTGACGCCGGGGAATCGCACAGCGGACCTGGAAAGAGCGCCCGTCACGACAGTTACCTGTTCCGCGTCCAGCATTCCGCCTCCCACAACGGCTTTCAGGAAGGCATCGGCCAACTCTGCGGGATCTTCGCCGCCAAAGCTTATGAGCACACGCCGTATCGAAGCGGGCGGCTCCCTGCGCGCCGTCGGCAACGCAAGGTACCCAAGGGACGAGAGGTTGGGAGGAAGGCCCAGCCGGGATGCGCGCCATGGCCGAGGGAGGATGTCTACAAGATAGGCCGTTGCGGCCCTAGCCTCGCCTCCCTCATCAATAGCGACTACCGTTCCCCACCGCGCCCAGTGTTCCAGCTCGGCGGCGGATGTTTCCCTGTTGTCAAGCACGACGAGCGTAAACCGGGCCTCCGAACGAAGTTCGCCAATGATCCTGACTGAACCCATTTCACGCGGATAGGCGAGCTTGAGTTCATCAGAACTCCAGGAAACGGGGCCAGGATCGTTGGAAAGGAACACCGCGGCCTTGGTTCCAAGCGCATAGGCCAAGCCAAAACAACGTACGAGATGACCAGAACCGTTGCCGCGGCGGACCGAGGGCACAAAGAGTATCGAGACCATGTATTAAACGCCTTTCAGCAGACTCTTGAGCCAGGTCATCACGGCGGCGTCCGAGGGTTCAGGCCCCAACTCCGCGATAAGAGCCTCGGCTTGACAGAAATCCGTAGCCGTATCGACGGTGACACGAGCCTCCGGCAAAAAATATTCCGAGGGACACTGGGGCCTGCATATGGAAAAGAGGCCGGGATTGCCGTACAGAAAAGGGCAAACATGCTCACGGTCGAAGACGCTGGTCGCCAGTTCTGCCGCTTTCTTCAAGGCTGAGGCTTCCACGACCTCGACACCCATGCCCATAGGCATGCCTACGAGGCCTACATAGTCCGCGGCGCACGCATCTGCCGCAGCAACGGCCTTGGCCGCCAGAACGGCCGACACAAAGGGATTGTCGCCGGTGGCTCTTATAACGCGAGCCAACCCGAATGCCTCGGCTACCATGGCGTAGCGCGCCAACACGTCGTCTTTAGGGCCCGCGAACACTGAAAAGCCGAATTCCCGCGCGACTTCTGCGAGGGCGCGAGCGCCATCGGCATCAGTGGCCAGCACGAATTCATCGGCTACGACAGAGCGTAGCCTGCGCAGCACCATGCCGGCCAGATTCGTCCCGCCTATCCGCAACAAGGCCTTGCCCGGTAGCCTCGTGGAATCCAGTCGCATCTGGACCACGACGCCAGCCCGCCTTGCGGTATTCATGAGAGCGGATCCCACAGGTCAGCCAGTCGCGTAGCGTCGGCCTTGAAGCGGTAGGAGCAAGCGCTTACCCACTCCCGTGCCGCCTTGAACTCCTCGAGAGCCGCGGAGGGATTCTTGCGCGAACGCAACAGGTAACTCCACAGACGGGAGCCTGGGAGCGTAGCGGCATCGCCTCGATATAGGGGGGCCAGGTTTTTCAGCCAGAATCTGCCATAATCAACATTTGGGGTGGTATCATCGGGCGGCGGGTTGGAATCGTAGTTGAGCCTGAGCGCCTGAGCATACTGTATCGTTTCTCCCCAGAGCCAGGCGCGCATCCCGAAGTCAAGTTTCTGCCAGTATGGATTGGAAATGGTCCAGTCAAAACCGCCGAGCATGGTGAATTTTTCCCTGGAATAGATGCCGCAGCCATCAAACGGATAGAGGCTTTTTTCACCATCGGCCCTGGGCGGTAAGGGCACCACCTTGAACGCCTTGCCCGACTGAGCAGGGTTGCTTATGGACGGCACGATGGATCCGGTCGCGTCATTGAGCGTCGGAACGAGGCAGGCGACGTCGAGGTCAACGACCTTGTCGAAAAAGCGGCTCGAGAGCGTACTCGTCGCCAATCTCAGGTCGTTCCACAATACGAACACGAACGGAGCGGACGATTCCCTGATGCCGATGTTGATCTTGACACCGAGGTTGCAGTCTTCATGCATGCAGATGAACCGCGCCTGCGGATGCTTTGAAGCCAGCCCTTCAAGTTCGGGTGAATCGCTGATCCCCTCCATCGACACTATTGAATCGAAACCGACCTTTACCAGATCTTGTATCATAGCCGCGCGGTAGAGCCTCGGCCCCCGGTTGAGAAGCAACACTGAAACCGGGAATTTGTCCTTGGCTCCGCCGCCACGAGCACCGCCGAGCACTGTGTAGGTTGGCCTGTAGGCGTCAAGCGTTAAAGGTATGGTATTCATCACAACGTCCACACGCGAGGGGATAATCGGAAGCCAGGTGCCGCTCATACCAGGCGCCAGTCCGATTCCAGATCGATTCCAGTCCATCATCGAAAGCGTTGCCGTGGATTTCGGCGTAGCCGAGTCGGCCGTCGCCGCGCTTGACCAGACAATGCTTACACGGCGGTACGCTGCCATCTACGAGAACCGCAAGATCGCGGGCCAGATGCCGGCACGGCAGACGGTCTAGCGGCGAAAGCTCAGCCACCGTCCTGTCTGGTAGACAACCCGCGAAGGAGTCGTATTTCTGCACTATCACCTTATCCCCGCGCTTCTTCCAACCCCGGTAGAACGCCTCGAGTCGAGGTTCGTTTTCCTTCATACGCACGGCCTGGGCATGCACGTTGCCCGGTGACGCGCGCAGGAGCCGCTCGGTAAAAGCGGTCGCCTCATCCTTGCCCTCTCCACGGATAGCCAGGTAGCCTTCATCGTCTGCATCATCCAGCGACACTATCCACTGAATACGCGAACCTGCCTTTGTTGCCAAGGATTCAGCCAGAGCGGGAGTCCAGCCAACACCGCTGGTCTCAACGATCAAGGTAAAACGCGGCCGGGCCAGCACGGCGGCCACAATACCGGCAAAATCCGGATGCGCTGAAGGCTCGCCCCACAACGACACATCGACGACGAGGTCATCGCAGAGCGCCTCGGCGTCAAGCATGAGCCGATTGAAGCGTTCTGTGGACATGAAACCGGAGCGCTTGCGGGGATCGCCAACCATGAGCGGATAGGGGCAATACGAACAAGACTGCGGACAGCCTTCTGTAATCTGCACCCACAGGAATGCGGGCAACGTGCGCAGGAGTTCCGGATGGGCGGGCAACAGTTTTGTTGTGTCCTCAGCTGAGCGAGCGCCTAGGTTCCACAGGCGCTCGGCGGCCATGAAATTGCGCTTTGAATCGCACACGGGTGAGAATCGATATGAGCGCAGGTCCACCGGAGACAGGTGCGTCTCGATGTCATAGGAGTTGATGTCTTTCTGAATGACCGCAAACAAGCCCTCACGCTCCACAGGCGCATCATGCCTGGAAGCTAGTTCTATGAGGTTGGGCAGAGACTTTACCGCGAGCAGTTCCGGCGCGAAGCCTGGCGGATAGCCGTCTGCGAAGGTGTATTCGGCGCGATATCTACGATGTAGCTCAAGCAACGTCGCCGTCAGAGCGGCGTCGACAAAAGGCGCATCGGCCTGCAGGTATACTACGGCATCTGCCTCAGGCCGCGAGGCCGCGAAGACGGCAAGCTCCGCAAGAACATCGTGCATGCTCCAGGAAGGCTTCCTGACCATCGCCAGGCCTAGTTCTGGCACGGTCGGCGAGGCCAAAAGCAAGATATTCCGTGCATCGCGAGCGCCTCCGGCGGCAGTGCCGCCGGTCACTTCGCGGGCAAAGTCCACGACGCGGTCGAGGGCGCTCTTTCCGCCAGCCAAGGGCATGGTCGCAAATTCGTTGACGCGGGTCGCGTTGATGATCGCTAGTGTTTCCATATTCATTATCAGTATCGGTCTGGCGACCCGTTGCCCTTAGTCGCCTTTATGAGACTAGACAGGTACCCCCTATCGACCTATAATAAAGCCCCCATACAACATCTTGTATGCTAAATGGATCATTTGGAGGAAAGTATGAAGATCGATAGAAAGTTCACGACCGCCGGCAAGGGGCCCTATGAAGGAATCCAGTGGGAAAAGCGCGTCTCGGAGATACGGAACCCCGACGGCAGGTCGGTTTTTAGGATGGACAGCGTCATCGTGCCGTCTACCTGGAGCCAGATCGCTACCGACATCATAGCCCAGAAATATTTCCGCAAGGCCGGCGTACCCGCCGAGAAGGCCGAAGCCTGGAGGGCCTACGTTCCCGAAACGCAACAGGCCTTGGCCGGAGCCTCCCCTCTCCCCGGTTCCGAGCATGACGCGCGTCAGGTCATACACCGCCTGGCCTACACCTGGCTCCTCTGGGGCAAGGAATCAGGATATTTCGACAGCGAAGTCGACGAAAAAGCCTACTACGATGAAATTTGCCACATGTTGGCCAGGCAGATGGGCGCGCCCAACAGCCCACAGTGGTTCAACACCGGGCTCCATGCGGTCTACGGTCTTGAGGGGCCTGCCCAGGGCCATTACTATGTAGACCCTAAGTCTGGCGAAGTCGTCGCCTCCACCAGCGCCTATGAGCGGCCCCAGCCCCACGCGTGTTTCATCCTCAATGTGGAAGACGACCTGGTCAACGACGGCGGCATCATGGATCTCGTCGAGCGAGAGGCCAGGCTATTCAAGTACGGCTCCGGCACCGGTTCGAATTTTTCAAAGATCCGCGGCGCCAACGAATCGCTCTCCGGGGGCGGCGTCTCCAGCGGACTACTCTCCTTCCTCAAAATAGCCGATCGCTCCGCGGCCGCCATCAAGTCGGGCGGCACCACCAGACGAGCGGCCAAGATGGTCATACTCGACGCGGACCATCCCGATATCGAGGGCTTCGTAGACTGGAAGGCCGGCGAGGAATACAAGGTCGCCAGCCTCGTGACCGGCAGCAAGGCGCTCAAGCGCTATACCACAGCCATGCGTGACGCCGCTTCCAGGGCAGACGTGGCGGCGGCCGACAGACTGTCGTTCGACGCCAATCCCTGGCTTCGCGCCGCCGCCAAAGAAGCGCTGGATTCAGGCGTGCCCGGAGCGTACGTGTACCAGCTCCTGAGACGCATAGCAGACGGCGATCCGGATATCGACGGCCCCGTATTCGACGCCAACTGGGAGGGCGAGGCATACAACACCGTCTCGGGCCAGTCTTCCAATAACTCCGTCCGCGTCACCAACGAATTCATGGAAGCCGTCGCCAAGAACAAGGACTGGGCCCTGACCATGCGCCGGGGCGGCAAGACAATGAAAACGCTTAAGGCTCGCTCGCTCTGGGACCGCATCGCAAAGTCGGCATGGCAATGCGCCGATCCTGGACTGCAGTTCCACACGACGGTAAACGACTGGCACACCTGCCCCGCCGACGGCGCCATCCGAGGGTCCAATCCCTGTTCCGAGTACATGTTTCTGGACGACACGGCCTGCAACCTCGCGTCGCTCAACCTCACATCGTTCTACAACCACAAGACGCGAGCATTCGACGCCGAAGCCTATCGCCACGCGATCCGGCTTTGGACGATGACGCTGGAGATTTCCGTGGCCATGGCCCAGTTTCCGTCAAAGGAAATTGCCCGCAAGAGCTACGACTACCGTACGCTGGGACTGGGTTATGCCAACCTCGGCACCTTGCTCATGCTGATGGGCCAGCCCTACGATTCCGACGAGGGTCGATCCACCGCGGCCGCGCTCAGCGCCATCCTCACCGGAGAGGCCTACGCCCACTCCGCCCGCATGGCGGCACAGTTCGGCTCCTTCGCCCGCTACGGAGCCAATGCCGACGCTATGCTCAGGGTCATTAGAAACCACCGCCGCGCAGCCATGGGCGCGACGCCCTCCGAATATGAGGAGCTTTCTGTACCTCCGCTGGCCCTGGATTCTAAATTGGCGCCCGCAAACCTCGTCGTAGCGGCAAAGGCTTCATGGGACGACGCGCTCACCATAGGCGAGGCTCACGGCTTCCGCAACGCCCAGACCACGGCCATAGCCCCCACGGGCACTATCGGCCTCCTCATGGATTGCGACACAACCGGCATCGAGCCAGACTTCGCCCTGGTGAAATTCAAGAAACTAGCCGGCGGCGGCTACTTCAAGATAGTCAACAACTCCATTCCCCCCGCCCTGCATGCCCTGGGTTATACTGACGAACAAATTGAGGACGTCAGGCTTTACATGGTGGGTCGCGGCTCGCTTGACGGCGCGCCCGGCATCTCCGTTTCGGCATTGCTTGAAAAAGGCCTTCCTGAAGCGGCCATAGCGAAGGCGGACAAGGCACTCAAGGACGCGATGGGTCTCGATGCGGCATTTAACCCCTACACGCTCGGCTCCGAGGCCTACGACGCGGTCGGCGCGGTGGCTGACGTACGGAGCGAACCCGGTTTCGACCTCCTAGCCTATCTGGGCTTCTCCGAATCCGAGATAGAAGCCGCCGAGGCCTGGGCCTGCGGAACTATGGGCATCGAGGGAGCGCCGCACATAAAGAAGTCGCAGTACGCGGTCTTCGACACCGCGACGCCTTCTGGCCGAAACGCCATACGCTCCATCGCCTGGCAGGCCCATATCGCGATGATGGCCGCCACCCAACCCTTCGTCTCGGGCGCCATCTCCAAAACCATCAACATGCCCGACTCCGCCAGCTTCGACGACGTCAAGGGCGCCTACATGACCGCCTGGAAGAGCATGCTCAAGTCGATAGCGCTGTACCGCGACGGTTCAAAACTCTCCCAGCCGCTCTCCTCAATAGCCGCGGGAGCCAACCCGCTGGCCGAGGGCCTCATAGCGCTCCAGGCAGCTCCCCCCGCCGCCGAGGCGGCCATAGCGCCGGAACAACCGGTAGCCTTTGCCAGCGTGCGCCATTCCCTGCCCAACAGGCGCGACGGGTACACCCAGAAGGCAAAGATCGGCGGCCATTCCGTGTTCGTGCGCACCGGCGAATACGACGACGGTCGTCTTGGCGAAATTTTCCTCGACATGCACAAGGAGGGGGCGGCCTTTAGAAGCCTCCTCAATTCATTCGCCATAGCCGTCTCGCTGGGCCTCCAGTACGGCGTACCACTGGAAGAATACGTCGACGCCTTCACGTTCAGCCGTTTCGAGCCCAACGGCATGGTCCAGGGCCACGAATACATCAAGATGGCCACGAGCGTGCTCGACTACGTATTCCGCGACCTGGCCATCAGCTACCAGAACCGCTACGACCTGGGCCAGATCAAGCCAGAGGACCTGAACGCCACAAGCACCCAAAACAATAAGACAAAACGTGAAGCCGAGCAGCGCGCCCAGGAAACGGCGGAACGTGCAATTTCCGCGCCCCAAGCCGCGCGCCCCAAGGACGACTCAAAAAAAGCCAAAATGAAAGGCTATGAAGGCGACCCCTGCCCCGTCTGCGGCCACCTCACCCTCGTCCGCAACGGCACCTGCCTCAAGTGCGAGACCTGTGGAAGTACAACTGGTTGTAGTTGAGTAAATGTTGCTGAATTTGCGACAAGTGTCTCGCACTCGAGACACCAGGAATGAGCAGGTCCGCTTCTGGCGGACCTGCATCGCCAGTACTCTGGCGCCGAAACCTGCGGGAGTACCACAGGCTGCAGCTGAGCTGGAATTTCAACGGTGTCCTGCAATGCGTTTCTCACTGCAGGACACAATAGACACCGGGACAGGGAGCGCATGAAGCACGCCAGGCCCTTTTCATGAGGTTCGCTATCCGTATATTTATGCAGTTTTTCTCCATCTCATGCATTTTTACCGAAATCCGCGCCGAACTTGCGGACTATCCGGTATAGCGCTATCCTGCTCGCAAAAGGGAGGCTTTCATGGATAGAAGCCTGAATATTCTCTCGGAGACTGGTCGCCTTCGCAGGGTTATCGTGCATACGCCCGGTGAAGAAGTCGAGGCCATGCGCCCGAGCCGTGCCGAAGAAGAACTCTATAACGACATTATTCCGCTTGAAGTGGTCAAACGCGAACATTCGCAGCTCAAGGGATTCCTGGCCAAGGTCGCCGAAGTCAGCGAGCTCAGGGATCTTCTCACTGAGACCCTCGCCGAGAGCGGGGCGCGCAATGCTTTCTCCGAACTATTAAGCGATTTTTACCACGTCGACCACAGACGCGAAGAACTTCACGCCATGGATGCGGCAACGCTGGCAATAACCGCCATCTCGGGATTGCGGGCACGCCACGCCAAGCTTTCATCTTTTATCAAGGGCGCTGATTTTGACATTCCGCCCTTGCCCAACATGTACTTCATGCGCGACGCCGCCATGGTATATCGGAACAAGTCGATATCTTCGGCAATGCGATTCCCTATACGCCGCGCGGAAGCGACAATAAACCGCTTCGTATTCGAGAACCACCCTGATTTCAGGGGCGGGGGCAGACTTATCGATGGACCAACCCTGGTCAAAGACGGTTTCTCCATTGAAGGCGGCGACTTCCAGGTCATGCGCAAAGACGTGATAGTCATCGGCGTTTCCGAGCGCACCAGCGCCGATGCCATAGACTATACAGCCAGGGCCATAGCGGAAACGTTCGGCGAACCGGTAACGGTATTTGCCGTTGTCTTGCCGGTAGCCCGCGCGACTATCCACCTCGACATGGCTTTCACCGTCATAGACAAGGACGCCTGCCTCGTGTACGAGCCGGTCATCCTTGGCCCGCGCAGGGCCCAGGCCATCAGAATCGACGCGGTACCTGGAAAAGCCGCCAGACTGACTGAAGTGGAATCACTGCTGGCCGGCCTCAAGTCCGTTGGTGTCGACTTGAAGCCGATTTTGACAGGCGGAACCGACCCCTTGAGGCAAGAGCGCGAGCAGTGGCTCTCGGGCGCCAACTCGTTCAGCTTTGCGCCCGGAAAGATAATCATGTACTCGTGCAACGTTCACACGCTCGAGGCGCTCTCGAAAGCCGGTTTTGAAATCCGCTCAGCCAACGACTTCCTGATCGGCGGACAGGATCCACTCTCGTTCAAGCGCCTCGCCGTAGGCTTTGACGGCGTGGAACTGGCCCGCGGCGGCGGCGGCGCCCGCTGCATGACCTGCCCCATAGAGCGTGAAGACTGACCCAAAACTATTGATAACGAAAAAGCCCCTCCGCATGCCACCAGCACGCCGAGGGGCTTTTCAAAAAAATAATTTCCTTTAACGCCCCCCAGAAAAAGCGAAGGCGCTCCCGCGCCGAGCCTACTCAACGCCCCTCATAAAAGCGAAGGCGCTCCCGCGCCAAGCCTCCTCAACGCCCCCCCAGAAAAGCGAAGGCGCTCCCGCGCCGAGCCTACTCAACGCCCCTCATAAAAGCGAAGGCCTACCGCGCCAAGCCTCCTCAACGCCCCCCAGAAAAGCGAAGGTACCCTGCGGAGAGCTTACTCAACGCCCTCCAGAAGGCACATATGCAACGCTTTTCTTCGATATCGGGGATGGATGCAAGGAGAAACGCACCATGGGGCCCGAAGGTGTGCTACCGCACATCGAGGGTCACATGGCGCGTTTCGACGAAGCAGACGCCCCGATATCGAAGAAAAGTTAGCCTTGGATGATTGCTTCGGTGGGGCAGACAGAAGCACAGGAACCGCAGTCGGTGCACTTGACGGGATCAATCCAGCGAAGGCTGTTCTTCTCGCTGATAGCCTGAACGGGACACTCGGACTCGCAAGCGCCGCAGTTTACGCACGCGTCAGTTACTTTGTATGCCATGGTATAATCTCCTTGGAGTGTTAAGGTATCGGAATAATACCATATGACCGAATGGGGTGCAAGATCTTGAGCCTGACCAGTAAAAAAGTCTCATCATTGCTTTGCGCCTGTTCTTGGTGGTACTTTGACTAGACCTACAATTTCTATAGTCAAAAGGAGAATGTCATGAATATAGGCATTTTCACGGATTCATACCGGCCCGAGATAAGCGGCGTCGTCGTTTCAGTACAAACTCTTAAAAAGGCATTGACGGCTCGAGGCCATCGCGTGTTCATATTCGCGCCGGACAATCCTGCGGCTGAGAGCGAAGAAGATGTGTACCGCTTTCCCAGTGTTCCCGTCATTTTTCAGAAGTCTCTCAGACTTGCCGTCAGCGTTCCTCCAGAAGCGCTGACGGCAATACGCCAGATAAAGCTGGAGGTGATCCATACGCAGACAGAATTCACGCTCGGTTTTTTTGCCAAGGCTGTGGCGCGAATACTGGATTTGCCTATCATCCATACCTATCACACCATGTACAAGGATTATGTACACTACATTACGAAGGGCAAGCTCGTGCAACTGAGCGAGGACATGGTCAGAGTACTGAGCCGTAAATTCTGCAATGCCGATGACATGATCATCGCGCCAACGGATAAAGTCAGAAACCTACTCCTGGAGTACGGAGTCAAACGACCGCTACGTATCGTTCCTTCCGGGGTTGATCTGGCACGTTTCCAGTTGGCCGCGAAAAATCCTGAAGTCAGAAAAGGCGTCCGCGAGGAGCTAAAAATACTGGAAACCACGCCCCTCGTAGTGTTCATAGGAAGGATAGCCAAGGAAAAGAGCATAGACATGCTGATCCGAGCCATGCCGGTACTCCAGGCCAAGCTCCCCGAAGCGCGCTTATTGATAGTAGGAGATGGCCCAGAAAAAGCGCTCCTTGAAAAAATGGTGTCCGAAATCTGCGAGACCGGGAGCGTACTTTTTACTGGTTCCAGGCCTTGGGCGGATATCCCCTCATATTATCGAGCAGGCGATGTCTTCGTGAGCGCGTCGGTCACCGAAACCCAGGGTTTGACAATACTGGAGGCCATGGCCTCGGAGGTTGCCGTAGTGGCCAGACAGGACCCAAGCTTTGCCGCGATGATTACCGATGGGGTGGATGGCCGACTCTTCGCCGGCGAAGCAGACCTTCCCGAGACCTTATTCCAGATACTGTCGGATCACGAAAAGACTTCGCGCATCATCGGTGCGGCTCGGGAGAAAGCGCTGCTGTATTCAGCTGAAACGTTTGGACAGAAACTGGAAGAAACCTACACGGAGGTGATTGGCTTGCATAAGCTCCGCTCTCGCCACTTCGTCCGGCGGATAAGAAGGTTCATTCTAACGCGCAAGCTGGCGCCACGCTGAGTAACGGCTAAACCGGGGCGGTTCCGAGCATGCTCGGCGCTTGCCCCCACGGGTGCTTTCGTCCATACTGTGCACCAGAAGAAGGGGCCATGAAAGAACAGCTGATCGTCAAGAACCTTCCTTTCATCAAGATCCTGCCCTCCTGGGCTCAAGAGCTTTCGTATAAATACTGCTCCAAGACAGCAAATCTCTATATAGTCCACGGCAACATACGCGACTACCTTCCGCATAAAATGAACGAAGGCGAGTTCAACTTTGTCAAAATTCAAGATTATGTCTCGGAAGTGCTGTTTGGAAACAGGGATATAATTGTGTTCTGGGACCGTTCGAGCGGCGTCAGCTTCTGTTTACCCGAGATGCAGCGCGATTACATACGAACAATGAGGGAACGTTTTCCTGATACGAGCGACGAGGAGTTGCTCTCGGCTGACCCGGCCGTGGCGTTCAGAACTCTCGAGCGATATTTCCTTCTCAACATACCCCAGAAAAAGCGTATCGTTATGATCATCGACTATGCGGAGACTATATTGCCCGCGTCTGATCTTGCCAAACTCGACGAGTCGGATCGCTATTGTTTCGTGACGCTTAACCGCTGGTCGCACGACCCCGTGTTCACCAAGGGCGATGTATCGGTACTGCTACTGTCGGAGAACCTCTCTGATCTCAATCCCCGCCTCATAGCGAGCCCCTCTACCATAAAGGTGGAAATTCCCATACCGGACGAGACGGTGCGGTCGTCATTCCTCCAGTTCCTGGAAGACAAGGGAACGCTCTTGCTCGACAAAGGCCTGACCCCTTCGGCCGTAGGATCGATTACCTCGGGACTCAACCTCGTCAACCTGAACCGCCTCGCGGCGGAGAGCTGGCAGGAAGACAAACCCATCTCGATGGACTACCTCAAAACGAAGAAACGCGAGATCATCGAAAGCGAGGCGGGCGGACTCCTTGAGTTCCTCGATACCGAACACGACCTGTCATTCGTCTCGGGCCACGATTTCGTGAAGAAGCGCTTCAAGCACGCGGCGAGGGCGCTGAAACAGGGACGACTCGATGTCCTGCCGATGGGTTACCTGATTGCGGGGCCGGTCGGCACGGGCAAGAGCTTCATGGTCAGCGCGTTTGCCGGCGAGATCGGCGTGCCTATGGTCAAGTTTAAGAATTTCAGATCCAAGTGGCAGGGCGTCACGGAATCAAACCTCGAGAAGGTGCTGACGATACTCAAGGCCATGTCGCCCGTCGCGGTGATGATAGACGAGGCCGACGCGTTTCTAGGCAACCGCGACCAGGACGGCGATTCGGGTACCTCCAACCGCATCTTTGCCCAGCTCGCTAGCTTCATGGGCAATACAGAATACCGCGGTAGGATAATCTGGTTCCTCATAACCTGCCGCCCGGACCTGTTACCCATAGACCTTAAGCGCCAGGGCCGCGCGGAGGAGCACCTAGCCCTCTTCTACCCCGACAATGATCCTGACAAGGAAGCGCTGTACGACGTGCTGGTCCGCAAGTTGGACTTATCGATACGTAAATTTCCCATTTCGGAACTGTTCAAGCGCTTCAAGCACGAGTTCTCGGGGGCAGACCTGGAGGCGGTGCTGATCAGGGCAAAACTCAGGGCCACGATGGATGGCCGGTCTTTCGTGACCAAGGAAGATCTCGAGGAGACCATGGCGGATTTTGTGCCGCCGGCCTATCCACACGAGATAGAACTGCAGAATCTGGTAGCCGTCGTGGAATGCACGAGCAAGGAAATGGTGCCCCGCCGTTTCCAGAACCTGGACAGATCACGCCTCGTCAAGGACATACAGGAACTCAAAAGCCTGCTCGGGGAGCACTGAACAGGTGGGTCGGCCGCGCTATTTCAGGCGGATTTTTGCCCTATTTCTCGCGGCGGCGATGGCGCCGGCGGCAGCCATTTCAGTGGTCTATACCTCGTTGGCTGGCTCGGCGCTCCGCAGGGAGGCCGAATCGCGCCTCGATTCGCAGGCTCAGACCTTTGCCCGCTCGATAGCGTCGATAGCCGATTCCTGCGCAAGGGACTTGGCGCTCGTGGCATCAGACCCGGCGGTGCTCATCGCCATTGAACCGGGCAATCACGCCGACGCCGCAATAAAGGCGCGAGCGTTCAGGCGCATCCTTTCTACCTTTCCGCGTTCAGGCGGCATGGCGGAAGCCAGCGTTTTTTCTGTAGACGGGTCGGTCGCGCTGCTTCTGGGCGAGAGACCTGCCGACAGGGACGTATCGATATACGGCTCATGGGGGATTTTTCGCTCGCTTGCCAGCGTGCACCTGGCTGTAGCCCCGCGGGTGGCTCCGTTGTCTGACGGCTCCGCAGGCTCGTTCACTATAGGAATACCGATCCGCGACGCCGAGGGAAACACTCTAGGCTATGCGCTGGCCGATGTGCGCCGCTCCGCCATCGCGACTGCAGCCTTGGCCAGCGGCCTGCAAGGCGGCGCATCGCTCTTGTTTCCTTCTGGCAAGATAGGCTTTGACCAGTCAGACCCGTCCAGAGAAGGCCAGTTCCTTGACGAAGCAGCGGGACAACAAGGAACCAAGGACCTGTCCATCGCCAAGGCAACAGGCGCCGGAAACGAATTTTCCGTTATTGTAGAGTCACCGAACGGGCTCTATGCCGGCTTTGGCCGCTCCGCCAGAACCATAGCGCTCGCCGGTCTCGCGGGCGCCGCCGCTCTGGCCGCGGCGCTTGCCTTGCGCGCCTCCGGTTCGGTCACCAAACCTGTCCTGGAAATGGCCCGGTCAATGAAGCTCGTGGAAGCGGGAAACCTGACGATTCGCATAGCGCCTTCAGGCGACGATGAGCTGGGCGATCTGGCCCGCTCCTTCAACGCCATGACGGCGGAGGTAGACGCGCTTCTAAAGCGTGAAGTGGAGCGGCAGGAACTGCTGCGGGCGGCTGAACTCCGGGCGTTGGCGGCCCAAATGAACCCGCATTTCCTCCACAACACCTTGGCTTCAATAAAATCCCTCGCAAAGCTGGGCCGTTCCGCCGAGATAGCGGAAGTTGTTGCAAGACTCGGTAAAATACTCCGGGCTGGAGCCGGGCGCCGTGACGGGATGTCTACCGTCGGAGATAGCCTGGCCTCGGTGAGAGACTACCTGAGCATAGAGAAAGTGCGTTTCGGCGATCGTTTTGCCTTCTTTGTAGCCGTTGATACAGAGCTAGAAGAGGTCCGAATTCCACCGTTGACGCTTGAACCACTAGCCGAAAACGCTCTGACGCATGGACTCGAACGCAAGCGGGGACACGGACAGCTGCGCATTTCTGGTAAGCTCGAAGGAAACGTCGCCGTCATAGAATTTGAGGATGACGGCCCCGGTATGGAGGCCACAGCGTTGGAGGCATTGTCAAAATCGCTCGAGAGAGCCTTACCGCCCTCGGGTAGCCACGGCATTGGTCTTTTAGGCACCAACCGGCGTATTGCGCTCGAGTACGGCCAGCAATACGGCATCAGGATAAGTCGGGGGTCGTCAGTGAATGGCGGATTCAAGGCCATTCTGAGGATACCGTCAGGAG
>CAZNCK010000052.1:0-4964 GCA_964571545.1 uncultured Treponemataceae bacterium | reverse complement strand
AGACGAAGAACTGGCGCGCAGGGAATTCGAAACCACTATCCCCTGGGAACGCTGGGGGTACATGCTCGTGGGCGCCGCGGAGGATGGCTCTCATGCCTGGGATCTCCTCATCGAGCGGCGAGCCGAGGTGGTGGTGACGGACATCAGGATGCCGGGGATAGACGGCATGTCCTTGATACGTAAGGCGGAAGCCGAACTCGAACCGTCAGTGCGCCCCCTGTTTATCATTGTTTCTGGTCATGCTGACTTTGAATATGCCCAGGAAGCAGTCAGACTCGGCGCCTTCGCCTACCTTATCAAACCCATAGACGACGCGGAACTCGAGGATGCGATGCGACGAGCCGCAAAAAGGGCTGACGAGCGGGAGCATGTTTTCGGCCTTGAGAAAGCGGCCTCTGCCGATCGGGCTTTTGGACTGCTCCGCGATCTCACTAAAGAACGCGCCAGCGATTCGGGAGACGTGTACGTAGAGGCGGCCATAGACGATCTACGCGAACGGTTCATTGTAGACCTGTCCGCAGACTCAGTGGCGGATCGTCTGGGCATCTCGGGCGACCACCTGTCCAGGCTCTTTAAGAAGACGACAGGACTCACGTTCAACGAATACCTGACCCGGCTTCGCATGAAGCGGGCCATGGAATTGTTGCGGGATCCGGTAGTCAGGATAGGTGAAGTTGCCGATCAGGCGGGATACAAGGATGCCCGCTACTTCAGCACCCTGTTCAGGCGCATCGTCGGCATGACTCCGAGCGAGTTCAGGCATGGGCGCTAGTAACGTTCTGTAAGACGCCTGAAACGCTCGATCGTGGCTTCTCGTTGCGATACCGACGCGTCAAAATCGTAATTCAATAGCCGTATCGATTCCAGGGGCGGGAGGCCGTCAGGCACCGGAGCGTCGGCTCGCGCGGAGCGGCGCTTGAACCTGGCGGTAACGACCCGCGCAACATCATACCCCAGCACAAAATCGACGAATCGCCGCGCCGCGTTAGGATGCGAGGCGCCTTTTAGTATGGCGACGCCATCCGGTACCGCGGAAGTGCCGTCTGCAGGATATACGACCCTGACATCGGAGCCGAGGCGCTGGGCTTCCGCGCCGGCATTCTCGTACGTTACGCCGGCAAGATACTCTCCCGCCGCGACGCCTGAATACACCAACGCGGATTCCTCTACCGGGTTGCCGCCTATCGCGTCAACGAAACCTTCTATCAAGCGCCAGGCAGCCTCATCGGCGGCTCCATCTGGCACCGGTAAAGAGGCGCTACCTGCGACGGCGGCGCTACCGGCGACGAGCATCGTACGCAGTATCGTATACGCGCTACCTGACGAGATAGGGTTCGCATACGCGATACTCTCCCTGAACAGGGGCAAGACGAGATCAGACCAGCGCGAAGGCATGGCTTCCGCCGGCACTAATCGCGAATTCACTATGATGACCATCGGCAACACGGTAAAACCAGTCCAATAGCCTTCTTCGTCCCTGAGACTGGACGGAATCGCCTCTCGTTCGGGAGAAATATAGGCTTCGAACAAGGGTAAATTGGCAACAAGGCTTTCGGCTCCGCCGCCCCACAGCACATCGGCGTCCTTGCCCTCTCCACGGCCTAAACGGGCCAACAGCGCGCCGGTACCGTCTGAAACGACGCGTACGCGCAATCCCGTTCGTTCCCTGAATTCATCGAGTATAGTCTTGGCGAGATCATCCGGGTGCGAGGTGTATACGACGAGATCGGCATCGCTGACCTCGCTTTTCTTGGGAGCGCAGGAGCCCAGAGTCACGGCCGCCAACAGGGTCGCAACTGCTACAATCAGCACGCGCCTCAAAGGATTCAAGCCTTGGGCTCCAGTACGGCGCGTCTTGTTTCAAGCGCTACTTCAAGCCCGGACATGCCTTCGAACAGGTGAGAGCGTATGCCGAGCTTTTCAGCGGCCTCCACGTTTTCAGGATAGTCATCAATAAAGAAGACGTCGCTGGCGGCGACACCCTCGACCTTGAGAATTTCAAGCCAGAATGCCTGATCAGGCTTGCACAGCCCGATCAGGTGAGAAGCGTAGACCGCGTCAAAGCAGTCGTACATTCCCCGCCGCAAAAGATAATCATAGTGCGACCCGATAGTGTTGGTTCCGCAGACGACGCGTCCGTTAGAACGAAGAGCTCGTATCAGGCGTTCCATCCCGGTATCCAGAGTCGGGGCAAAAAGCGTTGACCAGTAGTCCTCGCCTACCCTCGCGCCGGATGCCGCCTCAAACCGAGACCAGTACTCCTGGGCGCTTATAGCACCTGCCGACAGCGCATCCATGTCGATGCGCGCGAATTGCCTAAATACGGATTCAGAAAGTCCCAGGCGGCGCGCGGCCTCGGGCAACACATCGAAAGACTGTACGAGCACTCCGCCCATATCAAAAATATACAGCATCATTCTTTGCCGGCCTGGTAGACGGCAGAACCTCCCAAGAAGTATTTGGACAAAGTAAAGAATAGCACGAACACCGGAATTGAGGCGATGACCGCTACGGCCATCATCGCGCCTTCGTCGGCATGCTTCTCCGCGGCAAACTTGACGATGTACGCGGGTATCGTCTTCATATTCTCATCCTGCGCGATGAGGAGTGGCCACAGCAAGTTGTCCCACTGCTGCCTGAACGAGAGTACCGCAAGTGTGGCGGCGGCCGGACCGGCGTTCCTGAACACGATATCCCAGAAAATACGCGGCTCCGAGCAACCGTCTATCCGCGCCGCGTCGAGCATCTCGTCAGGAAAGGTAATCAGGTATTGCCGCATTATGAACACGCCAAACGCGTTCATCAGGAACGGCACGATGAGGCCGGCGTAGGAGTTCTGCATGCCCGCCTTGACGGCTATCAGGTACAGCGGAATCATGATCGTCTCGAAGGGAATCATCATCGTCCCCATGATGGCCATGAATACCGCGTTGCGCCCCCTGAACCTGAACTTGGCCAGGCCATAGCCTACCAGCGACGATAACAGCACCGTTGATACGGCTATGCTGGTCGACACCAGCACCGAGTTGAAAATATTGCGCAGATACATCCAGGAACCGTCGTTGCCCTCCAATGCCCGGAGGTAATTGGAGGGTTTCCATACCTCGGGTATCCAGCGATAGGGCATCTTCATTATGTCCATGGCCGGCATGAACGACGAGCCAAGCATGAACACAAGCGGCACGAGTACGAGCGCGCAGGCCGCAAAAAGCACTAGCGATCCGGTTATCGAACCAACCGTTTCACGGGATCGACGCATCATAGTTCGGCCTCGCTATTCCTGGAAACGCGCAACTGTATCCAGGTCAGCCCAAGCATCAGAAGGAACAGTAGCGTACTCATGACGCTGGCCCTACCGATATTTAGATCGCGCATCGCTGTATTGTAAATATTCAGAGTTATCACATTGATTGGAGCGAGGGACGCCCCGCTCTGGGTAAAAAGGTACTGGGTGCTGAACGTTTTCATGCACTGGATAAGTATCATAACTGAGACGAGCACTGTGGTGGGTCGGAGGAGCGGAAGCGTTATCGAAAAGAAGCGCCGGATCGGTCCAGCTCCGTCCATAAGGGCGGCTTCATTGACCGAATCGGGGATCTTGCCGATGCCGGTAACGAACAGGATGGTAAAGTAGCCCAGGTATTTCCAGACGTATACGATCATTGTCGAAACCTGCACCATAGTGGAACTGGAAAGCCATTGATGATCGATTCCAGGGGTCGCTAAAATCCAGTTAGCGAACTGGTTCGCCAAGCCGCGCGGGTCTAACATCAGGAGCCAGATCAGGGCCGCCACGACAGACGAGAGCACGGCCGGAGAATACAAGGCAGCCTGCGCGAAGCGTTTGCCGCGCTTCATGTTCGTAATGAGGGCGGCAAAAAAAAGACTCATAACAAACAGCGGCACGAAAACTCCGACCGTAAAGGTGGCCGTAGCGCGAGCGGAATTCCAGAAATCTTCGGAGCCTAACACCCGCTGATAATTCTGAAACCCTATGAACGTAGGTTTCTTCAGGGACAGGAGCCTCTTGTTGAAGAAGCTCGTCCAGATAGCGTTGAGCATCGGGTAGAACGAAAAGATCGAAAAGAACACGAGGCCCGGCGCCACGAAGGCCCAGCCCCACTTCGAGCGATCCCGTTCCAGAGCCCCAACAATTTCTCGCCGCTTCATCACCACCTCCCAAATTACCCGTAATACGGCCTGACATACAATAATCGCACAGAGACACAGAGAAAATGAGACAGAACAAGAATTTTGCGTAGAGAAGACAAAAATATAAACAAGGGAAAATAAGCCAGGGAAAGGAAATTGTAATCCTTACCTGACTTTACCCTCTTCTCATCTTCTCTGTGGCTCTGTGCTCAAATTTCCTGTTTCTACTTCCACTACTTCTCTTCTCTGTGACTCTGTGGTTCAAAATGCTGTTCTATATATCTGCCAGGGCGGCGGCGGTGTCTTTGCGAAGCTTCTCCAGGGCCTTGGCGGGGTCAACGCCGGAGAGCATCACCGACTCGAAGGCTTCCTTTAAAAGCGATTCTATCTTGGAACTTGCGGCGCCGTAGTACACGATGTGGCCGGCGGCCATATCCTTCGCGAAGACGTCGGAGGACGGCATGTTCTTGAATGTCGATGATTCCATCAGCGCCTTGGTCGGTTGGACTATGGCCACTTTTTCAAGATATTCCTGGCCGTGGCTGAGCATATAACCAAGGAGCGCCCAGGCGGCCTGCTGGTTCAGCTTGGATTTCTGCGCGTTGACCATGTAATAGTGGCCGTAGTAGTTGTTCGGAACCTTCCTGACGGCGTCTTTCCACTGGGGGAAGGGAATGACCATCCATTCACCGGAATTGTAGAACTCGGGATTGACTCCGCGCATCCTGGCTTCCTGGTAGAGACCGGACAGAGACATCGCTATCTCGTTCTTGTCGTTGTCGAAGAGCTTGCGCGGTTGCGAATACGTCGGC
>CAZNCK010000051.1:2224-24100 GCA_964571545.1 uncultured Treponemataceae bacterium | reverse complement strand
CCTGGTGCTTTGTGGCGTCCGCGCGGGTCTGGAGCCTGCCTTCGACGGCGGCCTGGGCCAGCATGCCGGCGTCGTCCACGAGCGCGTTGACGGCGTCCACACAGACGTTCAGGTTATTTTTAATCGTGTTGAAGTCGCCGTTGTAGGTGTCGGTGATCTTGGGGGGTATGTCACCCTTGGAGATACGGTCTACATAGCCGGCGGCCACGTTGAGCGGCCCTATGACGGCGTCCAGGGTCTTGTTGACGCCGTCCACTATCTTCTGGAAGTCGCCCTTGTGCCTGGAGGCATCGGCGCGGGTATCCAGCTTGCCTTCCACAGCGGCCTTGACCAGCATACCGGCGTCGGTCACCAACGCGTTGACGGCGTCCACGCAGACGTTCAGATTGTTCTTGAGGATGTTGAAGTCACCGTTGTAGGTGTCGGTGATCTTTGGCGGTATGTCGCCCTTGGAGATGCGGTCCACATAGCCGGCGGCCACGTTGAGCGGCCCGATGACGGAGTCCAGCGTCTTGTTGACGCCCGCCACGATGTCGTGGTAACCGCCCTTGAAATTCTCGGCCTTGCCGCGGGTGGCGAGGCGGCCGTCCACCGCTGCCTGAGTCAGCATACCAGCCTCGTCTATGAGCGCCTTTATGGTGCCGGCGACCAGGTTGAGCGACGCCGCTACCTGGACAAACTCGTCCTTGCTCTTCACGACAAGACGCTCGGTAAGATCGCCGGCCGCCACGCGGTCGAGCACGTTGACCGCCTTGCGCAGGGATTTGCTGATGGCCGAACCGAGCATGATGCCGAGCACAATAGCCACAATAAAAGCCAGAATGGTCACGAGTACAAGAATGAGGATACCGACTCTGGCACTTTCCTCGGCGGCGTTGATTAATTGAACTCCGTAATAGTCAACGATGAAGTCGCTTAGTGTAATCAATGCCGTTAGAGCATTGTCGAATTCGGCACGGCGTTCACCGGCGATTAGTAGATAGAGCTGGTCATACATTGCATCGCGGGTTTCTCCCGCGCCAGCCTCGATGGAACGATTGGCTAGGTCGATAAGTTCGTTATTATAATCTCTGGCGATATCAAGAGCCGTCAGCGCAGTCTTCCAGAGCTTGTCTTCCTCGGGAACGCGAGGAATAGCTTCGTACGTCTCAATTGCAGCCGCATAAGCCTTGCGCGCCTTCTCTATGTTGTCATGCTGGCGGGTAATGAAGGCTTCATCATCCGCCGCTTGCTCTATCGCCATACTTCTGACGGCTGTCTTGATAACATTCATATTTTCAACAACTTCCTGAAGGGACGTTATTGACGGTATGGTCACATCTCCGACCACTTTAAGGTTGCCGTTCTGTGCGGTAAGTTGCGTTACACCCACAATACCCACGACGGCGCAGAGCACGGCAACGGCCAGAAACCCTACCAGTAACTTACCTAAAATCTTCATACCGTTCCTCCTAAAAAGTCACATGCGGCGCCGTGTACGCCGGATATCATTCAAGCACCAGGGACAACAGTCGTCCCGTATCTATGATGAAGCTGACCGTGCCGTCGCCGAGTATTGAACAGCCAGAAACGCCGTCCACCTTGCCTAGGTACTCGGACAGCGACTTAATGACTATTTGCTGGTTGCCCAGCACCTCGTCTATGAGCAGGCCTGCCTTGCGTCCGCCCGCGTTGACGACGAGCAGGATGCCGTCTTCGGGTTTTTCCAGCGCGCCTTCGATCTTGAACACCTGCCACAGTTTTGCCAGGGGCAATATTTCGCCCCGCAGGCTAACCATCTCGCCGCCGTCGGCGGTGCGGGTTATCTGGTCCGGCCTGGCCTTGAAGAATTCCAGGATGTCGTTGAGCGGAATTGAATAGTAGTTGGGGCCGACGCGGACCGTAATGCCCTCTATGATGGCCATGGTCAGCGGTATGCGCAGGACGAATTCCGTTTCCTTGCCCGCCGTTGAACGCACATCGACGGCGCCCCTGATGCGGTCTAAATTCTTGCGCACCACGTCCATGCCGACGCCGCGGCCGGAGACTTCCGAGACTACCTGGGCCGTAGAGAATCCCGGCTCGAAGATGAAGGCCCAGATGTCTTTGTCCTCGAGCGTAGCCGGATCCACCTTGAGGAGGCCGCGCTCGGCGGCCTTGGCCAGTATCTTTTCCTTATTGAGGCCCTTGCCGTCGTCCTTGATGCTTACCCATATCTCCGAGCCTTCGTAGCGGGCATCGAGGGTTACGGTACCGGCCTCAGGCTTGCCTGAAGCCTTCCGCTCGGCCGGCAACTCCAGGCCGTGGTCTATGGAATTGCGCAGGATGTGCACCAACGGATCGGAAATCTGCTCGATGACGTTCTTGTCCATCTCAGTGTCCTGGCCCGACACGCGAAAATCTACCGGTTTGCCGAATTTACGCGAAAGGTCGCGCACCAGTCGTGTCATCTTATGGAAGAGACCGTCCATCGGGATCATCCGAATGGCCATGGTGGTCTCCTGGATTTCCCGGCTTATCTTGTTGAGCGCGCTGTACGAGCGCTCGAAATGGTCCAGCTTGAGGCCCTTGAGGTCTGGGCTATTGACGACCATGGCCTCCGCGGTGATCAGTTCCCCGACGAGGTCGAAGAGCTTGTCCAGCTTGGCCGTATCCACTCGTATCTCTCTGCGCTGAACCTCTTCGCCTACGGGCTCGGCGGGCTTGGCCTCCATGGCGCGCTGTTTCTCTAGCGCCTTGGTCACGTTCTCGCGGCTTGCGGCTCCAGATTCGACCAGTAGTTCGCCCAAGGGCTTTTCCTGGATTTCTAGCGCTGACTGTATTGCCGCGGCGTCGGCCGCGCCCATATCGACCAGTATCTCGCCGAGGGGTCGGTACACGTTGATGCCGGTAGCCGTGTCCGAGGCCTTATTCTGGGGGCCGCTTTGTTGAAGCCCGCCCGCTGAAGCTCCTGAAGCTCTCGAAACTCCTATCGGCGAAGGCTCAAGGAGGGTTGCGACAGGCTCGGGCTGGCTACCCGCGGTTCTGACCGGCGGTTCATCGAAAATCCGTACGGTCGTGACTGCCCTGCGAATTGCGTCAACGTGGGAAAGCGTCGCGTTGATAAACGCCTCGTTGGTTGCCACCGCCCCTTTGCGTGCCTGGTCAAGGTGAGATTCAGCACCCATGCACAGGCCCTCAAGCAACTCGTAGCCAAAGAAGCCGGCATTCCCCTTGATCGTATGAATTGCCCGAAACATGGCATGGACATCTTCAGCCGAGTTTGGCGAAGCCAGCAAACCAAGGGCGTCAGACTCCAGGCGGTCCACGAGATCGGAACTCTCGGCCAAGAAGCGTTCGGTCATGTCGCGCGTGACCAGTTCGTTGAGGATTATTTCATTATACGGCTGAGCCTCTTGCGATGCGGTTTGCGGTATGACCGTTTGCGGAACTGCTTCCTGGGCCGTAAGCGGTTTATTTCCGGCGTCCGGGACAAGCATCCCGGCGCGAAGAACCTCGATGCAGGAACGCACGGAGGCTATCTGTGCGGCAACCTGTTCGGTATGCCCCTCGTCGCTGAACTCCGACTGCACCGCCTTGACGAGGGTGCGCAGCATATCGATGGTCTGGAAGATCACATCGAGGCTGTCGTTCGTAACGGTGATACCGCCCTTGATATGCACCTCAAGTAGCGTCTCGGCCTCATGGGTAAGTGCCCTAACACTATTGAGGTCAAGAAACGCGGCGCTACCCTTTACGGAGTGAAAAAGCCTGAACACCGTGCCGAGGCATTCGGCTTCGGCTTCGCATCCTGCCTTGGACAGAACGGTCTCCGCGTCGTCTAGCCGCTCATAAGCCTCGGCTATGAAGGATTCAAGAATTTCTCGGGTCTCGTCATCGACTTGCTTCATTTGTAATTTATCCGGAATAGAGTATATAGAGATAATTGTGCTAGCCAAAACAATAAGCGGACTTGGTCAATTTTGCAAGCTCTAATCAACGATTTTTAATTATATCGTTGATTCTCTTACTTGTAGCCGGACGAATTCTGTTCTAGAGTGCTCACTATGAAAATGGGCGGTATTATCGCATATGCATCCGCGCTCTCAGCTATAGCGGCTACTGCGACCATAGCCCTCGGCACAAGCGCCATACTACCGATTTCACTCTCCCTGATAGCGGCCGCATTCGCGGTCGGCGCGGGCCTATGGTCAAGCCGGGCCACCCAGAAGAACCTACCGACAGGATACGAGGACAAACAGATCCAGGCCGTACCCGCCGCGTCGGCAACCGCGATAATCGTCGAATCAGCTCCACTCGTAGCGGAACCGGCTATCGATGAGTCAACGGCTCTCGCAACTACCACCATCGCTCTAGCGCTCCTGGAACTCCAGTATGCGGACGCTCTGCTTGGAAAAGTACCCGAAGAAACAGAAGCGGCCGTCTTCGCCTTGATGGACAGGCTCATAGCGCTCCGCGACCAGTCGGGAAAAGCCTCTAAATCCGCCGCGACCGCTCATGGCGATGCCGCGACCTCATCCACGATAAACGCACTAGCCGACAACGCCAAAGCGACCATCGCCAGGGTCCGTGTCGCCCTGTCCGACATGCGAAAGCACGACAAAAACGCGGCCGCTGGCTTGCAGGCCCTCGGCAAGGAACTCACCTCCGGCATGGAACTGCTGGCAGAAATCGGCGAAATAACCGAGCGCTCAAGGCTGATAGCCTTCAACATGGCTATTGAAGCGGCACGAATAGGCTCGCAAGGCAACGGTTTTAAGGTCATAGTCAACGAACTGCGCAACTTGAATGACCAGACGGCGGTCTTTTCAAAGCGAGTCTCAGAATTGCTTGGCCGCTTCAAAAAATTCAACGAATCCCTGGTGGAGAAATCTGTCAAAGATTCCGCTGTCGTAGCGGAAGAGGTAGAGCGTGGAATCCAGGACGAAGAAAAGGCCATAGAATCGCTGCTTACCATAAGCAACGCCAGCGTAGCCTTGTCTCGCGATATCGAACAGGTCGTCGCGACCATGAATCGAGATCTCGACGGGGTGCTCGAGTCCCTGCAGTTCCAGGACATCACGCGCCAGATGGTAGAAGGCGTACAGTTCATGGTCTCGGAAGTGCGCGGCAAGATGATGACAATAGCACAGCCGGCGGATGGAGCGCCGCTGGCAAGACCCGACCAGTCCCACATCAAGGAATTACGAACGCGCCTTCTCGCGCTGGCCCATACAAAAGGCGAGAAGGAAACAATCCAGGAGGTAATAGTATGAAAGCTTTGATAGTCGACGACTCCACCACCATGCGCAAAATCGTTTCTATCGCCCTGGGCGCCGCCGGTTATACCTGCGAGGAAGCGGAAAACGGCCGCATAGGCATTGAAAAGGCCATGCGGGGCGGCATCGCCCTCGTCATGCTGGACATCAACATGCCCGAGATGAACGGCATAGAGTTCCTCGAGGCCAAGGCCAAGGCTACTTCGATAGCAAAAATACCGGTAGTGATGCTGACCACCCAGGACGAGAAGGAACTCCAGGAAAAAGCCCTGTCCCTGGGAGCCAAAGCATTCCTCGTCAAACCCTTCAAAAAAGAAGAACTCCTGGCCACCCTGGCAAAGATAGTCTAAGGCAACTTCAAGTCCTTGGTGCTTGCAGTTCGGGTCTGTAACCACGCCTGAATCAGGCCGTAGGAACGGTTTTTTCTTCATAAAGGCCATGTATGAATTTTGCGTTGGGATTCGTCTCACGGTCATCGCGCAAGCAATTCTGGTCTGGCTTTTTATAACGCCTGAATCAGGCCGCAGGAACGGTTTTTTCTTCAGAAAAGCCATGTATGAATTTTGCGTTGGGTCCCGCCTGGCCAAACACCCGCCGCGCTAACGCGCGCGGCAGGTGTTTTACTGGCGCCCAATGCAACCTTCCTGTAGATAGCCGTTTAAGTCACACCCCGGCCTGATTCAGGCGGGGATATAAGGCAGATCAGCCAGGTTTATCGTGCGATGGGCGTAACCGGGCATACTGAAGGAGCCTTGATTGCTCCCCCACATATCCAAGACGCATCCCCCGATTCCCTCGTTCCGCTTCCTACTAAACAACCCCACACACAAGCCGGCCGCGGAACCGCGCCGCCTCGGAAAGCTCTCAGAAAGGCCATCGCATGAAAAGTGCATGGGGCGCCGGCGCAACGGTCGTCGCGCGATAAGCGCGATGATCGTTGCGCCAGGCGGGGCCCCATGCAAATTCATGTAAGGTCTTTCCGTAAGGCCTCTTCGTGAGTAGCGGCGCGGTTCCGCGGCCGGAGGCTGCTGTGGTCGTAATAGTACGTTGCGCAACGGCTTGAATCGGGGTATGCTCCCGATCGATGGAAGACAAGCGTTTCACGGTCCTCGATCTCCTCAACCTCGACCTCAAGGAACACGACGCGCTTGAGCTACGTTGCATCTGCGGCCGCAAGGGATTGGGCCGGCTGATAAGCTCGCCGGATATCAACAGACCAGGGCTTGCGCTTTCTGGATTCTTCGAGAGCTTCGCGTACCAGCGCATTCAGCTGATAGGCAGGGGAGAAGCGGCCTATCTGCACCTCCTCGCCTCGGAAGGCAAGGAAGACGGGGTTTCTAAAGTATTCTCGTTCCCGATACCCTGCTTCCTCTTCGCCAACGGCGAACCGCCGGCGCCTATGTTCGCTGAAGCCGCTGAAGCGGCGGATTGCCCCATCCTGCTGTCGGATCTTTCGTCGACGGAGCTGTCGTCGCGTCTCATGCGGGTGCTGACCAACGTGTTCGCGCCCAAGACGAGCGTCCACGGCGTGCTCGTCGAGGTCTATGGCATCGGCATATTGCTCGTAGGCGAATCCGGCGTCGGCAAGAGCGAAACGGCGCTGGAACTGATAGAGCGCGGCCACCGCCTCGTGGCCGACGATGTCGTCGAGATACGTTGCGTCTCGGGCAACATCCTGATGGGCTCTGGGGCTAACAAGGTAATCGGCCACCATATGGAAATCCGCGGCCTCGGCATCATCAATGTGACCCATTTGTTCGGCGTCGGCGCCATCAGGGACAAGAAACAGGTTCAGCTGATATGTTCCCTGGAAGAGTGGGATTCCGCCAAGGTGTACGACCGCATCGGCACCGAGGAAAAAACGCAAGATATACTCGGCGTACATGTTCCTCAGCTAGACATACCGGTCAAACCGGGCAGAAACATACCCATAATCGTCGAGACGGCCGCCATGAACGAGCGGCTCAAAAAAATGGGCTACCATTCCGCCAAGGAATTCAATCAGAATATATTACGATGGCTTGAGAGCGAAAACGCCCGTGACGTATATTTCGGCAGGGACGATTCTATCTAATCCGTTAATGATCGGAGCCTCACTATGGTTGAGAAAATGACCGTCATAAAAAACCGAGCCGGCATCCATGCCCGCCCGGCCGCTTTGATCGTGCAGACGGCCGGTAAATTCAAATCGAAAATACATTTGCAGAAGGGCGATGACCGTATCAACGCCAAGAGCATCATGGGTATCATTACGCTCGGCGCCGGCTTCCAGACCGAAATCAAGATCATCACTGATGGCGAGGACGAAGTGGAAGCGGCCGAAGCCATAGACCGACTATTCCAGAACCGCTTCGAAGAGGAGTAATGCCAGGCCGCGGCCTCCTATCGCGTCGTGTAACCGATCTCGTCGTCATAGGCATCCTGTATGCCATAGTGCTTGTCGGATCGTACGCCTACGTGCATACCGCGATGGACGATGGAGCGGGCTTCCCCGACATTCAGTCTGGCCTGACCGCCACCTTGCTGGCTATTACTCCGACCGTGTTGGCCATCGTGCTCTGCGTCTCGGCCGTACGTTTTATCAGGGAATACAGAAAGAAAGCATGGGGCTATAGGCTCCGTGGCCGCGTTATGGCCTCGTTTATAGCGGTTTCCATCATGGCGGCATTGCCTTCAATGGTGTTCCTGGGCATCATAGCCGTCCAGGCTGTGGATGCGCCGCAATCCGGCATCGTGAGGACCGCGCTCGCCGATGGCCTGGATTTTGCCGTTGATTACTACGCCGAAAAGGAAAGCTCGCTCAAATACACAGCGGAAAACGACGTTGCGGCTATAGTAAGCGCCCGCGGTCCGGACGCCGACCGGGTGCTCGCGCGTCTTTCAGCCCGGGATCCTTCAGTCTGCGCCGTGGAGCTGTTTTTAGGCGGGCGGTCAATCTCGTTTGCCGGCGACGCCGCCGTCCAGTCAGGCACGAGAACCTCGGGACTGGACAAAAATGGCTTTCTCCCTCGCCTCTCTTCTAGCGGCAGAAGCTACGCGCGCTATTTTGCGAGGGATGCGGGCTCGACTGAACATGGGGAGCGCGTCTCGGTAATCGTGACGCTCCGTTTCTACGAGAAAGCGGAAAACGCCGCGGCGGGAATATCGGTGGCAGTGGCAAACCTCGAGCGCTCTGGACGTATCGCGGGCTCCTTTCCCTTGTATTTGGCGTTTTTCTATGCCGGCCTCGTGGCTCCGCTGCTTGCCCTTGCCGCTCTGTTCGCGCTCAGCGTGTCCGACCGACTGCTCAGGCCCCTGATGGCGCTGTCCGACGCCCTGACTAGAGTCGGCTCAGGAGCCCGCCGCGCCCCCTTCCTCGCGAAACCAGACGACGAGGCGGGCGATCTCATCGAGGCGCTCAATACCGTGCTAGAGAAGCTTGAACGATCCAGGGGCGACGAACTTCGCAACGAGAAGATCGGAGCGTGGCGCGATATAGCCCGGAAGCTGGCGCACGAACTCAGGAATCCGCTTACGCCCATCAAGTTGTCCGCGGAGCGCGTGCTTAAACGCTGGAAGGCTAATCCCGAGAGCGCGCAGGACATCCTGGAAAAATCTATGGTCGCGATAATCCAGGAGACGGCCAACATGGAATCGCTGCTGACTGAATTCCGGGACTTTGCCCGGCTACCGGAACCGCAAAAAGACTGGATGGAACTGAAGCCGACGATAGACGAGGCCGTTCACCTGTATTCAGCCTCGTGGCCATCGCTGACCATAGACTGCGACGCTATTGATCCAGGCATAGTGCTCAAGGCGGATAGAGGCTACCTAAAGCAGGCGCTGGGCAATCTTATATCCAACGCGGCCGACGCGACCAGCGGCGCTGGCACCGTCTGGATACGTGCCGATCTTGTCAAAACGGCTGAATCCCGATACTGTAGAATCCAGATCAGGGACGATGGTTGCGGCATTCCGGACGAGGCCAAAGACAAGATATTTTCGCCGTACTTTACTACAAAAACTGGCGGCACCGGCCTTGGCCTGGCCATCGTCGAGCATATCGTGGCGGCCCATGGCGGAAAAATACGGGTAGACTCCGAAGCGGGAGTCGGCACCGTATTCTCTATAGATTTACCAGCGGAGAGCGCATAATCGAATAAAGGAAGTCATCCATGGGCGCCATCCTCGTAATCGACGACGAACCCGGTATACGGGCCACCGTGAAAGATATCCTCGAGGACGAGGGGTACCGCACCCTGACGGCCGAAGACGGCCCTATCGGCCTGGACCTGCTCCGGCGCGAGAGCGTCGACGTTGTCATCTTGGATGTATGGCTACCCAGAATGGGCGGGATTGACGTGCTCAAGGCCATAAAGGCCGATCATCCGGCGGCGGAGACCATCGTCGTATCGGGCCACGCGTCCATAGACATGGCCGTCAACGCCGTAAAACTCGGAGCCTTCGACTTCATAGAAAAGCCGCTCTCTATAGAACGCCTCCTTACCGCGGTCAGGAACGCCCGCGCCCTTTCCGACCTCAGGCTAGAAAACGCCCGACTCAAACGGACGACGATAGAGAATGACGATCTCATCGGATCCTCGGCAAAAATGGCCGAGGTGCGCGAACTCATAGAGCAAAGCGCCCGATCCGACGCCCGGGTGCTCATTACCGGAGAAAACGGTACAGGCAAGGAACTTGCCGCTAGGCGGATCCACGAGCTTTCAAGCCGGGCTACCGGCCCATTCATAGCCGTCAACTGCGCGGCGATGCCCGATACACTGATAGAAAGCGAACTGTTCGGCCATGAAAAAGGCTCCTTCACCGATGCGGTGGCCAGGCGTAAGGGCAAGTTCGAGACGGCCCACACAGGCACGCTCTTCCTGGACGAGATAGCGGACATGTCGCTTTCAGCCCAGTCAAAGATGCTCCGTGCCATCCAGGAGATGCGCTTTGAACGGCTGGGCGGTGAAAGCACCATAGAGGTGGACGTTCGCGTCGTAGCGGCCACCAACAAGGATCTGAGGCAGGAGATTGCCGCCGGCCGCTTCAGGGAGGACCTGTTCTTCAGGCTCAACGTGATTCCTCTGCGCATGCCGGCGCTCCGGGAACGCCCCGAGGACATTGCCCGCCTGGCTGAATTCTTCCTTGGCCGACTCGTCGGCGGAGCCGACAGGCGTCTGTCCAAGAGCGCGGTCGAGGCGCTGACGACCCATGACTGGCCCGGTAATGTACGAGAACTCAAGAATTTTATAGAACGCATTTCGGTCATGAGCGATGAGGAAGAGATATCCGCCGAGACAGTCGAACACTTCATAGCCAGGGCAGACGGCAAGGCTCCTGAAATCATCAAGGACCGGCTGGATATACTGTCCGAACTCAGGCTTTCGGAGGCCAGGGAAGCATTTGAACGCGGATACCTACTGCACAACTTGCGAAAGCACGGATATAATATAGCTCGGACTGCAGAGACTATAGGCGTATACCCGAGCAACCTGCACGCCAAAATAAAGAAATTCGGTATAGAGGCAGGCGAATGAACGAACTGACGGATCGCCAGAAAGAAGTCCTCGACTACATCGAGACTTTCATCAGGGAAAACCCCTACCCCCCCACCATCAGGGAAATCGCCGCGCATTTCGGGATGTCGGCAAAAGGCGCCTACGACCACATGAAGGCGCTTGAACGCAAGGGCCGTATCCGGACAGGCGGAGGTCGATCACGCAAGATCGAGATCATAGGCAAGTCGATACTGGCAGGACGATCGCCGACGATAGAGTTGCCCGTGCTCGGCTCAGTCGCGGCCGGCAAGCCGATATTTGCCGAGGAAAACTACGAATCCAGCGTGCATGTGCCAGCCTCTATGGTCGGGTCCGCTACCTGCTTCGCTCTCAGGGTCCGCGGCGACAGCATGATCAACGCCGGTATCCTGGACGGAGACCTAGCGGTAATCGAGCAGAAACAGGAAGCCCGCGACGGCGAAATCGTGGTAGCGGCCATCGATGACATGGTAACGCTCAAACGCTTCTACAAGGAAAAGAGCCGGATTCGTCTGGAACCGGAAAATCAAGCCTACGCGCCTATATTTAGCCAGGATGTCCGCATCCTGGGCCAGTTGCGCGGCATAGTCCGCACGTACTAAGCGCAGGTGGAAGCCCTTTTCGCGGTCGGCGGGCCTGAACTGGGCCGCCGCAACGATTTCATCAGGCAGCTCAAAACCCGATGCGCCTCCGAATGGAAGGGCGAACCCGAAGAGCACCGACTCTACGCCCACGAAACACCCGTTCCAGTCCTCCTTGACCTCCTCATGAACGGCTCGCTGTTCTCCGCGGGTAAATTCGTGCAATACCTAGGCGCGGACCAGATCAAGGCCAAGGCGGATGTCCAGGCCCTCGTCGAATACGCCAGGCACCCGGCGGAAACGACCGTGCTGGTCCTCGTCGCCGATGGCATAGGCGTGGACAAGACGCTGGAAGCCGCGATCTCCAAGGACGCCAAAAAGGTGTTCTGGGAACTGTCGCCCCAGGAATCTGGCCGCTGGATACGCGACTACTTCTCGGCTCAGGGCGTAAAGGCCGACGATGGAGCCGTCGAGGCTATACTGGATCTCGTGGAAAACAATACCGAGGCGCTCAAGACAGAATGTTCCAGACTCGCTCTGTTCTACCCGCGCGGCTCCTCCATAGGCGAAGACGATGTAGAGCGCTATATCGCCCACAATAGAGCCGAGGATGCGTTCAGCCTCTGGGACAAGATGGCGGGCGGCAGCTTCACGCAAGCGCTCGAAACGCTCCAGGCTATACTTTCTGACCGCGACGGATCCGGCGTGGGGTTACTGGCAGGCTTGCTGTGGAGTTTCAGGCGGCTGTCAGCGTTGCACGCGGCGCTAGCGGATGGAGCGCCCTACGAGCAGGCCGCACGGTCGCTCAGGATAACAAGACGCACAGCGCTGGCAAGCTATGACCAGGCGCGGCGGCGCTGGCCCAGGAACACCTGCGAACGACTCGTAGCGTTCGGGGTCGATACTGACGCCCGGCTACGGGCCATGGGGCAGGCCAACGAGAAGGTCATTCTCGAGCTATTCGTCTATGCCTGCGTCGTCGCCAAGGGACCCGTAGAGCTCGGGCGGATCTGACCCTCAACGGGCCGATTTCCGCCAGTCTGAAAACTCGAAACCCATCCTGAAGCGACGCTTTATAAACAGAATCGAGGTTTCTCCCTCTATTTGCATACCAGAAATAAACAACATCCGGTCCTGGTACGCGTAACGCATTGTCGAACTCATCGAGGATACGAACACAGGCGGCTTACTCCAGCGCTGCGTGGCCCCGAACGCGGCCCCCGAGCCTGAAAAGCTGGCGATCCCTTCGACGGGACCGGCATCAGTGGTGATGACATAAGGAACCTCGACGCCGGCGTTGACTAAACTCGGCTGTCCGCGGCTCAAGCCCCTGGAGTATTTGGGGTCAAACGGCGTGGCGTCGAAGCCGCCGGGCGGACCACCTTTTCCGGAAGCGGCGGAATTACCGTCGGCGCCCGATTTTGCCTGATCCTTGGCCGCCTTGGCGTACCGTTTGCGCCATTCTTCAGTAACGTCCTTACCATTTTTAACGGCGTTCACAACGACGGCCTCGGGCGTTGGTTTTGTCCAATCGAGCCTCGTTTCGGCTTCTTCAAGGGATGTAACGAGCCCTGATTCATCCAGCTCCTCGATGCGGATGACCGTGCGCGACGCGACATAGCCTGACGCCGCTCCGGACGCGACTGTCGCGGCGTTCCACCAGCCAAGGATGTCAGCAGACGAAGGAGCGAGCGCCGTAGAGAAAAGTCCGACGGTGGAAACACTCAGCAACGCTGAAAGCAGGTAACGCAACACGGAAGCTCCTCTCAGTACTGTGCACGGCCTCTCGATAGTAAAGCAAAATTCCACCGGCCCGATGCGATGTAATCGCCTCTTCAGCGCCCTAATGCCGGAATCAGGAACAGCCGGGCGGTAAACGCGCCAGAGTCCAGGTCGCGTCCAAGCTCGACGAGGAAGCGGGCCGTCTTGAGTCCCATCAGTACAAGATCGCAACCCAGGCGCGCGCCTACCACGAGCGAAGCGGGGTTGATCTCGTCATCGGCCCAGACCGAATCGCCGAACATTGCCAGCGATATCCTGCGCATCACTATGAGTTCGGCAAACGATATGGCCAGTCGGGTCGGCTCCCAACCCGCTGACAGCGAAGCGCCGTATACGGCCCGACCCACGGCATCCACTCGGGAGGGCTCGGCGACGGTCAGCGGATCAGAACGATACAACGGCGCCTTGCCGTCCTCATCCAGCGCCGCCCTTGCCAGGCCGGCCGCCCGCAGTGCCAGAACCGGCAAAGGGCGAAGCCCGAAGGCCGCATTGGCAAAGGCATAGTGTTCGTCCCAGTCGCCGGCCAGCTGGTGCCCGACGCTGGCGGACAATCCGGTCAGGATTCCGTCTCCTTCCAGGGCCAGCGAGAGGCTACTGGAAAGTAGCTGGGTCTGGCCCGCTAGCCAGAGCGCGTCCTGTTCAAGCGCGGAAGACAACTCCATCCTGCCGCCCGAAAACGCATGAACGGCCCGGACGGCCGTGCGCTGGTAGGCAAGGGGGAATCCCCCCGAATAATCGGCCGGAAAATCAGCCGATAGCAACGTTTCGATCCTCAGCCCTGGCATGAGGTCTAAGGTGCCGGCGAGACTGACCGCGGGGCGCCAGGCGCCGTCAGTATAGGCCGACCAGTCGGCGCCGGCATCCAGCGCCGCATCGAGCGCTCTCCAGCGGAGAGCGAGTCCGCCGCCCATGAACACGGTATCGCGAAGGTAATAGTCGTCTCCGGGAAATGCGGTGGAACGCAGCCTGGCGGTCAGCGCCAAGGCGGCATGCTTCGCCGGCGCACGCTCGAAGGGAGCCCAGACGCCCGAGGCGCGCTCTATGGCGAGGTCGTAGCCAGTCCGCAATTCCGCGAGCGCCGGATAGAGGCCTCCGTTACCTAAGGCGGTAAGACTGTCCGCATGCGCGTCAGCGGAACGGTAGCCCTGTTCGTCGAGCTCCGCGAGCCTATCAAAGGACATGAACGAGAACGATTCTACATCGCAGCGTATCCAGATTGCCTCAGGATACCGCAGGATGTCGACGACTCCGGCTCGGCGTTTACCTATATCGATAGAAGTATTGAGTATGACGAGCGGATTTCTCAGGTTCAGACCCTCGGCGTCATAGAAGGTGCTGGAGGCTATGACCCGGTCGGTATATTCCATGGCGGCGCCGAGCGGAACCAGGTTAGTAATTCCGCCGTCAATGAGCAGATGCTCGCCATACGCTACGGGCGGAAAAAATACCGGCAGCGCATAAGCCGCCTCCATAACCGTGATGAAGTCACCGGCGGCCAGGCGGATTTCGCGCTTTGTCCTGAGGTCCTCGCAGGCAACCAGTATGGGGATGGGCAGATCTTCCAGGCGAAGGTCGCCCAGGTAGAGCCGGATGAGGTCGCTAAAGCGGCCGGGATCCAGAATGCCGCCAGCCATGGGAAGTGTCGGTTCGAACAGCGCGCCAAGTTCCGTGCCCGATACCAGGTCGTATATCTGGTTGGGGGACAGACCCGCGGCGTACAGCAGCCCGATTATGGAACCCATGGAGTTTGCCACGATGAAGTCGGGAACGATGCCCGCCTCTTCGAGGCGCCTGAGCACGCCGATATGGGCAAACGCCCGGGCCGACCCGCCCGACAGCACGAGGCCCACCGGCTCACGCAGGCCTCCCGTTCGGGCCTCTATGCGCGCGAGAAAGGCCTCTTCGCCGTAGACTATGGGCGTCGCCGCGAGAAGCAGGCTGTCGGCGATTTCAACATCCTCCCTGCTCACTGGCTGGGCTTGCAACGCTACGGGAGCGCGGCACAAAAGGGATAGCGCAAAGGCGCATGGTGCCGCCGACAAGAGCCACATTTTCTTCATCGTCGCCTTTCTTCATGAGCGGAATCGTTTCCTGGATACCAGTGGACTATCAATACGTTCCAGACAATCGACAACGAGCGTTCCTCGAGGTCGTAGAGAAGGCCCAGGGAGAACATCCTGTCACGGTGGCCATGCAGCGGATTCCCGATGACCAAGGGCGAAAGCCTGAGCATGAGGTAGGCGGGGCCGAACCCGGGCAGGCCATCATCGACCAGCGTTTGTATATAACCCAGATCGACCACAACATTGAAATACGTAGGTATACGGGGACCACCCAATGACAATCCGACACTGGCGCCGGCCAGAACGGTTGCGCCTGGCGCGGGCATCAATTCCGCCACGCCAAAAGCCTCCACTTCCAGCCGGGAAACGCCGCCGAGGGCCAGGCCGCTATACGCATAGATTCCAGGTCCAGGGCCGCCGCTGGCAAAGGACCAGGGGCCAAACGCTATGCCCAGATCCGGCGCGGCCACGGCCAGCGATGGAACCAGGAGGCAGACAAACAGGGCGACTGCGGTTTTATAACGAGCCATTTACGCGACTCCTAGAACAGGAAGAATGAAAAATCGTAGAGCCGCAGGCCCCAGCCGCTTAGGGTGAATCCATCGCCGAGTATGAGTTCCGGGGATAGGAGGCTATAGGAGGCATCGCCGGTCCTGAGTCGCAACAGATGCGCGGTCAGGTACAGGTCTCCATGCAGGAATCCATCCTGGAGCCTGAATGACCAGGCTGCGGCCAAGGCCGGGCTGAGAGCGCTCGTCTGCGCCATGATGGACCGCAGGGGGTGGTTCCTGAAACTCATCAGGTCCAGGTCCAACCCGACCGCGACCATAGACCGTCCAGTATCCAGGGGAAAAAGCGGTATGATCATGCGCATCGAAGCGGACGGGTTCAAGAAGGGGCGCTGAAATGGATCCAGGAACACACCCACATCGAGATACTCTCCCGGTAGCTGCCCCGAGGATTCGGAAAACCCCCTGGTCGACGTGACGAACCCGCCCGACCATGGCGATGGGGGAGCAGCCTCGGCAGTGTCGGGGAGGAGCGACAGCAACGAGCAAAGAATCAAAGCAGCACGTACCGGCCTCAGATGCATTTTGGACATATATCACCCCCAGAACTGCATCAGCAGGTTTTGCATGTAGTACGGCAACCCTCGGTATGTCAGTGCTTCTTCGCGCCCTACGGGGCGGCAGTATTTCAGGATCTCGTCGAGCCCGGACCGGATGAGCGCCATCGACTCGGGGTCGGAGACCAGGAAGGCCAGTTCCCTGGACGTCGTCTGCGACCGCAGGTTGAAGTTGGCGGAACCGACAGCCGACCAGGTGCCATCTGCCATCATCATCTTGTAATGCAGCAGTGAGCCCGTCGGGGATTCGTAGAGATAGACAGACACCCCCTCATCGATGAGGTCCCTAATTCCATAAAAGGAGCCTTGCACGGAACGTATGGTCACATGATTGTCAGACAGTACAATATTGACTCTGACCCCCTGGTCCACGGCAAAGCGAATCTTGTCGAGTAAGGCTGGCGTCAGATAGGTATAGCATTGCACCAGCCAGAGTTCTTCCCGGGCGTAGGTAAAAAAACCATCGAACATGTCGGTAACATTGCCGGCCTCGCGCAATCCTTGGTCAAAAATCGCCAGGTTAAAATCCTGAGCGCCTTCGCGCGCCGGAAAATCATCGGGATCGAGCCTTTTAAGGGAATAGGCATTCCAGGTCCTAATAAAGGAATCGCGAAGGAACGCGGCTGTGCCGGCTGACTCGAATTCCATCATGGCGTCCACACAACCCGCATCGGCAGGAGCCCGCAGGGAATCATAATCGATATTCTGGCCCCCAACAGCGACGATTCGGCCATCGACTACCCAGAATTTTCTATGATCCCGGTCGAAGAGGCCCAAGAAGGTAAAAATGCGGCTTCCTCGTATCGGATTATATTCGATTATGGGTATACCACGATCCAATGCCATTGAAACCGCGGCCGGTACCGGTTCTGAGACCCGGGGATAGGTGCGAAAGTACGAGGCTGAATCCGTAATGATGTAGACATCGATTCCTTCCGCCATCCTGGCGGCAAGCGCGTCGTAGATCTCCTCCTGCTTGGGTATGGCGGTAACGAGAAACGACATGATGAGGATATAATCCTCGGCCTCGGCGATCAGCTCCAGGGCACGGTCCGACCAAGCAGGACCGTCCATGTACAACGCGGGCGAACCGGCCTTGAATGAGGGTACATCACGGCTCTCGAAAAAATCCTCGCTGCCGGAGTAACGTTCCTGATAGCGGGCCAGCTTGCCGTAACTGGCGCAGCTAGACATACCGGCGAATACCATCAAGGCTGAGGCTACAAGCGTCCTGGAGTAAAGCTTCATGCGCTTCTGTTCTTACATTAGGTTGGCGGGGTTGAGGCCTTCGAGCTCTGGCACCACGAAGAGGCCGTCCTTGCGCACGAGGCGGTCGTCCAGATAGATCTCGCCGCCGCCAAACTCCGGCGTCTGGATCAGCACGAGGTCCCAGTGAACTGCCGAGCGGTTGCCGTTGAAACAGTCGTCGTAGCTGTTGCCCGGCGTAAAGTGGATGGAGCCGGAAATCTTCTCGTCGAACAGCGTCTCCTTCATCGCGCGGGTGATGTACGGATTGACGCCGAACGCGAACTCGCCCACATAGCGGGCGCCCTCGTCGGTATCCAGAACGCGGTTGATGCGCGCATCGTCGTTGCTGGTCGCCTTGATTATCCTGCCGTCCTTAAACTCGAAACGAATGTTCTCGTAGGTAAAGCCCTCGTGCTCGCTGGGCGTATTATAGCTGATGACACCGTTGACCGAGTCGCGGACAGGAGCTGTGTAGACCTCGCCGTCGGGTATATTCATCGTGCCGTCGCACTTGACGGGAGGCAGGCCCTTGATGGAGAACGTCAGGTCGGTGCCCGGGCTGACGATGCGCACCCTGTCGGTCTTGGCTAGATAGGCAACCAGGGGATCCATGGCCTTTGACATGCGCGCGTAGTCCATAGTGCACACATCGAAGAAAAAGTCCTCGAAGGCCTCCTCGCTCATTGACGCCATCTGGGCCATAGCGGGGCTGGGGAAACGGAGCACCACCCAGCGGGTCTCGGGCAGGCGCGTCTCAATGTGCACTTTCTTCCATATATTCTTATTGTACAGATCCAACTCGTGGCCGGAGAGATCTGACCAGGAACTCAGGTTGCGCCACGCGTTAAAGCCGATGAAGCAATCCATCTCCTTCATTCGGGCCTGTTCGAATTTGGCCTGCAATTCCACCTGTTCAGCCGGCGCGTCCTTGAGCAAGGCGCGATCGAGCGTCTTGTCTCGCAACGATACGAAGGCGCGACCGCCGGCCGCGTGGATGGCCTTGACGAGGGCCTTATCGAAGGCGGGTTCCAGGCCGGTATCCTGGACGAGAACATTGTCGCCGGGTTTGACCGCAACCGAATAGGTAACGAGTATCCTGGCAAGCCGTTCGAGGCGGGGGTCTATCATGAGGGTCTCCTTGTATCGGGTGTTCGAAGGCTGGTCAGCATAGCACGTCGAACACAAACTGGAAAGATTCCCGTGCCATAACAGCGCTATCATTGGTCGACGAGCCGCCAGCACTGCGCGCGCTTGGGTATCTCGTCCTTTGGTACCTTCTCTCCTCGCATATGGAGGTCGGTCAAATTATACAGCAGGTAACAATGCGCGGATGCATAGATAAGACAATAGGAAAAGTTGTCGAGGCCATGAGTTCAGGGAAAACTAGGACGAAGGTCGTAGCCGCATTCATTGCATATACTAGATTTCTCCCTTTCAAGCGGGGACCGCTGATGGTAGAGTCTTTTCAGGTACGAGCGTTAGGATCTCACCGAGGACGCCTGCTGATATGAAAGGGAAAAATCGATGAGAAGTTTTATTCGAAGCGATCGTTATCATCACGAAAACGCGGCCTTCATAGCGGAGAACTGCATGCTCGGGCCCGACGCGCTCAAATTGATTGAAATACTCTCGGAACGAATGAGGCTTGAACCAGGGATGAAAGTGCTCGACATGGGCTGCGGCAAGGGGCTCACATCCATTTTCCTCGCGAAGGAATTCGGGGTTACCGTCTTCGCCAACGATCTTTGGGTAAGCGCGTCAGAAAATTACAAACGGTTCATCGCGATGGGCGTAGAAGATAGGGTCTTCCCCATCAAGGCGGAGGCACATACGCTTCCGTACGCGGATGGGTTCTTCGACGCGGCAATCAGCGTCGACGCCTATCATTACTTCGGGACAGACGAGACGTACTTCCCGTGCAACTATGCGCGACTGGTCAAGAGCGGCGGTCAGTTCGGCATGTTGAGCCCAGGACTCACAAAGGAATTCTACCCCGCCTTGCCTGAACGTATGAGATCGCTTTGGGAACCGGACATGTACGCATTCCACTCAGCCCAATGGTGGGCCTCCATGTGGACCAAGACCGGGCTGGTCACCGACGTAGCGGCGGAGTCTCTGCCTGACGGCAAAGCGCTCTGGAGTGCCACGGCTGACGGGGATTTGCACGCGGCCGATGATGAGGGATACCTGACCCTCGTGCTCATGACAGCGACGAAAGCCTAGCGCGCATGCGATCTACTACAAGAGCCGCCGATTTTGACTCGACACATATGACTTCGTAATGTCGGTGCAAGAAAACTCAAAGGCCGGATTCTAGCGCTCGGGTACATAAATGCTTCAGGACAGTAGTATCATTGCTCCGGCGGGAGACCCGAAGCGCCGAGAACGAGAGACTGAATTCTGTCTAGCTCGACGTACACATAAGGGGTGCCATCATAATCGTGGATGCCGACGCCCGATGCAGGAATCACCAATCCTGATAACTCGACCGAGCCGGTAAAGGGCGTTGACCAGCGGTCCGCAAGGCTCTTGCCTTTAACGTCGGCATAGCGATCTTCCGACTCCCAATTGAGGAGCCGCCCATCGCTTTCGAAGGTCAGTATTGCCTTGACCCGCAAGCCTTCATGCGTCATGGACAGTTCGGCCCGACGATGGTCTAGTTCTTTCCACTCGATCGGCAACGATACATAGGCTATGGGGCACAACACCAGATCGTTGAGAAACGTTACGAACGCGGAACGATCCATCTCCGGCCCGGTCGAGTCAGCAACCGTGATAAAATTCAGCATCTTAATGTGCATGCGCCCCGATGCGCTGACGAATGAATCGACCCCGGCCATGGGCAACGCATCCGATTCAAGGTAGACAATACGAGCTGGTACATCGACGCGATTGAATTGCCTCATACGAAGAGGCATCCAAGGCGAATCAGGACCGTTCCGTATGCGTCCTCCGAGGATTACTGAAAAGCTCGATATCCGCCGTTTCCCGACAACGCCGGAATAGCGGAGGTATCGCCGGACGACCGGAGGAAAGGACAGTAAATCCTCCTCCGTCACCACGGTTCCGGCTCCCGGCAATGCACCTTGGGCAGGTAGTATCGCGATAGCCTTCTCTACATATTCTTCGGCGCGGGTTTTCCATCGTAGAACACGAGCCGAGCGAGGCGACGATAAGCAGAAGCAAGCCGACACGTTGAAATTTAATTGTTCCCCCCTGATCCCTCCGGCAGGCATAGTACCGGGCAATCACGCTGTCTTGTATGATACCATCATGGATGAGAATAATTCCAGAGATCGAGCGTCCCTGACCCTGGAGGTAGTTCAAATCGAACATATGGCGTAGCTCAAAAACGCCGGAGGCCATTCTTGCTGCGAACAGGCACGCGGCCTCTCTTTAGCAGTTTCACGGCACCGCGCGTATGGGGCTCAGCATGCATCACAAGCACCTGTAAAAGATGGCTGGCGGCAGTCGGCTGGAGCGCGTATACTATGCACGCATTCAAGTATAGCTATGTAATGTACCAGAGCATAATAACTACAAGGAGAAGCACCGTGTTCCAGAAACAACCTATGATGCGGCGCGTCCTATACGCGCTCGCGCCTATCGCGGCCCTGTCAATCTGGCTGTACGGGCCTCGCGTCATCCTGACGCTGGCTGTCAGCCTGAGCGTCGGCGTGTTGGTCGAGTACCTGTTCGAGAAGAAAAAGGGCGGTAAGGTGAGCGAGGCGGTACTGGTCACCGGCACCCTGTTCGCGTTCTCCATGCCGCCGGCAGCGCCGCTGTGGATCGTTGTCATAGGCATGGCCTTTACCGTCTTCATGGCAAAAGAGGTCTACGGCGGATTCGGGCGGAACATCTTCAATCCGGCAATCGCGGGCCGCCTGTTCGTCTATATCTCGTTCGCCGGCGTGCTCGGCGGCTCGTTCTTCGAGCCAGGCAATTTCGGCGCGGCGGCCGGCAGCCTGTTCGGCAGGCCCGATGCGGTGAGCGCGGCCACCTCGCTGGCCGTCATGCGGTCAGGCGGCGACGTATCGATGCTGGGCCTGCTCTTAGGAACCAGGGCAGGCTCCATAGGCGAGTCCAGCATCATCCTGATAGCGGGCGCCGCGGTATATCTGATCGTCACTAAGACCGCGCAATGGCGGCTGGTGCTGTCTACCCTGATAGGCGGTACAGTCGTGGCGGCGGCTCTGTTCTTCGCCGGTGTCAAGCAGGCGCTGCCGATGCAGAGCCTCCTGGCGGGCAGCTTCCTGTTCGTAGCGGTGTTCATGGCTACCGACCCTGTATCGGCCCCCAAGAAACCGGCCGCGCAATGGG
>CAZNCK010000051.1:1417-2214 GCA_964571545.1 uncultured Treponemataceae bacterium | reverse complement strand
AATGGGCCTACGGGCTGATGATAGGCGCGGTCATCATCGTCATTCGCACCTTCAGCCTGTTCCCCGAAGGCACGAGCTTCGCCCTGCTCCTGGGCAATACCTTTGCCAGCTTATTCGACAAGCTTGTCAACGACGCGGCCAAGCGCAAGGCGACGCTCGCGGCATCCGTGGCAAAAGCAGCGACTCCGGCTCCTGTCCAGGGCGCCGGCACGGAGGCGTCCAAATGAAAAAGGATTCAACCCTGTACGTCGTCCTGTTCACCTTCATCGTGTGCGCTGTCTTCGTGGTCGTGCTCGCGGTGGCCAACGAGGGGACGAAAGACCTGGTGGCAGCCAACAAGCAGTTCGCCACCCAGTCGGCCGTCCTCGGCGCATTAGGCATTCCATATGCGGACGCGGCGGAAGCGTCCGCGAAATACGCCGCTGAAGTAACCGAGGCAAAGACCACTGACTACCGTTCGTGGAAAGCTATCGTCGAGGGCACCAGTTACGCCGCGGTGGAACAGTCGGGCGCGGGCCTCTGGGGCACCATCACCATTATCCTGGCCGCGACAGCCGACGGCGAGAACGTGCGCGGCGTACGCGTGCTGGCGCAACTCGAAACGCCCGGTCTCGGTGGACGCATAGAGGAACCATGGTTCCTCGGCCAGTTCGAAGGTGAAAAATCCCCCGGGGGCAAGGTTGCCATGAAAGCGGGAGCCGAAGCCTCGGGCAAGGCCGACGCCGACAAGGCCAACGGCCGAGTGGAGGGCATTTCAGGCGCGACGAGGACCAGCCAGGCCTTCGGCTCCATCGTCA
>CAZNCK010000051.1:0-1407 GCA_964571545.1 uncultured Treponemataceae bacterium | reverse complement strand
TGCGGGCCTCGAGCGCATCAAGGCTGGAGGCGTTAAATGAAAAATTCTAAGGCGTACATGGTCCTTAAGGACAACCTCTGGACCAACAACCCCATATTCATCCAGATACTCGGCATCTGTTCCACGCTCGCGGTGACAAACAACGTTCGCAACACGCTCATCATGTCCGCCGGCGTCACCTTCGCCACGGCCCTGTCGAGCATGACGCTGTCGGCGATGAAGGATCTGTTGCCGCGCAAGGTGCGCATGATAATCCAGGTCGTCGTGATGTCATTCTACGTCATCCTCCTGGACATACTGCTCCGCGCCTATCTGCCCGACGTCTCCAAACAACTCGGACCGTACGTGGGACTCATCATCACCAACTGCATCCTGATGGGCCGAGCCGAGGCCTACGCGGCGGCCAACACGCCGCTGATGTCGTTATGGGACGGCCTGACGAGCGGACTCGGCTACATGGCAGTGCTGGTGGCCATCTCGATAATCAGGGAAATATTGGGCTTCGGCACCCTGTTGGGCATCCGCGTTATGCCGGAAGGCTTCGTCACCTGGACAATCATGATAATGGCCCCGAGCGCCTTCTTCTTCGTCGCCATGGTGATGTGGTGGGCCAAAACGGTGCAGGCAAAAGGTAAAGTCGGCCAAGGCGCCAAGCCAGCCGCTCCGGCCGGAGCCCAGCCCGCCGCCGCGACTACTGTCGCGAACAAGGAGACAAGCAAATGACGCCGCTCATCAATCCCGTCACTCTGTTCTTCGCGTCTATATTCACAAGCAATATTCTCCTTTCTAACTTCCTGGGCATGTGTTCGTTCATTTCGATTTCAAAGGACTGGAAAAGCTCCTTTGGGCTCGGCATGGCCGTAACGGTCGTGATGACTATAACCGCGGCCATCAGCTGGGTCGTTCTCTTCTATGTGATAACGCCGCTGGGCCTCGAGTACCTGTCATTCATAGTGTTCATCGTCGTGATAGCGGCGGTGGTGCAGATCCTGGAGATGGTGATAGATCGCGCCAGCCCCGCGCTCTACCTGAGCCTAGGCATCTTCCTGCCGCTGATCACCGTTAACTGCGCCATCCTGGGCGCCATCCTGTTCCTGCAGATCAGGAGCTACAACTTCCTGCAGTCGGTGGCGTTCGGCGCGGGCTCCGGCCTGGGTTGGTGGCTGGCCATAATGCTACTGGCGGCGATACGCGAACGCACCGAGAAGAGTCCGGTTCCCGCAGGCCTCAAAGGACCCGGCATTACGATGATAACGATAGGCTTCATGGCGATGGCCTTCATAGGCTTTTCCGGCATGATAGCGGTTCAGTAAGGAGGCGCGCGTGAATCCCATAATACTTGGCCCGCTGGTCGTCGCGGGCTCCGCGGCCTTGCTGGCCCTTGTCATATCGCTCGTGGACAGCGTC
>CAZNCK010000050.1:18225-25232 GCA_964571545.1 uncultured Treponemataceae bacterium | reverse complement strand
CTTCAAGGCTATGGAAGGCAAACCCGTCACCATCCGCCTCCTCGATCCGCCGCTCCATGAGTTCGTTCCGCACACCAAGGCTGAAACCGAGGAACTGGCAAAGTTCATCGGCATGAAGGTCAAGGATCTGCAGCCCAAGATCGACCGCCTCCACGAGTCCAACCCAATGCTCGGCCACCGTGGTTGCCGCCTCGCGATCACCTATCCCGAGATCTACGATACCCAGGTCGAAGCGATCATGCAGGCCGCCGTCGAGTGCGCCAAGAAGAAGATCCCCGTCTCCCCCGAGATCATGATTCCCTTGATCTGCGACCCCAAAGAGCTGGAAGTGCTCCAGGTCCGCACCCAGAAGATCGTCGACGAAACCCTGGCTAAGGCCGGCATCAAGATGAAGGTGCTCATCGGTACGATGATAGAGGTTCCCCGAGCCGCGATTCTGGCCGACAAGGTCGCCAAATACGCCGACTTCTTCAGCTATGGCACCAACGACCTCACCCAGATGACCTACGCGTTCAGCCGCGACGACGCGGGCTCCTTCCTGCCCCACTACATCGACCAGGAAATCCTGCCGTCCAACCCGACCGAAACAGTGGACGAAGAGGGTGTGGGCTTCCTTATGGAGCACGCCTCCACCTACGGCCGCAAGACAAAGCCCGACCTCAAGCTCGGCATCTGCGGCGAGCAGGGCGGCGATCCCGCGACCATAGATTTCTGTTACCGCATCGGCCTCAACTACGTATCGTGCTCGCCCTTCCGCGTGCCGATAGCCAGGTTGGCCGGAGCTCAGGCCGTCCTCCGCAACACCAAGAAGTAAACGGCAGACAGTCTTGCTGTTGAAAACGCCCGGCTTTCCAAACACGGAAGCCGGGCGTTTTCTGTCAACGACGTTGGAAGGACTATGTGAATTTTTCTACTGATCTGACAGCTATGCTGGGAAGCCTCTCGGCGGCGTACGGGCCGCAAGGATGGTGGCCGCTCCCCTCGCTCGCAGGAGTGGACGGCCGTAACGAAGCAGGCTACAAAGCGGCCTACTCGACGCCCGTGCCGGCGGGCGACATCAATGCGGCTCAGGCTCGTTTCGAAATCGCGGCCGGAGCCGTCCTGGCCCAGAACACGGCCTGGACTGGGGCCACCAGGGCCCTCCTTGCGCTGCACCGCGCCGGCCTCTTGTCGCCTGAAGCGCTGACTGGCGTAGACGAAGCCATTCTCTGCGAGACTATACGCCCTGCGGGTACGTTCAAGACAAAAGCCATCTACTTGAAGGCGCTCTCAGCTGCCTGGCTCGGGTTCGAGGTTGAAACGCCATCGCGCAAACGCCTGCTGACGGTTCAGGGCATAGGCTACGAAACGGCTGATTGCATCCTGCTTTACTGTTACGGCCAACCGGTCTTCATAGGCGATGCCTACGCCCGACGATTGCTGCTCCGCGTTGGTTTCTTCGATAGCCCCCAGGGTTATGAGGCAACGCGCTTGGCCGCTGGATCGGTGTTGCCGTCAGACGCCGCGTTTCTAGCCGAGGCTCATGCGTTGATAGACGAACACGGCAAATGTTGTTGCAGGGCTACGCCGCGCTGCGCTGAATGTCCCCTGAAGGCGGATTGCCCACAGGCGAGGCGTTGAATCAGGCCTTTTTGGTATCGAGCAGTATTGTTACCGGGCCCATATTCACGTAGGCAACTTCCATCGAGGCTCCGAATACGCCGGAAGCTGTAGTGGGCACCAGAGCAGAGACAAACGCTTTGAACCGCTCGAAGAGCGCTTCGGCCATACCGGGTTCCGCCGCGTCACCATACGAGGGGCGTTTGCCTTTCTTCGTATCGGCCAGCAGAGTAAACTGCGAGACCGAAAGCACGCCGCCGCCTGTATCGATCACCGACAGGTTCATCTTCTCAGCGTCATCCTCGAAAATGCGCAGGCCGCAAATTTTCTCGGCAAGCCAGGCGGCATCCGCCTCGGTATCTTCCTTGCCGACGCCAAGATACACGAGTAACCCAGAGTCAATGGCGCCTACGGTTCGACCGGCCACGGCTACTGTTGCATTCCTGACCCGCTGTACAACGGCTTTCATCTATTAATCCTTATTGTTCGTGGATGGCCAGACACTCGAGATAGAATGCGTTGCCTTCGATATTCCTGACCCGAGCGAGTATTTCTACCGGCCTGTCGGGCGTCAAGCTCGCCTCGAAGCCAGCGCGAACCTGCACGATGCCTTCAAGGCGCTTCTTATCGTGGTAGCCTACCAGCAAGTCAAATGCGGTGGACATAGTGGCCGTTCCGCTAGCAGAAGCGGCTACGGCGTTCGATACCGCGGTATTCGCGACCAAGCCTTTCCAGATTATACCGACTCCTTCATACAATCGTGGGTTGGCTGTTACATCGGCAAGACTGTATCGATCAGGCATGGACAGAAAGCTTGGTTCCCGTACGTAGAGCGCCAAAGATGCGGCCTTGGCTTTGACCTGCTTCGTAGCATTGGAAAGCCTGAGTCGGTTCAATTCCACGAGAGCCGCTTCATCCCGATGGTCTGAAAAGAGCCGCTTGGCCTTTTCAAAGGTCGCCAGGGCGACTTTTTCAGTCAGTATAAAATCAAATCCGCCGTCGGAGCCAACGGGAGAAGACTGCTCCTCTGCGTTCAGTACGATGTCTGTAACGCCATCCCGCCTTGGCATTGTCTCCCGTAGGGCTTGCATTACAGCCGGCGCTAGCCAAATACCGACAGCCAGGGCTGTAGCTACCGTCAACAGCAGTATGACGCTTCCCCAGCGGGGCGGAGGTTCGGGATAGAGTCTGCGGACTCTCCTTGCGGGAATTGAGGTTTCGTCCACGGCTGTCTGCCGTAAAAACTCCAGGCCTTTTCTGGCTTTTCGGTTACGCGGGCTACGTTCGAGGATCTCTATGTACAGTTGGACTGCCTTGTCAGAGTCACCACGACGAATATTGACCGCCGCCAGCCCCAGAACGGCCTCGATATCCCTGAAATCAAGGGATTGAGCCCGGCGAAAGCATGAATAGGCGCTTCCTATGTCTTCTTTATGCAGATACGCATTTCCAAGGAGTACCGAGAACCTCGCGGTATCCCGATACACGGCCGACATGGGCTCGAGGAGGCTGATCAGTTGGGGCCAGCGGCGAGTGCGATACAGAGACTCGGCCTCGTCGAGCGGATTCTTGGCCATCAGCTTCAGTACTTGGCCTTGCGGGTTTCCAGTTGCCGCACTATCGAGTCCATGGCCTCCAGTTCAGCTACCGTCGGAACTGCGCCGGAACCGATAGCTATATTGATGGCATCAAGAACATCGCGCACGGCTACCAGATCTACCATCTCGTCGAGAGGCGCCGTTACCGCTGGGGCGGTAATGGCCAGAGCGGGGCTCACGGACTCCGTTGTGGTCTGAACCGCGGGGTACCCGTCATTGGCTTGTGACAGTATGGTAGAAATTCTTCTGGTGGACCCCGGCCTGACGGTTATCGGTTCAAAGTACAGGGCAACGGCACTATCATTTATTGAGTATGGCAGTAGGGTAAAGTTCCTTGAGGTACTGGGTTCAAAGGCCCAGACGGCATCGCTGAGCCGCTTCCAGTTGGCCGCTAGCACCCTCTCAGGCTTCGTAGCCGGAGCAGACAACTGGATCTGCAGGCTGACCCCATCCTTGGTTCCGGTGGCTTCCGCGCTCCTGATCCAGGAGTCTGCATATTCGCCACTCAGGGCGACTTCGCCGGACAAGATCCCGGCTGATTGGGCGCTGAAATGAGCCTGGGTCTTCTCCCCGAGCCAGGTGTCGAATAATACTCGGAGGCCTATGGGAGTATCCTTCTGGGACACGTTTTCTATGCTGTATTCAAGCGTTACGCCATCGGACATGGAAGCGCCCGGTGAAGTAACGAATGAGAAGGTCTGCTTGACAACACAAAACGATGATCGGTATTCGATGCGGACACCGCCGGCTGCTTCCTTGGCTACACTGACCCGGAAGTCTGACGCATCGCCCAACTTGTAGGTTTTCTGATCGAAGCTGAGCGTTGAATACGTTGTCCTCGTCTCCTCGGAATACAGAAGCGGAACATAGTGAGACTTGGTGACCTCGGCTAAATAATACAGAGAAAACCGGCCTGATTTTTCGTCTATGACGAGCTTCATTCGCCCGTCCTTCAATTCAAGACCAAAAGCCGCCGTGGTAAACAGGGCAAGGGCAACGAGAAGCAATGATAGTTTTTTCACTTCGAGTCTCCTTGTCCAGGTCGAGTAGCAAGCCGTTCCAGATAAAACTGCATCAGGGCCAAGGCGCGCTCCTTCATGGACAAGAGTTCAAGAGTCGCGGCAGCGCCGACAACAGCTACCGCCTGACCGGTTTCAACAACCGTACTCGCCTCCTGCGCCCCAGTTTCCGATTGCATGCGCTCAAGCTCCGAGACCCGAGCATCTTTTTCCTGGAGTCGTTTGGCCAAGTCGTCCATGGCGAGCCTGAGACTGGATACCTGCTCTTCGAGCGAAGCTTGGGTCTGAGCTACACCGCGCTTGGCCTCGCCATAACGTTTCTGGTACACCTCAAGAGCCTGCTCGTACGATTTTTCCCTGCGCTGAAATTCCTCGATGATGCGTAGAGACTCTTCATGGCTCCACTTGAGGAGGGTCAGGAGCTCGTCTTCGCGGTATTTGAACTGGATGAGGCTCAACCGATACTTGGCGGCTTCAGCCTTGACGCTGTCAGGATAGCGTTCGCCTATGGCCCGGTACAGCTTCTCGGCGTCCTGCAGCCGCCCCATGGAGTAGAGGCTCTCGGCCGACCAGAACACCGACGCAGGCACCTGCTCGCCCGAAGGAAAAGCCGTAATGTACGACTGGAACAGGCTTACGGCGCGCTCATAATCTTTTTGCAGGAAGGTCGCCCTGGCTTTTTGATATATCAACTCTGGCGTTCGTTCGTGTCCGGGAAACGCCACGAGGAACGATTCAATGGCCTTTTCAGCGGAGGCTGGATCGCCGGAGGCCAGCAGCGTCATAGAGGACCAGTAAGCGCCTTCAGCGCGCAGGGTGCCCGAGTGCGGATCGAGGAACAGCGCATCGAAAATTGGCAAGGCCTCGGAGTAGCGGGCATTGGCGAACAACTCTATACCGCGGCGCAGCTCGTCTGCGGGTTTCATCGTGCTAGCCGTCGGAGCGGAGGCCGTCGGAGCGGAGGCCCCGGCGGACTGAGCCAGAACAGTGGATGCTGCAATGGCGACGATGACAGCGAACGTAGCAATTCTTTTCAGGTTCATGCGTTCGTTCCTTCCTTCGATATATTGTCGGCGCTTAGGCGGCTGGACTGGAGTCCGGACGAGCCAAGGCGGATATGGAGCGTACCAGGGTAGCCTGGTCGGTGGATTCGAAGAACGCGCTGCCCATAACGAGCATATCGGCGCCGGCCGCCACTACCCCCGGCGCGGTAGTGATGTTGACCCCGCCATCGACCGCAATGTCGAAGGCGAGGCCTTCCCGCTCGCGGAAGGCCCGTATCTCGGCTACCTTCTGGACGCACCGCGGAATCAGTTTCTGTCCCCCAAAACCAGGATTCACCGTCATGACGAGAACCAAGTCCACGTAGCGAAGCAGCTCCGAGATGGCTGAAACCGGCGTTGAAGGCACGAGCGAAATACCGGCTTTTTTGCCCGCGGCGTGGATCCTGTCTATCAAACGGTGGGCGTGCACGCAGGCTTCGATATGGAAGGTAATGGCATCGGCCCCCGCTTCGATGAAGGCGTCGACCAGGGACTCCGGGGCTTCGGTCATCAGGTGCGCGTCGAAAAACAGCCGGGAACGCTTGCGCAGATCGGCCACCATCTTGGGACCGAAGGTCAGGTTGGGCACGAATCGGCCATCCATTACATCAAGGTGTATCCAGGGCGCGCCCGAGGCCTCAACCAGCCGCAAGGCCTCTCCGGCGACTGAAAAATCAGCGGCCAGTAGCGAAGGCGCCACAATCGTTGTTCTCATGCCGGGATTCTAGCACGACGCCGGGCTCCGCTCAAGGCGGGCGCCCGTATTATCGTCGCGGCAAGGAGAGATTCATTGACTTATTTGATTAATTTCATGTACAATAAAAACAATACAACGGATATCCGAGGCACATGACACGATCCACAGGCGTGGAAGCGCTTATAGCAGAGGCATACAAATTTCTCTCGGATCTCGACATCGATTCCGCGCAAGCCTCAATGCAGAGTGCTTTGGAGCAGGATTTCGAGGACGAAGAACTGCTGTATGCCATGAAGTGCGCCAGATGGTGGTCTGATTCCATAGATAAAGCCACGACCCTTGTCGATCCATTCGAGTCCGGCGAGTATATTCTTGCGCGATGGAAGGCCTTCAGACATTTTCTTACAAAGCTTGGAACTACGCATGAACGGACCTGTTCCGCTTTCAAGCAATTCGCTTTTGGCACGGCATTGGCAAAATACCGCGCGTTAGCCATCGATGGCGAAAGCGCCGATCCAGAACTGGTGCTCAGGCTTGGCAAGGCCAGCAAGGGCCACGGCGACTATGAGGCCGCCGTCAAGTACCTCGAAGGCGCCGCGAAATCCAGGCGCGACGATCCGGCCATCCTTGCGGAACTAGCAGACGCCTATGCCTTGATAGACGAACAACGCGCCTCCAAGGCGCTTTTCAGGGAAGCATTTTTTATTAACCCCCAGCGGATCGACATCGACCTCCTCGAGTCGAGCGCCTTCGCGCGACTCGCCGGCAAGGTAACTGAAATCGGCAAGGAGGGAATCGAGTGCGCCGAGTGGATACCGGTGCTCGGAGAGCTGATGGGCGTGTTTTCGGTCAAACGTGAACTCAAACCCATAGAGGTCGGAAAAATAAAGCAATCGGTGTACGAACTCGAGACAGAGCTGGCGGCGGATGGTTCGAGACGGGCTATACTCATCCCGAGACTTATCAATCGCTATTTCTGGTTGATTGACCACTACATGAACCGCAAAGAGGACAAGTCAAAAGTCGATGAACTCCTCCTTAAGATAAAGTT